>NZ_JAKGBU010000023.1 GCF_021555155.1 Rhizobium alarense
AACAAATCATCCATCACGGCCTCCTGTCGGAAACCGGGAATCACATCTCAAACGAAATTAATAGGTCCTGAGCCTAGTCGTTCAACTCCGCCTTTTGCTTCCCCGGTTCTCGGCCGTTGCCCGTTCGGCGCACGGATGGGGCCGCTGCGGCGCTCTGGCCAATGGACTGTCAATAAGCTTTCAATGTAATAGTATTGAATGCAATCAATATAAGGAATTGACAGCATATGATGATGGCTGGCAGCGAAAGTGGATGCGTCATGGACACTGAATATCCTCTCATTTCCCCGATTCGCACCGGTTTGCGCGGTCGGTGCCCGCGCTGTGGACAGGGTCACCTGTTCGATGGCTTCCTGGCGCTGCGAAAGGAATGCGAGGCCTGCGGGCTCGACTATTCCTTTGCCGATCCCGCCGATGGCCCCGCCTTCTTCGTCATCTGCTTCGCCTGTGTGCCGAGCGTGGCACTCGGCGTATGGCTCGAAGTCGCATTTACGGCGCCGCTCTGGATTCAGCTTTTCGTCACCGGTCCCTTCATGCTGGCGACATGCATTCCGCCGCTGCGGCCATTGAAAGGATGGCTGGTGGCCAGCCAGTATTTCTACAAGGCCGAGGAAGGCCGTCCGGTGCGACGCGGCACGTCGAAAACGCTCTAGCCGTCTTGCGCCTCGTCCGCGCCTCTGATCGACTGACGGGATCAGCGGCTGAGGAGACGCGCGGGAGGAAAGGATGGCATTGACGCTGCGCCAGATCGAGGTGGTGCGGGCCGTGATGATCGCCGGCACGATCGCCGGTGCCGCGCGCCTGATGAACGTCGCCCAGCCGGGCGTCAGCCGCACCATGAAGCACATCGAGGCGTCGCTCGGCATCAAGCTTTTCGCCAGGAAGGCGGGCCGCTACGTGCCGACCGCCGAGGCGCGCGACATCTTCACCCAGCTTCAGGATGTGCACCGCAAGGTGGAGGACCTGCAATATTCGATCGGTCAGCTGGAGCGGGGCCTCGGCGTGGAGCTCGCCATCGGCTCGGTGCCAAGTATCGCGAATGTCATGGTGCCGCAGGCGATATCCGTCCTGATGCGGCAGTACCCCGAAATCCGCATCAACTTCGACATCCTGAAGATCGAGGAGGCGATCGACTATCTCATGCTGGGCAAGGGAGAGCTGGTCGTCATGAGCTACCGGCTGTCGCATCCGTCCATCACCTTCGAGCCGCTGTCCAAGGGGCGCCTGGTCTGCATCGCTGCGAAGGAGCATGCGGTGGCCGCAAGGACCACGATCTCCGCCCGCGAGATCGCGCAGTACCCGCTCATCGGCATCGACCCGCGCGATCCCTACGGGGCCATCATGGCGGGCATCTTCGAGCGGGAGAAGCTTGAATACCACATTCCCATCCGTGCCCGCTTCGGCACGACCGTTTGCGCCCTCGTCAAACGCAACCTCGGCATCGCGGTGATCGATGCCTTCACCGTCGGCGACATTGCGGACCAGGGGCTGGCGGTCATTCCAATCAGCGATGATACGGAATTCCAGACCTACGTCGCCTATCGGGCGGATGCAGCGCTGTCGAGTTATGCGGAGAGGTTCGTCGTGACGCTGCGGCGGGTCATGGACGACCTGATACGGCGCGGCCCAATCGGGTCAGATTCATAACTGAACGGTATCGCCGACGTCAAAAAGGGTATTTGCGTTATAGTTACAAACTTGACAAACATAGGGTGCTGAGCCGTTCAGGCGCTCAGCGCCGGTGGAGAGAGGACTTCGCCCGGCATATAGTTCGTTAGAGCCTTGCTCCAAGGGAGGATTCCATGTTGAAGAGGATGAAGGGGGCGGCTGCCGCCCTCGTGTTTTTTGCCGGCTATGCGACGGCTGCGGATTTTCCGGAACAGGATCTGCAGGGCGTCATCCAGTGGGGCGCAGGCGGTAGCACCGATCTCGTCATGCGGTCGGTAGCGCCCCATGCGGAGAAGGCACTCGGTCGCAGCATCGTCATGACGAACAAGACCGGCGGCGTCGGCGTGATTGCCACGCAGTTCGTCGCGTCCCAGCCGTCTGACGGCTACACGCTGCTGATGAGCGCTGAAAATCCGCAGCTCTACAAGGTCATGGGGCTGTCGGAACTCGACTATGCCGACTTCTATCCCGTCAACATGCTCGCCCGCGGCATCCCGGTTCTGGTGGCGAACAACGACGCACCCTTCGATACGATCAAGGAACTTGTCGACTACGTCCAGGCCAACCCGGGCAAGGTGAAGATGGGCTCGACGGGTCCTGGCGGCCTGCCCTCGGTCGTCGGCGGCATGCTGTCCACGCAGCTCGATTTCAAGGTGACGGCCGTTCCCTTCGACGGCGACGGCCCGGCGCTGACGGCGATGCAGGGCGGCGCGGTCGATTTCATGCCTGCCGTTCTCGGCGCTGCCGTCGAGCACGTGAAGGCCGGTCGCATCAAAATGCTCGGCATCTTCGACAAGGAGGCAAGCCCCGTCCTGCCGGACGCCAAGCCGATCGTGGCGGACTTCCCGCAGTTCGAGAAGTTCATGCCCTGGGGACCGTTCTTCGGCGTCTTCGTCAAGCGCGACACGCCCGAGGACGTGACAGCGAAGCTGGTGGACGCCTTCAAGTCCGGCGCGGACTCGGCTGAATTCCAGACGCTGCTGTCGGACCGCGGCTATGTTCCGATGAACATTTCGGGCGAGGAGGCCGATGCCTTCCTCAAGAAATGGCAGTCGACGACGGCTTGGGTGGCCTATGATGCCGGCATCGCCAAGAAGTCGCCGGAGGAGTTCGGAATTCCGAAGCCCTGACGGCAGCCGGAGACCCGGCCGGTCCCTTGCCCGGCCGGCCCTGTCGCCGGAGGACGGCATCGAGGGAGGAGATTTACCCATGCACGACGACATTCACACGAGGCGGCCCGGCGAGTTGGCGTTCAACGCCGTCCTGCTCGCGTTCAGCCTGTTCATGTTCTGGCAGGCCTACAATATCTCGGGCTTTTCCGCCCTAAGCTCCGCCGGCGCATTCCCCATGGCGATGACCGCCATCATGAGCCTGACCGCCGCAATCGCCCTTCTGCGCAGCTGGCGGTTGCCGTCCGCACAGGGAGGCTTCGCACTGTTTCGCAAGGAGATCCTGCCGTCGGCGGTCGTCGTCTTCTCACTCTTCATCTTTGCGTATTCGGTGCTGCTCGAGTCGCTCGGCTTCGTGCTCGCCTCGTTCCTCTTCCTGATGGTGTCCACCTGGTTTCTCGAAGGTGGCCGGCTCAAGCGCGCCCTTTTGCTCTCCCTCGTGTCCATCGTCTGCGTCTACATCGTCTTCCGGGTGATTTTCCAGGTCGTGCTTCCGGAAGGGGTCATTCCCGAGCGCAGCATCATGGCCGGTATCGTTGCGTTGCTGGGTGGAGGGAACTAGGCCATGCTCGACGCTCTTACCCATCTGTTTTCGTCCTGGGTTCAGCCAGAGCTTCTCGCGCTGACGGCGCTCGGCACGTTCGCCGGTATCTATATCGGCGCCATTCCCGGCCTTTCCGTCACCATGGCGGTATCGATCCTGATCTCCTTCACCTTCAGCTGGGAGGTCAATCCGGCGCTGGCGCTGATGAACGGGATTTTCATGGGCGGCGTCTATGGCGGATCGCGCACCGCGATCCTGCTCAACATTCCGGGCGCACCCGCCGCCATCGCGACTGCACTTGACGGCTATCCGCTCGCCAAGAAGGGGGAGGCCGGGTCGGCGATTGCGCTTTCCACCGTGATGTCCTTCATCGGGGGTTTCGTCGGCATCATCGTTCTGGCCGCCGCCGCACCGGTGGTCAGCGAATTCGCCATTCTCTTCCAGCCGCGCGATTACATGCTGCTCGCCGTCATGGGCATTTTGCTCGTCGGGGCATTGTCGGGGGAAAGCCTTGCGAAGGGCATTTTTGCCGGTGCGCTCGGCATGCTGCTGGGGACGGTCGGCCTCGACCCGATGACGGCGGAGCAGCGCTTCACCTTCGGTTCTGTCCAGCTCATGAACGGCATATCGCCGATTGCCCTGATGATCGGCCTCTTCGGCGTCTCGGAAGCGCTGCTGCAGATGCACAGCCTGCACGCCGAGGCCATCAAGCAGAAGGTCGACCGCATCGTGCCGTCGCTCGCCGATGTGAAGAAATACCTGCCGCTCAGCCTTCAGACGTCGAGCATCGGCGTCATCATCGGCGCGCTTCCGGGAACCGGCGGCGATATTGCGGCGCTCATGGCCTATGACCATGCCAAGCGCGTGACGAAGAACCCCGAGGTTCCCTTTGGCGAAGGGGCGAAAGAAGGCATCGTCGGGCCGGAGACTGCGAACAATGCGGCGGTCGGCGGGGCCTATATCCCGATGCTGACGCTCGGCATTCCCGGCGACGCCGTCACCGCGATCATCATCGGTGCGCTCTTCATCCACGGGCTCAATCCCGGTCCGCTGCTGATGATCGAAAAGCCCGACATTTTCTGGTTCACCGTCGGGAACCTGGTGCTCGCCAATATCTTCATGCTGATTTTCGGCCTGACCGGTATCCGGATCTTCACGAAGCTCGTCGAGTGCCCGAAGTCGATCCTCTTCCCGCTTATTCTCCTGCTCAGCGTCGTCGGGGCTTTCTCGATCAACAATTCTGTCATGGATGTCTGGTGGATGCTCGGCTTCGGCGTCTTCGGCTACTTCCTGAAGCTCTACGGCTACCAGGTCGGCCCTGTCGTGCTCGGCATCATCCTGAGCCGGCTGATGGATGACAACTGGCGGCGCGCGATCATCTCCGAGCAGGAGAGTATCCCGGCCTTCCTGAAGGGTATCGTCACCAGCCCGCTGTCGCTGCCACTGCTGCTCGTCATCGTCTTCGTCGTCATCAGCCAGACACCCTGGTGGAAATCCTTCAGGGGACACGGGGCCGACGGGACCGGTGGCGAGATAGGACAACCGCTCAAGGGGAAGGAATGATCCCATGACGCCATCCGCCATCCGTCTCGGGCTCATCGGGGACAACATCACGCGGTCCCAGTCGCCGCGCCTCCATGTGCTGGCGGGCCGGCTGTGCGGACTTGACGTCAGCTACGAGCGTCTCGTCCCTGCCGATCGCGGGCAGTCGTTCGACGCAGTCTTCGAGGCTTGCCGGACGGGCGGCTATCGCGGCATCAACATCACTTACCCCTACAAGGAAGAGGTGACACGCTTCCTGTCGGTGCCGGATCGGGCGATTGCTGCAATCGGCGCCTGCAACACGGTGATCTTCGGCGCAGGGCAGCCTGTCGGCTACAACACCGACTATACGGGCTTCATGCGTGCCTATCGGGCGGCCTTCGGCGGGGCAAGCCCGGGACCTGTCGCCATGGCTGGTGCCGGCGGCGTCGGCAAGGCCGTCGCCTTCGGGCTCGCCGGCCTTGGCTGCCCGCGGCTGTCGATCTACGACCGGGCGCCCGAACGGGTCAAGCCGCTCGTCGCGGCCCTCGAACGATCCGGCTTTGCGATGGAGACCCATGTCGCCGGTTCGATCGATGAGGCGGTCGAGGGAGCGCAGGGACTGGTCAATTGCACGCCGCTCGGCATGGTCGGCTATCCGGGCACCGCCATTCCGCAGCCGCTGATCGAGGGACGGCGCTGGGCCTTCGACGCCGTCTATACGCCGGTCGACACCGAGTTCCTGGTCGACTGCCGCGCCGCCGGCGTCGAGATCATCAGCGGCTATGAACTGTTCTTCCATCAGGGTGTCGATGCCTTCCATCTCTTCACAGGGGCGACTGTCGACGCGGAGGCACTGCGCAGGGAACTCGCCCGTCCTGACTCCATCGAGAGGATTTCCGCATGAAAACCTCGATCGCCACGGTCTCGATCAGCGGCACGCTGTCGGAAAAACTCGCCGCGGTTGCCGCCGCCGGCTTCGATGGCGTCGAGATATTTGAAAACGACTTCCTGACCTTCGACGGCTCACCGGCCGAGGTCGGCCGCATGGTGCGCGACCACGGCCTCGAGGTCACGCTCTTCCAGCCGTTCCGCGACTTCGAAGGTCTGCCGGAGCCGCACCGGTCGCGCGCCTTCGATCGCGCCGAACGCAAGTTCGACGTCATGCAGGATCTCGGCACCGATCTCATGCTGATCTGCTCCAGCGTCTCACCACTCGCGATCGGCGGCATCGACCGGGCAGCAGACGATCTGCGTGAACTGGGCGAGCGGGCGGCGAAACGTGATCTGCGCGTCGGCTACGAGGCGCTCGCCTGGGGAAGGCATGTCAACGACCACCGGGATGCCTGGGAGATCGTGCGCCGTGCCGATCACCCGGCCATCGGGCTGATCCTCGACAGTTTCCATACGCTGTCGCGCAACATCGACCTGCGTTCGATCCGGGCCATTCCCGGTGACCGGATCTTCATCGTCCAGCTCGCGGATGCGCCGCGGATCGACATGGACCTGCTCTACTGGAGCCGCCATTTCCGCAATATGCCCGGCGAGGGAGACCTGCCGGTGGCGGACTTCATGGCGGCCGTTGCCGCGACCGGTTATGACGGCGCCGTTTCCCTCGAGATTTTCAACGATCAGTTCCGCGGCGGTTCGGCCAAGGCGATCGCCGAGGACGGATACCGCTCGCTGATCCAGCTGATGGACCAGGTGCGCAGGAGTGAACCGGGTGCGATCCGGCTGGGCAAGGCCATGCCGGAGCGGACGGAGGTGCTCGGCGTCGAGTTTGCCGAGTTCACGGCCGATCCCGCGGAGGCTGAGATGCTCTGCGATCTTCTGAGGACGATGGGCTTTTCACCGGTCGCGCAACACCGCGAAAAATCCGTTCAGCTGTGGCGTCAGTCACGCGACGGGCGGGGCATCAACATTGTCGTCAATTCCGAGCAAAAGGGCTTCGCGCATTCCACCTATCTCGTCCACGGCACGTCCGCCTACGCGCTGGGGCTCAAGGTCGGCGACGCCGGTGCGGCGATCGAACGGGCGCGCGCGCTGGGGATCGAGACTTTCGTGCCGCCTGCGGGTGAAGGCGAAGCGCCGCTGGCGTCGATCCGCGGCGTCGGGGGCGGCCTCCTCTATTTCGTCGGCAAGGACGACGACGTCTGGGCGCGCGAGTTCGTTGCGTTGGCGGGAGAAGCCGAAGCAGGCGCCGGGCTGACCGCGATCGATCATGTCGCGCAATCCATGAAGGCCGAGGAACTGCCGAGCTGGTTGCTTTTCTACACGGCGCTTCTCAACGCCGGCAAACTGCCGCAGGTCGACATCGTCGATCCGGCGGGCCTCGTCCGCAGCCAGGTGGTGGAAAACGAGACGGGATCCCTCCGCCTGACGCTCAACGGTGCCGACAATCACCGCACGCTTGCCGGCCACTTCGTCGCCGAGAGCTTCGGCTCCGGGGTCCAGCACATCGCCTTCAGCACCGACGACATTTTTGCAACTGCGCTGAAACTCAAGGCGAGCGGCTTCCGGTCACTGATGATCTCGCGCAACTACTATGACGATATCGAAGTCCGCTTCGGGCTTGAGCCCGACTTCGTCGATCGGCTGCGCCAGGAGAATATCCTCTACGACCGCGACGAGCATGGCGACTATTTCCAGATCTACGGACCGCCGCATGGCGAAGGCTTCTTCTTCGAGATCGTCGAACGCCGCGGCGGGTATCGCGGCTACGGTGCTGCGAACGCACCGTTCCGTATTGCCGCGCAGAAGCGCTCTATCCGCCCCACCGGCATGCCCGCCGTCTATTGACGTTCCGTTTAACGCCGGCAGCCACATATGCTGCTCGGAGTTCGACGTCATGGGGCGACCGCGACCGGGCCGTTTCCGATATCCCTGAATTTGCCGACACGCTCGATCCATGCGTGTCCGTATGCGGTTCGCGCAGCGCCCCGCGGCGGAGGTGGCGCGTCACGCGGGCAAAACCTCTACTGCTCGCGGTCCAACCGGAACGGCGCGGTTTCATCCCGCAGGATGCCACGCATCGCGGAAACCAGCGTGTTGAGCGGCCGGTCGTCGCGATAGGTCTCGATCTGCGACCGGATGAAGTCAAAGAGCCGGGCGGTGCGTGCGGACTTCTCCCCTTGGCGGGACTGCATCTCGTAGGCCTGCGTCGCGGCAAGAAGCTCGATCGCCAGCACGGTTTCGAGGTTCGCGATCACGCCGAGCGCCTTGTCGGCCGCCGGTGTTGCATGTGTGAGAATGTCTTCCTGCAGTGCCGAGGTAATTCCGCCGTCGAGGCTTGCCGGTGCCGCGAGCCGGCGGTTTTCGGCGACGAGCGCGGCGGCGGTGTATTGAATGATCATGAAGCCGGAGCAGACGCCGTCTTCCCAGGCGAGGAAGGGCGGGAGGCCGCTCACCAGCGGGTTGACGAGCCGATCGATCCGCCGCTCGGAAATTGCCGCCAGCTCCGCCGCGGCTGTCGCGAGACTGTCCATGGCAAGCCCTAGTGCGGCCCCGACCGCGTGCGCCTGCGAATGGACCTCTGGCGCGTCGAGCGTTCCGGTGACGGCCGGGTTGTCGGTTACACTGGCAAGCTCCCGGTCGACGACGTCGGCGAGTTGCCGGAAGACATCGCGCACGGCGCCATGAACCTGCGGCACGGCACGCAGGCTGAGCGGGTCCTGGGTCCTGCTGCCGGCGGCTTCGGCGAGAAGCGCGCTGCCGGTGAGCCATCGGCGCAGATTGGCGCCGACCTGGCGAAGTCCCTGCGACGTGCGCAGAACAAGCGCCGCCTCGGCGAACGGACCTGCCTGGGCGCCGAGGTTCTCGTAGGTCATCGCGGCGGCTGCGTCTGCCCAGTCGAGCAGCCGCTCCAGGTGCGACAGGGCGAGGCAGGCGAGCCCTGTCGCGCAGGGTGTGCCGTTGACGAGGCTCAGTCCTTCCTTGGCCTGCGGCACGAGCGGCGCCATCCCCAGGCAGTTGAGTGCCTCCCTGCCGGAAATGGAACGACCTTCGTGGCGCACCTCGCCCTCGCCGATCAGTACGATCCCGATTGCCGCCGCGTGGGTCAGATAGCCGACGGATCCGCGCGACGGTATGACCGGCAGCAGATCGGCATTGAGCAGTGCCAGCAGAGCTTCCACGGTTTCGCGCCGAACGCCGGAGAAGCCATGTGCGAAGTTGGCGATCTGCGCCGCCATCACTGCCCGCGTTTCGGCGGACCCCAGCGGCTCGCCGACGCCGCAGGCATGGCTCAGCAGGATGTTGCGCGACAGCGCCTGCTGGCGGTTCACATCGATCACGACATCGCACAGCGCACCGACACCGGTATTGATGCCGTAGCCCCGGATACCGCGTGCCACCAGCGCATCGACGATGTGCCGAGCCTTTTCGATGCGTGCCCAGGCGCCGTCGGACAGGGCTAACGGCAGCCCTTGCGCGACAGCCGCGATGCCGCGCCAGGTCAGCCGGTCGTCGAGAAGGATGCGTTCAGCCATGGTCTGCCTCGAGGGCGCCGGCATGGCGGCGCACGAACCGCGCGACATAGTCGTCGGCGGGACGGTGGAGGATATCCTGCGGTGTGCCGACCTGCACCAGCCGGCCATCCTTGAGGATGGCTATTTCGGCTCCGATCCGCACGGCCTCGTCCAGGTCGTGGGTAATGAAGACGATCGTCTTCGACAGGTTCTTCTCCAGTTGCAGCAACTGGTCCTGCATGTCGCTGCGGATCAGCGGATCGAGGGCGGAGAACGCCTCGTCCATCAGGATCACGTCCGTGTCGGCGGCCAGTGCCCGCGCGAGACCGACCCGCTGCTTCATGCCGCCCGAAAGCTGGTGCGGATATTTGTTCTCGTATCCGAGCAGACCGACGGTCTCGATCCATTTCATGCCGATCGGATCGGCCTCGGCCTTGCCGAGGCCGCGCACCCGCTGGCCGTACACGACGTTCTGCAGCACCGTGCGGTGCGGCATCAGGCCGAAGCTCTGGAACACCATGCTGACGCTGCGGTTGCGAAATTCGCGCAGGTCCCGCGGGGCCAGATCGAGGACGTTGCGGCCGTCGACGCGGACTTCGCCGCTGGTGGGCTCGATCAGACGGTTGATATGGCGCACCAAGGTCGATTTTCCCGAGCCGGAAAGTCCCATGATCACGAAGATGCGGCTCGCGCCGATCGTCAGGCTGACGTCGTTGAGACCGACGCTGCACCCCGTCTTCGCAAGGATCTCGGCCTTGTCGATGCCATCCCGGGCCATGGCGAGCGCCTTGCGTGGCTCCCGGCCGAAAATCTTGTAGACGTTGCGGATTGCGATCTCAGCCACGATTGTTTCCCTCCAGCTTGGGTGTGCCGAAGCCCTGGGTGATACGGTCAAGCACGATGGCGAGGATGACGATGCCAAGACCTGCCTCCAGTCCCTTGCCGACGTCGAGCGTCTGGATGCCGTTGAGGACCTGCTCTCCGAGACCGCGTGCGCCGATCATGGAGGCGACGACCACCATCGACAGGGCCATCATGATGGTCTGGTTCAGGCCTACCATGATCGTCGGGGTGGCAAGCGGGAGCTCGACGCCGAACAGGATCTGGACCGGATTGCCGCCGAAGGCCGTCGCGGCTTCCACCACCTCGCCGTCGACCTGGCGGATGCCGAGATCCGTCAGACGGATCAGCGGCGGAACAGCGTAGATGATCGTCGCCAGCACGGCGGGAACCTTGCCGAGGCCGAAGAGCATGATGGCGGGGATCAGATAGACGAAACTCGGCATGGTTTGCATGATATCGAGCGCCGGCAGCGTGACGCCGCGCACGATGCGGCTCTTGGCGAGCCATATGCCCATCGGCACGCCGATTGCGACGGAAATCAACGTCGCCATCAGCATCAATGCGAGTGTCTGCATCGTCAGATCCCACAGGCCGAGCGCGCCGACGACGAACAGCATGACGCCGACTAGGACGACAAGCGAAACCTTGCGCGCCGCCAGCCAGGCAACGACGAGAAAGGCCAGGAAAATCGCCCACCAGGGCAGACCGCGCAGGATCCACTCGAAGAACAGGATCGCCTGGAGGATGGCGTGCGATATCGCCTTGAAGACGAATCCGTAATTCACCACGAGAAACTGCACGAAGTCGTTTATCGGGCTGCGAATTGAGAATTGGAGGGACTCGGGGAACATCGCTGAATTCCTTGTCAATGCAGACCCGACCGGGGGCGAGAGGTGGATGGCATGCGTCCGCGATAGGTGCGGGCGGGGGGATGAGCCCCCGCCCGCTTTGTTTATTTCACCGACGCTTCAATGCGTGCCTTGGCTTCCGGGGAAACCCACACGCCCCATACGTCGCCCTTTTCCTTCAGGAAGCGTGCCGCCGCGGTCGCGGCGTCGGCCTTCTCATCCGCCATATAGGCGAGGCTCGCATTGAGCTCGGCGAGCGGGAACGTGGCTTTTTCGAGGATCTCGATGATCTCCGGTGCGGCCTTCGCAAATTCACTGTTCACGCCATAGGCCACTTCAACGGCCGGAAAGGCGCACGCCTTGTCGCGCTTGCCTTCGGCGCTTGTCAGTTCCTTCCAGCAGGCCTCGTCGTAGGCCGGCTCCTCGAGCTGGACCAGCTTGTACTTGCCGAGGATCGCAGTGGGGCTCCAATAGTAGAAAAGCACCGGTTCTCCCTGAAGGTAGACCGAACTGATTGCGGCGTCGAGCGCCGTGCCGGTGCCCGGCCGGAAATTCACGTAGGATGCGTCGAGTTTGTAGGCTTCGAGCTTGGCCGTGTTCACGCCTTCGCAGGTCCAGCCGGACGGGCAATTGAGGAAGCGCCCCTTCGAAGGCTCTTCCGGATCCTGGAAGAGGGCGGCGACCGCCGGTTCGGAAAGCTGGGATACGCTCTTGAGGTCCGGGGCGATCGGATCGATGCCGCGGGATGCGTCGCCCTTCACCACGTAGTCGGGTACGAACCACCCCTCCGAGGCGCCGACGAAGGTCTTGCCGACAGAGGTCACCTGGCCGGCCGCAGCGGCCTTGTTCCAGACGTCCGAGCGACCGATCCACTCCTCGGCAAAGATCTGGACGTCGTTGTTGGCGGTTGCCTGCTCAAGCGTGACGGAGTTTCCGGGAATAGCGTCCACCTTGCACTCGTAGCCGCTCGAAAGGATCATCTTCATCACTTCCGTGATAAAGGCGCCGCTTTCCCAGTCGATGCCGGCGAAGGTGACCGTGTTGCCGTCACCGCAATAGGAGGCGTGTGCGCTGGTGACGGACCCTCCAAGCAGGAAGGTTGCGGCAGCGAGCATGCATTTCGTCTTGGCATTCAACATTTAAGTCCCCTTTTCGTTTGAGATGATTATTTGAGTTCAGGCATTGCAGGGCGGTCTGGGCAGACCGTTTCGAAAGGCGCAGCCGCGAATGTCAGCTGCCCTCCAAGTTATATATACAAGTTGACGGCGTGTTGATGATTCTCTGAAACTTGGAACGTATCGCGGCCGGTCGCCGGTCGCGCCTGGACCACCACGCGCGCCTGCAGAATCCGTCATGCCGGGATGATGCGCCGAGCGACGGGCAATCCGGACTATTTCCCGCGCCGAACGCACGTCGCGCCTCGCCGATCGGTCGGCGTTTGTGACGGAAACCAAGACGTCCATTGTCTTATCCGTTGAGAGAGAAAATTGCCTGCAACAAGGAACGCGGTGCTCGTGATGGACCCAGATCCACCTAAGTTGTATATGGAACATTGCAGATTTTAATGCGCGATGCAAGACGTCTGTCGTAATTTTGCGCTTTATCTTTTCTGCATATTTTGTATGCAGATACCCACTGTCACAGAGGGAAATCGCTCATGTCGAAGCCTGGTGCATATCCGGCCGCAAAGGCTTCCGAGCCTCGCGAGGCGCCCCTCTACGAGCGGATGAAGGCGCAGATCAAGCAGCGGATCGACAGCGGCGAATGGCCCGTTCATCACCGGGTGCCCTCCGAGAACGAACTCGTTGATCTGATGGGTGTCAGCAAGATGACGGCAAATCGTGCGCTCCGGGAACTGGCGAACGAGGGCATCATCGTGCGCGTCCAGGGAAGCGGCTCCTACGTCGCGCCGAAAAAGCGCAGCGCCCGGTTCATGGGTGTGCGCAACATTGCCGACGAGATCGCGGAGCGTGGTGCACAGCACACCGCCGAGGTCATCCTCAAGCAGACGGAAACCTGCGGATACGAACTGGCCGATTCACTGGGTCTCGATGTCGGCAATCCGGCCTTTCATTCGGTGATCGTGCATCACGAGGACGAGGCGCCGATCCAGATCGAGGATCGCTTCGTCAATCCCGCCGTGGCACCGGACTATCTCGACCAGAATTTTCAGCATGTCACACCCAACGCCTATCTGACGGCGATCGCGCCGATCTCCCGCACCGAGCAGTTCGTGGAAGCGGTCGTCGCGCAGCCATGGGAGGCCCGGCTTCTGTCGATCTCGCGAACGGAACCGTGCCTGCTCATCCGTCGCCGGACCTGGTCGTCGGATCAGGTCGTGACGTCCGTACGGCTTCTCTATCCCGGTGCCCGCTACCGGCTCGAAAGTTCGAGCTGACGTCCGCGGCGCGCCGGTACGGCCCGCTGCGGTCGGGCTCACTTAACAAATCAAAACAAAATGCCGGATGACTCCCTCGCCTTTCGCGACGATGATGGCGCGCGGGAGCGCGAGCGCTCCCGCGACCTAGACAATCGGGACGAAGCGCCAGCAATGACCTTGCAGACAAAGGCTCCGCCATTGATCGCGCAGCAGATTCTTCTCGTGGAGGACGATCACCAGATCGCCTCCATGGTGCTCGAACTGCTGTCCGAGCATGGCTACGACGGCCTTGCTGCCCAAAACGCAATCGACATGGACCGGGCGATCCGGGCGACGTCCTTCGATCTCATCATTCTCGATGCGATGCTGCCCGGCGAAGACGGCTTCAGCATCTGCCGCCGCCTGCGCGCCACTTCCGCAACGCCGATCCTGATGCTGACGGCACTCGGCGAGGATGTCGACCGTATTGTCGGGCTTGAACTGGGCGCGGACGACTATGTGACGAAGCCGTTCAACCCAAGAGAACTGGTCGCCCGCATCAAGGCCCTGCTCCGCCGGGCATCCTACGGACCGGCCCGAACCAACCGCAAGGACGTGCTGTTGTTTGCCGGCTGGCAGATCGATCCGATGCGCCGGCAGCTTCGTGACCCGGACGGCGTCCAGGTTTCCCTGACGACGGCCGAGTTCGACGTGCTGCTCGCCTTTTGTCGCAACCCCGGCGCCGTGCTGACCCGCGAGCAGTTGCTCGGGCTGACGCATGCGGGCCTGGCCGGCCCGGTGGAACGAAGCATCGACGTGCATGTGAGCCGCATTCGACAGAAAATCGAGATGAATGCGCGCGAACCTACCTTCATCAAGACGGTTCGTCTCGGGGGGTATATGTTCACCCCGGACGTCGAGTTCGTGCGATGCTGAGAGCGGGGCTCAAGTGGTGCTGCGAAGGCCCGATCCGGCGACAGCTCAAGCTGCTGGCCGTGCTGCCGGTGCTCCTCGTCGCGGTTCTGGCGACGGTCACCGAGCCGTTCTTTCCCGAAAAGGAAGACATGCCCTATGTGAGCGCGACGGCGATCAGGCTCGCTTTCGTTTCACAGCAGGTGCGAAACGCCGAAACGAAGGCTCAGGCCGACGCCGTTCTGGCGACGGCTGCGGCGAGCGGCCTTCCCTTTCGAAGGGTCTCCTGGCAGGCTGCGGTCGGGAATGCGGATGAGGCCTCGAAACACGATCTTCGCCAGAGGGTGCTGCGCAAGCTGCCCTCGGATATCGCGGCCTACGCTCCCGTCGCGGCAGACGGTGCCGACAATGCCTTGATCATTCGCCAGCAGGGTGACGAAGCTCTTGCCTTCACCCTGCCTCGGCGATCGCCTGACTCCTGGTTCAACAGCGAGCAGGCCCATATTGCAGGCAAGCTCTTTCTCTTCGTGACACCGCTTCTTCTCCTGTCCGTCTATGCGAGCCGGATGATTAGCCGCCCGCTGTCGTATTTTGCCGAAGCGGCGCAGACGCTCCGGCCCGACGACGGCCGCGACCGACCCTTTGCGGAGGAGGGCGCGCGCGAATTGTTTCTGCTGGCGCGTGCGCTCAACAACATGCATAGCCGCCTTCGCCGAATGATCGACGACCGCACGCGCATGCTGCGCGCCATCAGCCATGATCTCAGAACGCCCCTGACACGCTTGCGGTTGCGCGCCGAACGATCGCAGCAGCCGGAGCTGCGCACCGCGATGCTTGCGGATATCGGGTCGCTCGCGGAGATGATCGAAGATACGCTGCGCTATCTCAGCAACGACGCTGCCAGCGAGGTGCCGACGAAGGCGGATCTCCCGAGCCTGGTCGAAACGGTCTGCACCGATTTCTCGGATATCGGCCACCACGTTACCTACAGGGGACCGGAACGACTGGCCTATGCCTGCCGACCGCGGGCCCTCGCGCGGGCCGTCGCCAATCTTGTCGACAACGGAGCGAAATTCGGAAATCGTGTCGAGGTGTCGCTGCCGCGGGCCGCCGACGGATCGATCGTACTGACGGTGGCGGACGATGGGCCGGGAATCGCAGGCGAGCTTCACCAGCGGGTGCTCACCCCCTTCTTCAAGGTTGACGATGCCCGCAATGCCAACGGCCGAAGCGGCTTCGGGCTCGGTTTGTCGATTGTCGACGACATCGTCCGGGGACATGGCGGCACGCTGACCCTGACGAACCGACAGCCTTGCGGTCTGATCGCAGCGATCATCCTGCCGGCGGAGACCTTCAACGAAAACCCGCAGCCGATGCGCCGTGCAGCCCCCGACAGGGCGGGTGACGGCAGGACAAGCGGCGCGGCGGCGCCGGCCGAATGAGTGCGGCCGCGGGGCAGGTCGTCGGCTGCCAACATTTCTAAACAAGTCTTAAACCACCGAGCCTCGATCTCCGATTAAGACGTGGGGACCGGTCGCGAGCCGGATCACCGGAGATCACCGCAATGCCCGATGCCGTACCCTTCTTTTGCGCCTGGATGAGCGATCCGCTGCGCGTCGCGTCCGTGGTTCCCTCGAGCGTTGCCCTTGCCCGCGCGATGACGGCTGAAATTTCCAACCAGACAGGGCCCGTCATCGAGCTCGGACCGGGAACGGGCGTCTTTACCCGTGCGCTGCTCGCACGCGGCGTCCAGCAGCGCCAGCTCGTTCTCGTGGAACGGGGCAGGGACTTCGCGGACATGATGCGGATTCGCTTCCCCGAGGCGCGCGTGATCTGCGCGGATGCCGCGTCGCTGGCGCACCAGGACCTTGATCCGTTCGAGCGGCCCGGCGCGACGGTCAGCGGCCTGCCTCTGCTTTCCATGGCACCCGCGCAGGTGTTTGCGATCCTCGACGGCGCCTTTCGGCACATGCGGCCGGGCGGCGCCTTCTATCAGTTCACCTACGGTCCGCGGTGTCCTGTTTCGCGACGTATCCGGGACCTGCTCGACCTCGAGGCCGAAAGTCTGGGCTGGGTCTTCCGGAACTTTCCTCCGGCACAGGTCTATCGGCTGACACGGCGAACTTGACGGGTTTTGATCGTCGATTCTCGGCGTGGCTGCTGCTAGGTTCGACGAATGGATTCCAACGGACAGAAGCCGACTTTTCAGAACATCGCGCAGCTTGCCGGCGTCGGAACCGCGACGGTCGAGCGGGTGCTGAACGGACGTGGCGGCGTGCGGCCGGAGCTGGTTGAGAAGGTGCTTTCGGCGGCGCGCCAGCTCGACTACCCGCGACGGCTGCCGGAGCGCCACAGCGGTATCCTGCGCCTTGACGTCATTCTCGTCCGGCCCGAGACGACGTTCTTTGCCCGCCTGTCGGAGGCCTTCGGCCGAATTGCCGCCACACTCGATCCCGCGATCAAGCTGCATCGCACCTTCATGGACGAGCGTGATCCCGCCGCCATCGCGGCACGGATCGCCAGCCTGGAGCCCCGCCGCGCGGGCCTGATCGTCGCCGTGCCCGACCACGACGGCGTTCGGGCCGCACTGCGTACCGTTGCGGCGGCCAAGGTGCCGTTGGTCCAGATCGTCACGCGCTCGGAGGGCGTCGAGGCGGATTATGTCGGCATCGACAACTATGCCGCCGGACGCACGGCCGGCCTCTTCCTCTGTCGCATGCAGCCGCGATCCGGCCGGGTGGCCGCTCTATGCCACAGCGGGATCTATCAGGTTCACCGCGATCGCATTCGCGGCCTGTCGGACTATTTTGCCGAGCATCGGCCCGCGGGCCTGGAGCTTGCGGCCGTCCTTCTCGGGGGAGACGATGCGTTGCGCAGCACGGAGCTGCTTCGGCAGGCGCTCGAGTCCTGGCCCGATCTCGTCGGGCTCTACAATGCAGGAGGAGCGAACGCCGCGCTATCTTCGGTATTGCGCAAGCACCCCCGCGGGCAAAACATCTTTTTTGTCGGCCACGAACTGACGGAACGCAGCGCGGCGGCCCTTCGGGACGGCGTGATGTCCGTCGTTCTCGACCAGGCGCCGGAAGCCCAGGCCCGCCGGGCAGTCGACATGCTGCTTCATCGCCTCGGATTCCTGCAGGAGGCGCTGCCGAATGCCCCCATCCGGTTCGTCACGGTCACCTCCGAGAATCTCTGACAGTCTTGATCATATCTGATCAAGACTGTTGCAGCCTGGCGTGGGCGGCGAACTTATGATCCTCCTGAACTTTCGGGAGGACATCGATGACACACCGCATGACAGTCTACGGTCTGCAGAGCCGGAAGGGCGTGCGCCGGCGGCCAGCTACGCGTCTGCATTGCCGACGAGCTGCGGCGGCGATCGAGGCAGGGATAAACATGCCGTCCTGCGAGCCGGACCGGCATCTCGATCCCATTCGTGCGGCGGCACTTGCCGCCTTCCTGTCGGTCGGCCTGCCGCACGGCGGCACCTACCCGGAGCCACGGCGTCAGGTCGACATGGGCGACGATGCCTTCGATCGCCTCCTCGCTCTCGCATATTCCATCTGAACCCCGTCATCCGAAGGAAAGATCCATGGACGACCTGCGATATGGCAAGCGCAACAGGCGCGGCGACTGGGCGCCGGAGGGGCGCATCACGACGGCACCGGTCTTCACCCTGCCGCCGAAGCCGCTCGCCTTCCTCAAATGGCTGCCGCAGTATTTCCTCCCGTGGAACGTGCTTTTTGCAGCATCTGCCGTCGGCTACTGGCACGCCGTCGCACCGGCGCCCGACGTGATGGCGACGCTGCATTGGAGCTGGATCCTCAGGCTCTTCCTCGTCAATTGCGCCGCCGTCTTCCTATTCTACGGCGCCTTCGAACTGAGACTCTATATCCTGAGAACACAGGGCAACCGGTTCAAGTACAACGCTCGTTTTCCCTCCGACCAGAAGAACCCGGCCTTCCTGTTCAACAGCCAGAATGCCGACGGCATGATCCGCACCTTCTGCACCGCCGTGCCGATCTGGACCGCTTACGAGGTGGGGATCCTGCATGCCTATGCCAGCGGGCTCGTGCCCTGGCTCACTTTCGCAGACAATCCCTGGTACCTGTTCGGGCTTGCGCTCGTGCTACCGATCTTCCACGAGGCACACTTTTTCGCGATCCATCGCCTTATTCACTGGGCCCCGCTCTACCGCTGGATCCATTCGGTCCACCACAATTCGGTGAACCCGTCGCCGTGGTCGTCACTCTCCATGCATCCCGCCGAACAGTTCCTCTATTTTTCGACGGCGCTGCTGCACCTAGTTGTCCCGTCGAACCCGATCCTCGCGATCTACCAGCTTCATCTTGCCGGCTTCGGCGCGGTCGTCGGCCATATCGGTTTCGACAAGATCGAGGTTGGCCGGGAAACGGCGGTCGATAGCCACGCCTATACCCATTACCTGCACCACAAATATTTCGAGGTGAACTACGGCGACGGGCTGGTGCCGTTCGACCGGTGGTTCGGCACCTGGCACGACGGCACCGCCGACGGCGAGGCGCGTATGCAGGCCCGCTATGAGAAACGCAAGGCGCGCGCCAATGCCGCCGAAACCACGAAGTAGGGAGACGATCGTGAGCAACTGGATTTCCGCCTGCCGCCTCGATGACATCGAGCAGGAGGGCGCGCGGCGCTTCGATCATGGCGGGCGGACCTATGCGATCTACCGCTCGCCGGACGACGAGGTTTTCTGTACCGATGGCCTCTGCACGCATGAAGCCGTCCATCTCGCCGAGGGGCTCGTGATGGACTACGACATCGAATGTCCGAAGCATTCCGGCGTTTTCGACTACCGGACAGGCGAGGCGAAGCGACTGCCCGCCTGCCGGAACCTCAATACCTATACGGCCAGGGTCGAGGACGGCGCCGTCTTCATCGCGCTGCCCAGTTGAGGCCGCGCCGGAAGATCGTGCGCATCTCGGGCACGTCGAATTCTTTAGCGACGTGCCCGAGCGAGGAATAGAAGACGCGGCCGTGACCGTATCGCCGCTTCCAGACGACCGGCATGACGACGCCGTCGATCCACCAGGCATGCACGCCGGAAAAGGTCGTCGTCGCCAGGACCTCGTTCGAGGGGTCGACATGCATGTAGTATTGCTCGGACGTGTAGGGAAAATCGGCAATGCCCGCCATGATCGCATCGTCCGGCCGGGTCACGTTCACGGTATAGTCGATGATATCGCCCGGATGGGCGACCCATTGGCCGCCGATGATGAACTGGTAGTCCACGCTGTCGCGGAAGGCGTCGCCCGTTCCGCCGTGATAGCCGGCGAGGCCGACGCCGCTTTCGACCGCTGCCGCCAGATTCCTGGCTTCCTCACGCTCGATCTTCGACATGGTCATGATCGGCACGATCAGCGACAGATCATGGATCGCCGGGTCGGCAAAGGCGGTTGTGCTGCCGGCGAGCGCCACGTCGAAACCGTCTTGCCGCAACATGTCCCGAATGACGCCGGCACACCGTTCCGGCTCGTGTCCTTCCCAGCCACCCCAGACGATGAGGGCCTTCTTCATGTCCTGTCCTCCCTGTTCAAGGGCGCGAGCCTGCCGCCGAGCGGCGATTCTGACAAGGGGGGAGCGGGCGCTCTGCCGGCTGGGGTGTTGACGCTGCCGATGCGAAGCTGTTGAACGGTGCTTCCGCACGCGGCGGGAGAGAAGACCGGAGAGGATACATGGCGGCAACAGGTTCACGCTCGATCGCACAGCTTTCCGTCCTGCTGCAATCCGGTACCCTCGATCCCGTCGAGCTTGCGCAGGAGACATTCGATCGAATAGCAGGCTGGCCGGACCGGACGATCTTCATCGAGCTTCTGGAGGAGCGCGCCTCCGCCGAGGCGGAAGCCAGCCGGCGGCGCATCCGCGAGGGTCGCTCGCGCGGCTTGCTCGATGGTATCCCGGTGGCATGGAAAGATCTTTTCGATATTGAGGGCCTGCCGACCACGGCCGGGTCGCGCGTGCTCTGCGGCACGGCGCCGGCCGAACGCGACGCGGCAGTCGTTCGGGCGCTTTCGGCTGCGGGCATGGTGAGTGTCGGCCGGGTCAATATGAGCGAATTCGCCTTCTCCGGCCTCGGCATCAACCCGCACTACGGCACGCCGCGCAATCCGGTCTCTCCCCCGGGCGAGCATCGCATACCCGGCGGCTCCTCGTCCGGGTCCGGCGTTGCGGTGGCCGCCGGCCTCGTGCCCGTCGCGATCGGCACCGACACCGGCGGCTCCGTCCGCATCCCGGCCGCCTTCAACGGCATCGTCGGCTACAAGGCGACGCGCGGCCGCTATGCGATGGACGGCGTCTTCCCGCTGGCAACCAGCCTCGATTCCCTTGGCCCCCTCTGCCGCACCGTGCAGGATGCGATCTGGGCCGACGCCGCCATGCGCGGACTGCCCGCACCGACCGGTATCGAATGGCCGGCCCCGGATGACCTCTCCTTCGTCATTCCGGAAACGGTGTTCTTCGACGACGCCGAGGAGGGTGTCGTCGCGGCCTTCGAAGCGGCGGTGGAAAGGCTACGCGCGGGCGGAGCGAAGGTCCGGCGCGCCGCTTTCCCGGAATTCACGGAGATCTTCGACCTGATGGCGCGTCATGGCGCGCTGGTGACGGCAGAAGCCTACGTCTTGCACCGACACCGGCTCGGCGGGCCGGAAGCGGCACGGATGGATCAGCGCGTCGTCAAGCGGACGACGCTCGGCGGGAAAATCTCGCTGTCGGACTATGTGGAAACGCTTGCCGCACGCGACCGGCTGATCCGTTCGTTCGAAGGCAGGCTTGCAGCCGGAGAGCTTATCCTGAGCCCGACGCTTCCGCATGTGGCACCCAGGGTCGAACCGCTCGTCGAGGACGATGAACTGTTCTTCCGCATCAACGGCAGGACGCTGCGCAACACGTCGATCGGCAATTTCCTCGACTGGTGCGGCGTTTCGCTGCCCTGCGGAACAGGCGAGGCCGGCATGCCGGTCGGTCTTCTCGTCTCAAGCCCCCGCGGCAGCGACGAACGCACGCTCTCCGTCGCGCTTGCCGTCGAGGCGCTGCTCGGCTGAGGGGGCAGCCGGCGGCAGTTTGGCCGCCGGTGTGACGATCAGGATACGGTCAGGAAAGCGTTGAGCGCGGCGAGCTCCTCCGGCCGGATCTCGTGACCGCCACCGTGGAAGCTTGCCTCGACCTCGGCCTGCTGGCTCTCGAAATAGTCGACCAGCGCTTCCGTCAGGGGAAGCGGGCAGATCGGGTCGCGGCGCCCCGCCGTGACGAGCACGCGAACATGTTGAAGTCCGGCATTCGGCCGCGGCTTCCACGGTATGAGCGGATGCAGAAGCGCAATCCGGTCGAAGAGCCCCGGATGCAAGAAGGCGACGGAGGCGAGAATGTTTGCACCGTTCGAGTAACCGAGCGCGTAGACGGGACACCCCGGATTGGCTGTCCGATGGGCGGCGATGAAGGCCGCCATCTTCTCCGTGCGTGCGGCAAGATCCGGCATGTCATAGATGCCTTCCCCCGTTCGGCGGAAGAAGCGCAGGGCACCGTGCTCCGATACGTCGCCGCGCGGCGAGACGAGGCCGGCATCCGGCAGCATCTGCCGCACGAGTTCGGAAAACTGATGCTCGTCGCCGCCGGTGCCGTGAAAGGCGAAGACGAGAGGCGCACCGGGTGCCGGCGCCCTGACGAGGGCCTGATAGGATGTCGTGGTCATGGTCGTGTCTCCCAAGCGTGGTCTCCGCGACGGCGGATCGGATTTCTGGAACCGCGTAAAAAGCAGGACGGCATTTCCGTTGCTCGCGGCGACGGAAACGGGCGGATGCGGGCCGGTTGCGCCGGCCCGTCACCGCGTCAGTCCACAATCGGCTGCAGCAGACCGCTGATCTGGTCGCGGTAGGGCTCGTAGCGGGACGGCAGCTTCAGCGCCTCGCCGAGATGCGCCGAGTCCTCGTCACGGTCGAAACCCGGCTCGTTCGTGGCGATCTCGAACAATACGCCGCCGGGCGTGCGGAAATAGATCGCCCAGAAGTAGTCGCGATCGATCACCGGCGTCACCTGGTAACCGGTGTCCATCAACGCTTTGCGGACCTCGAGCTGGGCTGCGCGATCCTCGACGGCGAAGGCGATGTGGTGCACCGAGCCGGCGCCCTGCCGGGCAAAGTCCGCCTGCGGCACCGTTTCGATATCGATGACGGCGGCGCCGTTGCCGCCAGGGATGGCAAAGCGCTCCCATGCATCCTTGCTGTCCACCTGCTCATAGCCCATGAAGCCGAGAAGCTCGCGGGTTGCACCGGCATCCCGGAGCCTCAGGCTCGCGCCGTGAAAGCCCTTGATCGCCTCGTCGGTACCGACGCCGGCAGCTTCCCAGCCCTTGCGGACGTCGCCGTCGACTTCGATCAGGGAAAAGGCGTCACGGTCGGGGCCGGCGAAACGCAGGCGCTTTTCGCCGAACACCTCCGTCTCCGACAGACCACCGACCTTCAGTCCGGTCAGCCGGTCCTTCCAGAAGCCGAGCGTGCCCTTCTCGACCGCGAAATAGGTCTCGCCCACTTCGCCTGCGCCTGCGCGGCTGGCGGCGATATGTGGGAACGGAAAATAGGTCATGACCGAGCCGGGCGTGCCGGCTTCGTCGCCGTAATAGAGATGATAGACCTCCGGCGCATCGAAGTTCACGGTTTTCTTGACCCGGCGCAGGCCGAGCGTCTTCGTGAAGAAGTCGCTGTTTTCCTGGGCATTCGCGGCCATGGAGGTCACGTGATGCAGGCCCTTGATCTGCTTGAGCATGGTTCTCTCCGTTTCGTTTGCGTGCCGTGGCACGTAGGTTCTGGGAGAAGATGGGGCAAGCCAATCGCAAAATGAATAGCAATAATATTGACAATATTATTTCAATAATTGAAACAATATCGAATGAGCGACCTCAACGACATCCGCGTGTTCCTGGCCGTCGCCGAACAGCGAAGCTTCGTCGGCGCGGCCCGGCAGCTTGCCATGACGCCTCCAAGCGTCACGCGGGCCGTCGGCGCGCTGGAAGAGGAGCTTGGGGTACAGCTGCTGTTGCGGACCACCCGACAGGTGTCGTTGACGTCGGCGGGCGCGGTCTATGCCGCGCGTGTCCGGCCGCTGGTCGCCGAATTCGATGCCGTCGCGGAGACGGTGCGCGAGGAGCAGGGCGAGACCGCCGGCCTGCTGCGGATCAACGCACCGCTCTCGCTCGGCCAGCAGATCCTGGCCGACGTGCTGTCGGGCTTTCGCGTCGAATATCCCAATACCAGGGTTTCGCTCGCGCTGACGGACCGCTTCATCGATATCCTGTCGGAGACCTTCGACCTGGCGATCCGCATATCCGAACCGCCGCGCGACAAGTCGACGATCTGGCGCAAGATCTGCCCGGTGCGCCGCGTGCTCGTTGCGTCGCCTGGTTACCTTGCGGCCTTCGGCACACCGCGGGATCCCGACGACCTCGCGGCGCATGCCTGCGTGGCCTATGACGAAGAGGCGGTAGAGGAGACCTGGGAGCTGTCGCATGGCGGACGGACACGCAAGGTGCGGGCGGGCCGGATGATCGCCGCCAACAACGGCGAGCTGCTGGCGCGGCTCGCCGCGAACGGGGAAGGGATCGCCCTGCTGCCGCTCTTCATCGTCGAGGATGCCCTGAACAGCGGGACGCTGTCGCAGGTTCTTGCGGAGTGGTCGCCGCCGGAGCTCTGGCTGACCCTCTACTACCCGCCCTATGAAAAACTGCCGATGCGCGTCGCGAAGTTCTCCGATTTCTTCGAGTCCTACGTGACGCATATCCGGCCGCTGTGACGGGAGACGGCGCCGGGGCCGCCCGCCATCTCCCAATCCGGGGGCCTCGGCCGCTCAGCCCTTCGGCCGCGGCACGCGCAGCAGCCGCATCGCATTTGCCGTGACCAGCACCGTCGCACCGGTATCCGCGAAGACGGCGAGCCACAGGCCGGTCGAACCGATGATCGTCGTGACCAGGAAAACCGCCTTCAGGCCGAGTGCGATGGCGACGTTCTGCCGGATGTTGGCCATGGTCGCGCGGCCGAGCGCGATGGCCCGGGCGACGTCGCCGACGCGGTTGCCCATCAGCGCCGCATCGGCCGTCTCGAGCGCCAGGCCGGTTCCGGACCCCATGGCCATGCCGACGTCGGCCGCCGCAAGCGCGGCTGCATCGTTGATGCCGTCGCCGATCATGAGAGTGCGCCGCCCTTCCGCCTGCCTGCGGATCGCGTCAACCTTGTCGGCCGGAAGCAATCCGCCACGCACGTCGTCGATGCCGAGCGCCTGGCCGATGGCCGACGCCGTCGCCGGATTGTCGCCGGAGAGCAGCGCCGTGCGCACACCCATCGCCGTCAGCGCGGCGACGCCCTTCCGGGCATCCTCGCGCGGCTCGTCGCGAAGCGCGATCGCGCCGGCCGCCGCCCCGTCGACCATAACGACGGCCACCGTCTTTCCTTCCCGTTCGAATGCGGCGATCCTCTCGGAAAGGGCCGCATCGATCGGTCCTTCCTCCGCGGCAAAGCGCGGCGCACCGATGAAAGTCACCCTGCCTTGCGCGACGCCGGCCACCCCGCGGCCGGCGATGGCCCGGACGTCGGTTGCAACCGGCGGCCGGATGGCCTGCCGTGCAGCGGCCGCGACGATCGCCTCGGCGAGCGGGTGGCTCGAGCCAGCCTCGATCGCGGCCGCGAGCGCGAGCAGCCCGGGTGCGTCACCGTTTGCTGCATGAAGGTCCGTCACCAGCGGCTTGCCGCGCGTCAGCGTCCCGGTCTTGTCAAAGGCCACGAGCTCCGCCCTCGCCAGGTTTTCGAGCACGATGCCGCCCTTGACGAGGATGCCCGAACGGGCGGCCGCCGAGAGTGACGAGGCGATTGCCGCCGGCACGGAGATGACGAGGGCGCAGGGGCATCCGATCAGCAGCAGTGCGAGTGCGC
Source organism: Rhizobium alarense (assembly GCF_021555155.1). Taxonomy (GTDB): domain Bacteria; phylum Pseudomonadota; class Alphaproteobacteria; order Rhizobiales; family Rhizobiaceae; genus Rhizobium_D; species Rhizobium_D alarense. The sequence goes on from NZ_JAKGBU010000023.1 coordinate 25,283, forward strand.
GGTAGATCCAGGTCTGCCAGTCGCCAGCGGCGACGAGCGGCGGCAGCAGCGCGACGAGCACGGCGAGTGCGAAGATCAGCGGCGTGTAGACGCGGGAGAAGCCGTCGATGAAGCGTTCGGTCGGCGCCTTCGCATCCTGCGTCTCCTCGATGAGCCGCACGATACGGGCGATCGTGTTGTCCGCCGCGCCGTGGTCCGCCCGTACCTTGAGAGCCGCATCGATGACGACGGAGCCGGCAAAGACATTTTCCTCCGGTCCGCGCGAGACCGGCATGCTTTCGCCTGTGATTGCCGACTCGTCCAGGTGGCTGCGCCCCTCGACGATCACGCCGTCTGCGGCGACCCGGTCGCCGGGACGGGCGATCACCAGCATGCCGGGGCGGATCTCCGAGGCCCTGATCTCCCGCGTGCCGCCCATTTCCTCGACGATCGCCCGGTCCGGTACGAGGGAGCCGAGCGCCTGGATGCCGGCCCGGGCGCGCCCGGCGGCATAACCTTCCAGCACCTCGCCGGTCGCGAACAGGAAGACGACCACGGCCGCCTCCGCCGCCTCGCCGATCATCACCGCGCCGATCACCGCGAGCGTCATCAGCATTTCGATTGTGAAGGGCGCGCCCATCCGTGCAGCCGAGAGGGCGCGGCGGGCGATCGGCAGGGCGAGCAGCAGCGCGGCAACGGTGAAGAGCCCGTCGCCCGCCGCGGGCCAGAGGGTGCTGATCGCGAAGCCGCCGGCCGTCACGAGGGCGCCGGCAATCGCATGCAGCCCCTTCGGGGCCTGCCACCAGGGATCTGTCCCCCGCCTGACGGGGCTGTTGTCATCGGGTATCGGCTCTGCCGCATAGCCGAGCTTCCGAACTGCATCGGCAATACCCTCCAGGTTCGCCTTCCCGTCCTCAATCTTCACGGACATCAGTTCGCGGGCGACCGAGACGCGGACGTCCGACACGCCGGGAAGCCCGCCGATCGCGGTCTGGATCGTGTTGGCGCAGCTTGCGCAGTCCATGCCGGAAACATGGAAACGGCGGTAGCCGTCACCGGTCGCCTCCGGCATGTCGGGCGCCGCCACGGATGCGTGGCTGCAGGCCTCGCCATGATCGTGGGCGTCGTGATGGTGGTCGTGATCGGCTGCGTCATGTTCGTGGCCGCCGGCCGGAGCGGATCGTTCCATTGCAAATCTCCCTGATTTGCCCCACCTTAATTGCTCCAGCAACTAGAGGTTCAAGAGGTAAAATCGATGCGGAAAATGTTCGCGATCGGCAAGCTCGCGACCATGAGCGGCTGCAAGGTGGAAACGATCCGCTACTACGAATCGATCCGCCTCATGCCGGAACCGGAGCGCAACGGGGGAAACCAGCGCCGCTACGACGAGCGGCACTATCATCGCCTCGTCTTCATCCTGCATGCACGCGACCTTGGTCTCTCGATCGAGGCGATACGGCAGCTGGTCGAACTCTCGGCACACCCCGAAGCGCCCTGCGCCGACGCGGATGCGATCGCTGAACGGCATCTGCTCGACGTCAAGGCACGCATCAAACGGCTGAAGCTTCTGGAGGCGGAACTGGAGCGAACGCTCTCGGACTGCCGGCACGGCAGCATTGCCGAATGCAAGGTCATCGAGGCGCTCGCCGAGTGCGGCGCGTGCGAGAGGGGACACCGGCACACGCCGCATGCCGCATCGGACGATGGGGCGGCACGGAGCCGCAAGGTGGCGCCGGCCGCGTAGGCCGGCGGCAGCGGCGCGGGTGAATTGGCGCCAGAAGCGACATTCGCCGCGCCGCCTGAAGGATCGGCATGGCGATGCATGCCCCGGCGAAATCCGTCAGTTGCCCGCGGTCTTTTCCCGCACGCGGTCGTGGAGTTCCGCGACTTCCGGGGTCAGCACCTCGCCGAAATCCTCCATCTCGAAGATCGGGCGGATCTCGATCTCGCTCGGGCCGGGCATCGGGTTGGGGCAGCGCTTGACCCATTCGATCGCCTCGTCCATGTCCTTGACCTGCCAGATCCAGAAACCGGCAACCAGTTCCTTCGTCTCGGCAAAGGGACCGTCGATCACGAGGCGATTGACGCCATCGAACGCCACGCGCTTGCCGAGCGACGAAGGTTTCAAGCCTTCGCCGGCCTGCATAATGCCGGCGTTTACCAGTTCCTCGTTGTACTTGCCCATAGCTTCCAGCAGTTCAGTCGTCGGCATGGCGCCGGCCTCGCTGTCGGTGGTCGCCTTCACCATCACAATCACACGCATCGTCACGTCTCCTCTGATCATCTGCTCTGCGCGAAGGTCGTGGCCTTCCCGGTATTAAGACGCGACGCCCCTCCGCGCTCCGACATCTGCAGGAAAAAAATTGGCACTCGCCCTCAGGCGAGGTCGAAGCCGGACAATCGCGCCGGCAGCAGACCGATCGTCGCGGCGTCCGCATTGGCAAAGGCAAAGCGCAGGTAGCGCTCCTGGCCGGCGCCGAAATAGACGCCGGGCAGACAGAGGACGCCGGCTCGCTTGGCGAGCTGTTCGGCGACCTGCGACGAGGAAGCTGTCTCGAACGGATGTCGGACGAAGGCGAAATAGGCGCCGATCGCGCCGATCTGCCAGAGTGAGAGTTCCGCCATGGCCGCCTTCATCGCCAGCGCGCGCCGCGCGATCTCCCGCCTGTTCTCCGCCCGCCAGTCGGCGAGCAGCGGCAGGGCCCTGGCGACGGCCGCCTGGGCGGACCGCGGCGGGCATATCTGCAGGTTGTCCATGATCTTGGCAACCTGCTCGACGACCGCGCTGCCGGCCGTAATGGCGCCGAGGCGATGGCCGGGAATGCAGAAGGATTTCGAGAAGCTGTAAAGGCCGATCAGCGTTTCCTCCCAGCCGGCCCGACCGAAGAGATCGTGCGCGCAGGACATACCCTCAGGCAGGAAGTCGCGGTAGGTCTCGTCGAGGATCAGCCAGATGCCACGATCCCGGCAGAGGTCGAAGATCGTTCCGAGGAGGTCTGCAGGATAGATGGCGCCGGTCGGATTGTTCGGCGAGACGAGTGCCAGCGCCCGCACATCCGGCGTGATCGCGTCGGCGATCGACGCGACGTCCGGCAGGAAGCCGTTGTCGGGATCGCAGGCTGCGAAGCGGGTCTTCACCCCGAGCATCGCAAGCGTCGTCTCCTGGTTAAAGTAGTAGGGGTTCGTCATCAGCACGGAGTCGCCGGCCCCCGCAATGGCCATGGCCGCACAGATGAAGGCCTGGTTGCAGCCTGCTGTGACATGGATGTTGCCGGCACCGATCGCAGCACCGCAGATCTCGGAGACATGCGCTGCATAGGCTTCGCGCAGCACCGTCTCGCCTTCGATCGGGCCGTAGCCGGTATAGGTCGTCGATCCCGCGCATTCCGCAAGGAGGGCGAGCATGTCCGGGTGGGCGGGGTATCCCGGAACGGCCTGAGAGAGATCGATCATCGGACCGCTCCTGCCGTCATAGGACCGTCCCCAGGCGAAGACGGACGGAATCGGCGGGGCGGCGAGGGTTTCGACGAGCGGATTGAATGTCGGCATGGATCGGGTCCGGATAAGGCGCCTCAAGCGCGGGATCGAGGTTTCTGGATGGTCTTCGTCCGGCGGCCGGCCGGTGCGGAGACGGGGAGATAGCTGTCGGAACCTCGCGTACGGGCACGCAGCACCGTACGGGCGGAGACCTGCGGTTCCGGCAGGCTGTCAGCCTCCAGCGACGCGAACAGCCAGTCGATGAAGACCTTGACGATCGGTGCCGTTCGCAATGCCGGGCGGCACGCCACATAGAAGGCGTCGTTCGCCGGCACCGAGAGATCGAAGGGTACGATCAGCTCACCCCTGGCGATCAGGCTGCTTGCCGTGATCGTGTCGCCGAGCGCAATACCCTGGCCATGGAGCGCTGCCTCCGTCGACAGACGGGCGTCGCTCAGGAAGTGCTGCTGCCCGCGGCCGAGCTCGTTCGCGTCGGCCGCGGCAAGCCAGGTGTTCCATTCCCGCCCGTCGTCGCCGTGCAGCAACGTATGGTCGGAGAGGTCACGGACCGACCGCAGCGGGCGGCTGTTGACGAGCGTGGGGCTTGCAACCGGAAAGAGCCTGAGATGCGACCACAGCCGCGTCCAGCGGTCCGGCCAGTTGCCGTCGCCGTAGAGGATGCAGATGTCGACGTCTGGCGAGTGCAGATGTTCGGGATCGTTCGAGGCGATCAGCGTCAGCCGGATGCCGGGATACTGCTCGGTGAAGCGGTGGAGCCTCGGGATGATCCAGAAGGACAGCAGCGCCGGCACGCAGGTGATGGTGAGTTCGCCGCTTGTCGCCGGCCGTTTCATCATCTCGGTCGCCGAGGCGATCTCGCCGAAAGCCTGGGTGACGGCCGGCAGGAGCAGCGCGCCTTGCGAGGTCAGCTTCAGCCGCTTGCCGCCGCGCTCGAAGAGCGTGGTGCCGAGCGATTCCTCGAGTGCCTTGATCTGGTGGCTGATCGCGCCATGCGTCACGTTCAGCTCCCGCGCCGCCGCCGAGACCGAGCCACGACGAGCCGTCGCCTCGAAGGCGCGGAGCGGGTTGAGGGGAGGAAGTCGAGACGGCATGACGGCAATCTATATGTGAATTTTTCTCACAGCAAATGCTTTAACAATGTCAATTGATTTTCCATCCGATTTGTATTGAAATGATGAAAACAAGGGCAAAAGCCCGGGGGAACCAAAATTTGTGCGCCCAGCGCCATAGCCCCTGGCTGCCCGCATGCGCGGAGAGATGCAGCGAATGGCGATCGACGGAACGAAGCTCGAGGAACTGAGGGCAAAGTACGGCTCCGGCCACGGCGGTGATCTCTTTGATCCGGCTTTCCGCAAGGTCGCCGACAAGATCTTCTCGAAAAGCGGGACGCGCCTTGCGCCTTATGCCGGCGTCCCGACGTTTCTGACGGCGCCTTACATGCAGGTCGACGCGGCAGAGCCGGATTTCGGCAACTTGCAGGTCGCGATCACCGGCGTGCCGATGGATCTCGGCGTCACCAACCGCCCCGGCTCGCGCTTCGGGCCGCGGGCGCTGCGTTCGATCGAGCGGATCGGGCCCTACAATCACGTGCTCGGCTGCGCGCCCGTCCATGACCTCAGGGTCGCCGACATCGGCGACGTGCCGTTCCAGAGCCGCTACCGGCTGGAACTGAGTCACGACGATATCGAGAGGCGCTTCAGCCAGATCGTCGATGCCGGCGTCATCCCGCTTGCGGTCGGCGGCGATCATTCGATCACCCACCCGATCATGAAGGCGGTGGGCAAGAAGCGTCCTGTCGGCATGATTCATATCGACGCCCATTGCGACACGGGCGGCGCCTACGACCAGACCAAGTTCCACCACGGCGGTCCCTTCCGCAACGCGGTCCTCGACGGCGTGCTCGACCCGACCCGGACGATCCAGATCGGCATCCGTGGCTCGGCGGAATATCTCTGGGAGTTCTCCTACGAGTCCGGCATGACGGTGATCCATGCGGAAGAGGTGACGGGGATGGGCATGCCCGCGATCATCGAGAAGGCGAAGGCGATTGTCGGGGACGGCCCGACCTATCTTTCCTTCGATATCGACAGCCTCGACCCGAGCTTCGCACCCGGGACGGGGACGCCGGAGGTCGGCGGACTGACGACGCGCGAGGTGCTGGAACTGATCCGCGGCCTCAAGGGCGTCAATCTCGTCGGCGGCGACGTCGTCGAGGTGGCGCCGCAATATGACGCGACGACGAACACGGCCCATGCGGGCGCGCAGGTGCTCTTCGAGATTCTGAGTTTGATGGTCTTCAGCCCTTCTGTGGCTGCGACCGCCTGACGTAGAATGACATAAAAATGGGAACGAACCGGCGGGCGAAGACCGGCCGGCACAACAGGAGAAAGATCATGCGTGATATTCTGAATGCCTCGCTCAGCCGGCGCGCGGTGCTCGGTGCCGGGGTCGCCGGTGCTTCGCTGCTTGCCATGCCGGCAATCCTGCGCGCGCAGGACAAGTCGTTGAAGGTCGGCGTCTACGGCGGCTACTTCAAGGATTCCTTCGACAAGAACATCTTCCCGGAGTTCACCAAGGCGACCGGCATTGCCATCGAATCCGTTGCCGAGCCGACAGGCGAAGCCTGGCTCGTCCAGCTCGAACAGGCCGCCAAGGCCGGCCAGGCACCGGCCGATGTCTCGATGATGTCGCAGGTCTCCATGCTCAAGGGCCAGTCGACCGAGCTATGGGCGCCGCTCGACACAGCGAAGATCCCGAACGCCTCGAACCTCATCGATCACTTCGTCAACAAGTATCCGGACGGCCGCATCGCCGGCATCGGCGCCGTTGCCTGGTACATCACGCTGGTCACCAACACCGACGCGTTCAAGGAAGCACCGACCTCCTGGGAAGCACTGTGGGATCCGGCGAATGCCGACAAGCTCGGCCTCCTTGCGCTCGTCTCCAACTCCTTCCTGCTCGAAGTGACGGCCAAGACCTTCCTCGGCGGCACCAATGCGCTGGACACGGAGGAGGGCCAGATCAAGGCCTTCGAGAAACTCGCGGAAGTGAAGCCGAACGTCCGGCTCTGGTATCGCGACGAAGCCCAGTTCGAACAGGCACTGAAGTCGGGCGAGATCCCGATGGGTCAGTACTATCACGACGTGACGGGCCTCGCCGCTGCCGATGGCCATCCGGTCCGTTCCACCTTCCCGAAGGAGGGCGGCATCATGGATTCCGGCTGCTGGTCGCTGTCGCGCGCTTCGGAGAAGGTCGAGGAGGCGCATGTCTTCATCGACTACATGAGCCAGCCGGCGATCCAGGCCACGCTGTCGCGCAAGGTCGGCACCGCGCCGACCGTCAAGCGGGAACTGACGGACCTGACGGTCGAGGAATTCGCAGCCGTCTCGTCCGACATCGATCCGATCATTCCGCGCTATGATCTCTATCAGACGAAGTCCGACTGGCTGAACCAGAAATGGACGGAGATGATCGCGGGCTGACAGCCTGACGAGAGAGAACCCGTTCAGGCCGGTCGCTAAGTCCCTCCATGGGAGAGGGCGGCCGGCCCGCTTGAACAGCTACCAGCGCCGAGTGGAGCCCATGTCCGGATTGATCCTCCAGAGCATCACCAAGCAGTTCGGACCGTTTACGGCGGTGAAGAACGTCGATCTCGTGGTGCCGCACGGCACCTTCGTCTGCCTCCTCGGCCCTTCGGGCTGCGGCAAGACCACGCTGATGCGAATGGTCGCCGGCCTGGACCTGCCGACCTCCGGCGCGATCCGGCTGGACGGTGCGGACATCACGCACGTGCCGACGCACAAGCGCGATCTCGGCATGGTCTTCCAGTCGCTGGCGCTGTTTCCGCATCTGACGGTCGGCGAAAACATCGCCTATTCGCTGCGCATCCGTGGGGTGGGCAAGGAGGATCAGAAGAAGCGCGTCGACGAGCTTCTCGCGATGATCCATCTGCCGGGCTACGCGGAACGGCCGGTGGCAAAGCTCTCCGGCGGCCAGCGCCAGCGCGTCGCCATCGCCCGGGCGCTCGCCATATCGCCGAAGCTCTTCCTGCTCGACGAGCCGCTTTCCGCCCTCGACGCCAAGCTGCGCGAGGCGATGCAGGTGGAACTGCGGCAATTGCAGCAGAGCCTCGGCATTACCACCATCGTCGTCACCCACGACCAGCGCGAGGCGATGACCATGGCCGACACGGTCGTAGTGATGAGCGGCGGCGAGATTCGCCAGGCTGCACCGCCGGTCGAGATCTACCGTCGCCCGGCCGATACCTTCGTCGCAGACTTCATCGGCATGACCAACCTCCTCGACTTCGAGACGGATGGAACAGGACGGATCACGGTTCTCGGCACGCCGGTGGAAGGCCTCGTCGCGCCGAACGGCACGGCCAGAGGCATCCTCTCGGTGCGGCCGGAAGACGTGCACCTGACCGCACCCGGCAATGGCGCGATCGGCGGCACGGTGACCTTCGTGCGCGACCTCGGCGGCACGATCGAGACCTTCGTGGAGGCCGGCGGAAAACAGGTGGTCGCCGTCTCCATGCCAAACGCCCGGCCGGATGTATCCGTCGGGCAGGGCGTCGGCATCAGCCTCAACCCGGCCGATTGCGTGGTGTTGAAGTCATGAGACGCGAAGCCCCGCAGAAGCTTGCCGATTACGGCCCGCTCGTCTTTCCGGCAGGCATGCTGGTCGTTTTCTTCGTCGTCCCCTTCGCGACGATGATCGCCGTCTCCGTCTTCCGGCGCGATCCGGCAGGCTTCTATGCGCCGGACTTCGTCCTCGACAACTACGCCCGCTTCCTCAGCCTTTTCTTCGGCAAGGTCCTGGGTTTCTCGCTGTTCCTCGCCGTCGCGGTCGCGATCTGCTGTATCGTCCTTGCTGTACCCTTCACCTACCTGCTTTCGCGCGCCAGACGCAGCAGTCAGGTACTCTGGCTCGTGGTGCTGCTCTCGGTCCTCTCGCTTTCCGAAGTCATCATCGGCTTTGCCTGGTCGACGCTATTCTCGCGCACGGCAGGCATCACCAACCTTTTCGTGGCGATCGGCCTGATGGAGCAGCCGGTGGCGCTCAATCCGAGCTTCGGCGCAGTGTTGACCGCCATGGTCTATCAGGCACTGCCCTATACGGTACTCGTACTCTATCCCGCCCTGGTGCGGCTCGATCCGACGCTGACCGAAGCTGCGCGTACGCTCGGCGCCTCGCCGCTCAAGGCTTTCTTCACGGTTGTCGTGCCGGCGCTCCGCAACACGATCGTCGCGACGCTCATCATGGTCTTCATCTTCGCCCTCGGCTCCTACCTGCTGCCGCAGATTCTTGGCCGGCCGCAGCACTGGACGCTCTCCGTGCTCATCACCGACCAGGCGATCTACCAGTCCAACATGCCGTTCGCCGCCGCGATGGCCGTCTTCCTCGTGCTCGTCACGCTCGGCCTCGTGGCGCTGACGGTCTATGCCGGTCGCAAGGGAGAACCCGTATGACCGCGCTTCTACAACGGGTCTATTTCGCGCTTTTCGGTCTGTTCCTGGCATTGCCGCTCATCGTCGTGGCGGGCGTCTCGGTCAACGAGAAGCAGAATCTCGCCTTTCCGCCGGAAGGCTTCTCCCTCGGCTGGTACGGCGAGATCTTCGCCAATCCGGAATGGCGGAACGCGCTGTTTGCCTCCGTGACGCTTGCGGCGCTCTCGGCGGCCGTGGCGCTGCTGATCGCGCTGCCGCTCGCCTGGTTCCTCTGGCGACGCCACGCGCCCTGGGCGAACATCTTCCAGCTTCTGGGCGTTGCACCCTTCACCCTGCCGCCGGTCATCACGGCGCTCGGCCTCCTGACCTTCTGGGCGACGACCGGCTTCTACGGCCAGCCGTTCACCGCCGTCATCAGCCACGCGATCTTCTTCGTGACCTTGCCGCTGGTGACGCTGTCGCTCGGCTTTTCCTCCATCGACCGTTCGCTGGTCGAGGCGGCGGCCACGATGGGCGCCGATGACCGCACGATCTTCCGCACGGTCGTCCTGCCGCTGATCCTGCCCTATCTCGTGTCGGGCTACGCCTTTGCCTTCGTTTTGTCGCTCAATGAATATATCGTCGCCTACATGACCGTCGGCTTCACCATGGAGACCCTGCCGATCAAGATTTTCAACGCGCTGCGCTACGGCTACACGCCGACCATGGCCTCGGTGACGATCCTCTTCGTCGCAATCGCGGCTGTCATTTTCGGTCTTGTCGCCCGCTTTGGCGACCTCCCGAAGCTGCTGGGCGCGATGTCGGGCAGGGACTAGGGCAGAAGGATGAAGATCGCCGCCCTACAGATGCAGCCTGTCGCAGGCGATGTGGAGGCCAATATCGCCCGCATTTCGGAAGCCGCGAAGGAAGCTGCGGAAGCGGGCGCGAAGCTGCTCATCGCGCCGGAACTCGCGGTGACGGGCTACGGGGCCGGTGCTGCCTTTGCCGCTCTTTCATCGCCTGCGACCGGCTGGGCGTTGCAGAGGCTTTCGGCAATCGCGCGCGACAACGGGCTTGCGGTCATTGCAGGTTTCGCGGAACGGGAAGGTCCTGTCACCTACAACAGCGCGCTCTTCACGGACGGTATCGGCACCCATGCCGTCTACCGCAAGTCGCATCTCTACGGCGACTACGAGCGGCAATGGTTCACGCCCGAGCGTCCGACCTCGATCATGGTCACGCTGTGCGGCATCCGGCTCGGCATGCTGATCTGCTACGATGTGGAGTTCCCGGAAAATGTCCGGCGCCTGGCGCAGGATGGAGCCGACCTCGTCGTGGTACCGACGGCCCTGCCGAAGGGCTGGGCAGGCGACTTTATCGCGGGCAAGATGATCCAGGTCAGGGCCTTCGAGAACCAGGTCTTCGTCGCCTATGTCAACCACTGCGGCGCCGATGCGAAATTCACCTATGCCGGACTGACGCGCGTCGCCGCGCCCGACGGCAGCCTGCTCGCCGAGGCGCCGGCCGAAGGAAACACCCTGCTTGTCGTGGAGATCCGTCCCGACGATTTCGCCCGCTCCCGGGAAGAGAATACCTATCTCGGCGATCTGGCGCGCATCGGCTGACGGTACGTCGTCCTCGCCGCGGCCGCCTCCCGACGCACCGGCTTCAATCGAATGGACAGGGCCAACTCGATGGCGCCGCCAGGCCTTCGGGGAGTTTGGTATCGGCGTTGCCGCAGGACAGGTTGATCTGCTCCTGTGTGAGACCTTTCGCCTGCGTGAGGTCGATGCCCTCGATGCGTGTCAGATACATGAAGGCACGGTCGAAGACGAGAGATCCCTCGAAGATCGTATCGGAGAAATCGGCCCGGGACAGATTCGCGAGCGTGAAGCGGGTGCCGGTTATCGTTGCGCCTTTGAACTCGGCGCGCCCGAGTTCGGCCTTCTCGAAATCGGCGTTGGTAAGGTTGGCGCCGGAGAAGTCGGCTCGCTGCAGTTCTGCCCCGACAAAGGAGGCTCCTTCGGCCTGCATGTTCGAAAATCCCGTCCTATATCCTTCGACCTTCTGGAAGTTCGTCTTTTCTGCCTTGGCGCCCTTCAGCCAGGCGCGCACGAGCGTCGTCTTCTCGAGGCTCGCTCCACTGATGTCCGCGCCGGAGAGATCGGTCAGGCTGAAATCGGCACCGTCGAGCTTCGCTCCCTGAAGCGGGCTGCCCTGCAGCATGATGTTCTTCTTGCTGCAGTCGGTCCAGTCGACATAGTTGGCGGGGAGGGCTCCGCAGGCGGCTCCATGGGCGGGTGCGCTGGCGAGAAGTGACACAAGGGCGGCTGCGCAGAATGAAGAACCGGCCGCCAGTGTTCGTCTTGTCACGCCTCGTGCCACGCCAGTCCTCCCGTCGACAAAGCCTCAGTGCCTTCACATGGAACTACACAATAGCGATTTCAACGCTTTTCGCGTCAGAAACACGCGTAACACGAAAGAATGATCAATCGATGATCGCCACACCGAAGACGGGTGCGGCGGCGGCGCTCGTCTTCGTTATGTCGCGGTCCGTGGCCTCAGTGGCTGTCGGCCAGCTTGGCGGCCGCGACCGAAGCCGCCTCCTTCCCGTCGACGCCGTTGAAGAAAGCGTTCAGCAGCACAGCCGTCAGGGAGGCCAGCACGATGCCGGATTCGATCAGCGGATGGATCGCATGCGGCATCCAGATCAGGAAGTTCGGGGCGATCAGCGGAATGAGTCCGAAACCGACCGAAACGGCGACGACGAAGAGGTTGTTGCGCGAGGTTCGGAAGTCCACCGTCGAGAGAATGCGGATGCCCGTCGCGGCGACCATGCCGAACATCACGAGGCCGGCGCCGCCGAGAACGAACGTCGGCACGGCCTCCACAAGCGCGCCCATCTTCGGCACGAGACCAAGCACGATCATGATCGCGCCGCCCATCACACAGACATAGCGGCTCTTCACCCCCGTTACGCCGACCAGCCCGACATTCTGCGAGAAGCTCGTATAGGGGAAGGTGTTGAAAAGGCCGCCGATGACGGTGCCGAGTCCGTCCACCCTCAGCCCCGCCGTCAGTTGCTGCCGGGAGACCTGACGCTGCGTCATTTCGCGGAGTGCCAGGAACATGCCGGTCGATTCGATCATCACGACGATCATGACCAGCGTCATGGTGAGGATGAGGACCGGATCGAAGATCGGCATGCCGAAGCGCAGCGGGGTTATCACCTCGATCCATCCCGCCGTCGCGACGCGATCGAAATGCATCATGCCGAGCAGGGTGGCCAGCACGCATCCGATCACGATGCCGATGAGCACCGCGATATTGGCGATGAGGCCGCGGCCGAAGCGGGCAACGAGCAGGATGCTGATAAGCACGACCGCCGACAGCGCCACATGGCTCGGCTGGGCATAGATCGGGTTCGGCGTGGTCGCCGTCAGCGTGAGGCCCTGCGGCAGAGCGGGCACGCCCGCCGCTCCGGACTCCGCCAGCGCCTTGACCGAAGCGAGCCATTCGGAATGGGCAGGATCCACCAGCTTCGGTGCCGTCGGGCCGAACGGATTGCCGAAGACCCAGTTGATGCCCACCCGCATCAGCGTCACGCCGATGACGAGGATGATCGTGCCGGTCACAACCGGCGGAAAGAGCCGCAGCAGGCGACCCATCAGCGGGGCAATGAGGAAGGCGATCAGACCGGCGCCGATGATGGCGCCAAAGATCAGCCGTGCACCCTCGACGCCCGGCGTCATGGTCGCCATCGAGACCATGGGGCCAACGGAGGCGAAGGTCACGCCCATCATCACCGGCAGTTTGATGCCGCAGTGGCGCGTCAATCCGAAGGACTGGATGATGGTGACGATGCCGCAGACGAAGAGATCGGCCGAGATAAGATAAGCCACATCCTCGGGGCTGAGCTGCAATGCCCGCCCGACGATCAGCGGTACCGCGACCGCTCCGCCATACATCACGAGAACATGTTGAAGCCCCAGCGTGCCGAGCCTGCCGAGCGGCAGCTTCTCGTCCACCGGGTGTACGGAATTGGTGTCGGCCATGATACCCTCCATCGCATCGACCGGATGGCTTCAACCAGTCCTCCACCGCCTGAAGCCGGGCTATCATTCGTGCGACCGAAGGAAGCAACAACTTGTTTGCAGGGCGAAACTGTTTCTGGATTCCGAAGGCAATAGGCACTGTGCCAGAAGCCTGAGCGTCGCCGATCACTGTCGAAAATGCAAGCCTGATTATTGCAGTGCAACAAGTGCCGCGTGGACGTATGCCTTGGCTTGCGAGATCGCCGTCTCCGTGTCCAGACCGGCAGCAAGTCCGCCGGCGACGGCGCTCGACAGCGCGCAACCCGTTCCCCGCATCGATGCTTGCAGCCGCGGCAGGGTGAAACGCCGGGGAGGGCGGTCCCGGTACAGGAGAATGTCGGTGGCCATCTCGCCCGAATCCCCGTGCCCGCCCTTGACGAGCACCGCGCCGGCGCCGGCGTCCAGCAGGTGCCGCGCCTGTCCCAAGGCGTCCGCAGCGTTCGTTGCAGTCGGACCTCCCGCCAGCGCTGCGAGTTCCGGCAGGTTCGGCGCAACAAGGCTCGCCAGCCGGAAGAGCCGTCGGCGCGATTCCGCAAGCCCCGGTCCGGCGGCAAGAGCGCCACCCGACGAGGCGGCGAGAACGGGATCGACGATGACGGGCAGGACCGGATGAGCGTCGAGCACATCGCAGACCGCGTCGATCACGTCGGCCGTGGGGAGCATGCCGATCTTGATGGCGCCAACTGCATCCGCTTCGAGCGCCGCCCGCATCTGCGCAGCAACAAGCGCCGCCGGAATGACTTCGACATGGATGACCGCCGCATGGGTCTGAACGGTTACCGCCGTGACGGCGACGCTCGTCGAGAGGCCCATGGCGGCGAGTGTCGCGATATCGCGCACGATGCCGGCGCCGCCTGACGAGTCCGACCCTCCCACGACGAGAACACGGCCATTTGCCCTCATCGCCAGGATTCCGTTGCCGCGATCCATTCGCGCGCTCGCGCTTCCGGATCGGCGTTGAGGGTGATGTCGGTGACGACGGCAGCGCTGTCGGCACCGTTCGCGAAGACGGCCGGCAGGCGTTCCGGGTTAAGACCGCCGATCGCAACCAGGGGCAGCGGCGCGACGCGCCGTTTCCATAACCCGAGACGTTCGACACCCTGCGGCGCCCATCGCATCTTCTTGAGGATCGTCGGCCAGACCGGACCGAGCGCCACATAGTCTGGTCCTGCGGCAAGCGCCGTGTCGAGTTCGGTTTCGTCATGGGTGGAGAGACCGAGCTTCAGGCCGGCGGCGCGGATGGCGCCGACATCGGCCGCAGCCAGATCCTCCTGGCCGAGATGCACGAAGTCGCAGCCCTCTTCGATCGCAATCCGCCAGTGGTCGTTGACGACCAGCTGGCAGCCTTGGGCGGCGCAGGCGGTTCGTGCACGGCGGATTTCGGCGCGCAGCCGGTCGTCCGGCTGGTTCTTCATGCGCAGTTGCACCAGCCTGACGCCGACCGGCACGAGGCGCTCGATCCAGTCCGCGCTGTCGACGATGAGATAGAAGGGATCGAGCTTCATGAGAAGACGGCCTTTCCGATGACGGGGGTGGAGGGAACAGCCATGTCGCGCGGTTCGAGCGGTACCGCAGCATGCGCAAGGCGGCCGGCCTCGATGGCGAGCGCGAAGGCTTCGGCCATGGCGGCCGGGTCACCGGCGCCGGCAACGGCGGTGTTGAGCAGCACCGCATCATAGCCGAGTTCCATGACCACGCTCGCATGCGAGGGGCGGCCGATGCCGGCATCGACGATCAGCGGGATTTCGGGAAAGTGCGCGCGGAAGGCCCGCAGCGCCGTCGGGTTCACCGGCCCCATCGCCGAACCTATCGGCGCGCACCAGGGCATCAGCACGCGGCAACCGGCCTCCAGCAGCCTTTCCGCAACGACGAGATCGTCGGTTGTATAGGGAAAGACCTGAAAGCCCTCGCCGGTCAGGATGCGCGCCGCCTCGACGAGACCGAAGACATCGGGTTGCAGTGTATCATGGTGGCCGATCACCTCCAGCTTGATCCAGTCGGTGCGAAAGACCTCGCGCGCCATCTGCGCCGTCAGCACGGCTTCCTTGACGCTGTGGCAGCCGGCGGTATTGGGCAGAACGCGCACGCCGAGCTCGCGGATCAGCTCGAAGAAGGCGCCACCGCCCTTGCCGCCAGCTGTCTCACGGCGCAGCGACACGGTAACGATCTCCGCCTGCGAGCGCCGCACCGCCTCGGCGAGTATGGTGGGGGAGGGGTAGCGGGCCGTGCCGAGCAGGAGGCGCGATTGTACGTCGACATCGTAGAGTTTCGGCATGTCAGCCTCCCTGCATGGGCGAGAGGATTTCGATGCGGTCGCGCTCGCCGAGCGTGAAGGTGTCGCGGTCCTCGCGGTGCACCAGTTCGCCGTTCACCGCCGTCGCCAGCCAGTCGCCCTCGTAGTCGAGGACGGAGAGCAGGTCCGCGAGCGTTGCGGCCACGACGACCTGTTCCTCGCCGTTGATGATAAGGGTCACGACGCCCGCCTTTCCGGTTGTTTCTGTTGTGCGAGGAGCCGCCGCGCGACCTCTCCGGCCATGGCCGGGGCGAGCAGGAAGCCGTGGCGGTAGAAGCCGTTCACGTGGATCGTGCGACCATCGTCCGTCACGCGCGGCAGGTTGTTGGGAAAGGCGGGGCGCACGCCGGCGCCGGTCTCGATGAGCCTTGCCTCGCCGAAGGCCGGGTGCAGCGCATAAGCGGCGTTCAGCAATTCCATCAGCGAGCGGGCGGTGATCGGGCCGGCATCCTCGCTCTCAATCATCGTCGCACCGATCATGAAACGATTTTTTTCACGCGGCACTATGTAGACCGGGTGGCGCGGATGCAGCAGGCGGACGGGGCGGGAGAGATTTACCTCGTCGGTTTCAAGCGCCAGCATCTCGCCCCGAACGCCGCGAAGCTCCGGCATGTGGCCGATCCGCGAGGCGCCGGTGCAGTCGATCACCCGGTCGTAGCGGCCCTCGTCCGCTTCGCCGGTTTGAGCGAAGAGGAACCGCATGCGGCCTTCCTCAAGCCCCGCCGTCAAGGCGGAAAGCGCTTTTCGCGGATCGAGATGCGCCTCCTGCCGGAAGAACAGCGCCTTGCGGAAACGGCCGGCGAGATCCGGCTCCAGAGCTGAAATCCCCGCATCGTCCAGCCATTCCCAGCCGCTGGTTCGGCCGGCGAAGTGGTCGAGCTCGCCGGCATCACGGCCGGCGGCCACGACCAGCGTTCCCCGCCGGCGCACATGGCCGGGCAGCGCGGCCTCCCACCAATCGGCGGCGAGGCGTCCGAGCGCCAGAACCGGCTCTTCAGCACTTTCCCGTTCGCACCACGGCGCCAGCATGCCGCCGGCGAAGCCGGAGGCACCGGCGCCAGCCTTTTCGGCGCGCTCCTTGATCGTGACGTCGAAACCGTGGCGATAGAGCTGCCAGGCGACGGTGAGGCCGGCGACGCCGGCCCCCTTGACGAGGATGCGCATGGTCATTCTCCGGCCGGGGTTTCGAGCGGCATGTAGAGATCGCCGCCATCGCGGAATTTTGCCGCCATCGCCTCCAGCCCCTCCTTCTGCGCCTCGGCGCGGATGTCGTGGGAAATCCGCATGGAGCAGAATTTCGGACCGCACATGGAGCAGAAATGCGCCACCTTGTGCGCCTCCTTCGGCAAGGTCTCGTCGTGGAACGAGCGCGCCGTCTCCGGGTCGAGCGAGAGGTTGAACTGGTCCTCCCAGCGGAACTCGAAGCGCGCGCGGGAGAGCGCGTCGTCGCGCAGCTTTGCCGCCGGGTGGCCCTTGGCGAGGTCGGCGGCATGCGCGGCGATCTTGTAGGTGATGACGCCGACCTTGACGTCGTCACGGTCGGGAAGCCCCAGATGCTCCTTCGGCGTGACGTAGCAGAGCATGGCGGTGCCGAACCAGCCGATCATCGCGGCGCCGATGCCCGAGGTGATGTGGTCGTAGCCCGGCGCGATGTCGGTCGTCAGCGGCCCGAGTGTGTAGAAGGGCGCCTCGCCGCAGACCTCCAGCTGCTTGTCCATGTTCTCCTTGATCTTGTGCATCGGCACGTGGCCGGGGCCCTCGATCATGACTTGGCAGTCCTTCGCCCAGGCGATCTTGGTCAGTTCGCCGAGCGTCTCCAGTTCGGCAAATTGCGCGGCGTCATTGGCATCGGCGATCGAGCCGGGGCGCAGGCCGTCGCCGAGCGAAAAGGTGACGTCATAGGCCCGCGCGATGTCGCAGATCTCGCCGAAATGCTCGTAGAGGAAACTTTCCTTGTGATGATGCAGACACCACTTGGCCATGATCGAGCCGCCGCGCGAAACGATGCCGGTGACGCGGCTGACGGTGAGCGGGATATAGGCAAGCCGCACGCCGGCATGGATCGTGAAATAGTCGACGCCCTGTTCGGCCTGCTCGATCAGCGTGTCGCGGAAAACCTCCCAGGTGAGGTCCTCGGCAATGCCGTTCACCTTTTCCAAAGCCTGGTAGAGCGGAACAGTGCCGATCGGGACCGGCGCGTTGCGGATGATCCATTCGCGGATATTGTGGATATTCCGGCCGGTCGAAAGGTCCATGACCGTATCGGCACCCCAGCGGATCGCCCAGACCATCTTCTCCACTTCCTCGGCCATGGAGGAGGTGACGGCGGAATTGCCGATATTGGCGTTGATCTTGACCAGGAAATTGCGGCCGATGATCATCGGCTCGGATTCCGGATGGTTGATGTTGGCCGGGATGACCGCGCGGCCGCTAGCGACCTCCTGGCGGACGAAGTCCGGCGTGACGAAATCCGGGATATGTGCGCTAAAACTCTCGCCGTCGCGGACGAGCGCTTCCTTCACCGCCTTGCGGCCGAGGTTTTCGCGGATGGCGATGAATTCCATTTCCGGCGTGACGATGCCGGCCCGCGCATAGGCAAGCTGGGTCACCGCCTTGCCGTTCGTCGCCCGGCGTGGGCGGTTGCGGATCGGGAATTCCGGCGTCAGGCGCTCGCCGGTGGCAAAACCGTTGTCCTCCGGGCGGATATGGCGACCCTCGTAGTCTTCCGTATCGCCGCGGGCTGCGACCCAGCTTTCGCGAATCCGCGGCAGGCCGCTTTCGACCGCCACGACATGGGCGGGGTCGGTGTAGGGACCGGAGGTGTCGTAGACGACAACCGGCGGTTCGCCCGCGGTCGGGTGCAGGGCGATCTCGCGCATCGGCACGCGGATGTCCGGATGCCGTTCGCCGGGAACATGGATCTTTCGCGAGGCGGGCAGGGCGCCGGTGGTGACGGCCTGGGTGAGATTCTGGGCGGCAATATTCATCGTGAGGCTCCAAGGTTCAAAGTTGGAGACCCAGTCACAAAGCCGGAATGATGGAAGGACGCCGACACGGAATCCGGGTGCGGATTGCGAATCTCGTCAGCGCTTGCACCGTCCCTACGCCAGCATGAACTGGATCAGGTTCAACGGGTCACTGCGCTGCGAAGGGCCGAAGCCCCGGATGCCAGCAGTATCTCAGCCCCTTGTCGGGACCCCCCTGGTGAATGCCCGATCATAACGGCGCGGGGGGACGACATGCAAGAGGGAATGTCCCTTTGCTGCGCGAAGCTCTTTCAACGGTGCGGTAGAAGGCGTGCCCGATCGGCGTCGAGGCGGACCACCGTCAGGCGCCCGGTGGCGAAACAGGCCGTATCGATTGCAATGCGGTCATCGCTGATGACCGGAACTTCGACAGGCGTATGCCCGTGCACGACGGTGAGCGGCAGGCACGGTCCCTCGCTGAGAAACGGCTCGCGTATCCAGAGCAGGTCCTGATCCTCCTGATGTTTCAGCGGCACGCCAGGCCTCAGCCCCGCGTGAACGAGAACGAAGCGGCCGACGGTCGCAAGCGCCGCCAGATCCTCGAGGAACCGGATATGCCGATCCGGCACCGTTTTCTGAAGACGTTCGGCAAGCGCCATCTTTCCGTCGGTGGATCGCAGGAAAGGATCGGGATCGATGCCATAGGCGCGAAACGTCGCGTCGGCACCGAAGTCGAACCAGGCGAAATTGCCGGCGGGATCGCGCAGGAAGCGGAGAAAGGCATCATCATGGTTGCCACAAAGGGCGATGCGCCGGAGAGCATCCTCGTGATCGTCGCGGGCGAGATGGTCGAGCACCAGCGATGAATGCGGCCCCCGGTCCACATAATCGCCGAGATAGACGACGGTTGCCCTTCGGTCGCCGCCGCCGAGGTCGGCAAGGATTCGGCGTTCGGCGTCGAGCAGCTGGGCGAAGCATCCGTGGACATCGCCGATCGCATAGACCGGAAAGGCTGACCCGTCGAGCGTCAGCCGGCTACGGAGCGGGAAGGCGGTGCGGCGAAAGCGGTGCAGGATCGATTTCATTGCTCCTGCAATAGCCCCGTTCATTCGGCGGGAACAGTGGCAGATCGCATGAAGGCGCGATGCAGGCACTGCAATGACCTGCGACACAATTGACGTATGACGACTTTCGAGCTATGAATGACGAAATTTGAAAATCGTCACTCGTCAGGGTCACGCCATGAATGACATTGCCCTTCTTGAAGCCGGACAGGATGCGGTGCGCCAAGAAAACATCAACCGCATCCTGGATGTAGCGGAGCGCCTCTTCCGCCACTATGGCTACAGCAAGACGACAGTCGCAGATATCGCACGCGACCTCGGCATGTCGGCTGCGAATATCTACCGGTTCTTCGCCTCCAAGCAGGACATTCACCAGGCGCTCTGCAGCCGCATGCTGCAGGCAGGCTACGATCTCGCCCGTTCGGTCGCCGAAGAACCCTCAAGCGCTGCCGAGCGGCTGCGACGCTACGCCTCTACGCAGCATCAGATGACCGTCGATACCATGCTCGATCAGGAGAAGGTGCACGAGATGGTCGTCGTTGCGATCGAGCGTGACTGGCATGTCATCGAAAAGCACATCATCAGATTGCATGCGATCGTCGCGGAGATTATCGCGGATGGCATCGCGGCCGGCGAGTTCCGCCCGCAGGATCCCGTCATTGCGTCGAAATGTTTCGGCGCGAGCCTCGTTACGCTGTGCCACCCGCAGATGGTTGCGCAGTGCCTGATGAAAGAAAACCAGGCGCGGGCCGAAGACCTGATCGAATTCGCCATACAGGCGCTGCGATGACCGAATGCGCTCGCCGCGCGATCGGTGGAAGCCCATTTTTTGTTGGAGAGCGAAGATGATTTCGCCAGTGTTTGTCAAATTTCGGTTCACCCCCCTGCTGTTCCTCTCGGCGCTCGCGCTGGCCGGATGCACCGAGACGGAGAAGCCCGAAGCCGCCGTCGACGCGCCGCGCCCCGTCAAGGTCGTGGAGGTGAAGGTGCCCGAAGCAACGCGCAGCCTCGACTATTCCGGCCAGGTCAGGGCGCGGCGTGAAATGGCGCTTGGATTCCGGGTGTCCGGTAAAATTACCGAGCGGCTGGTGGACGTCGGCGACCGCGTCGCGCGTGGCGACGTTCTCGCGCGGCTCGACACCTCCGACTACGAGTTGCAGGTGCGCTCCGCCGAGGCGAACGTCGCCGCGGCGGAGCGACAGGTCGAGACCACGGAGCTCGCATTGAAGCGCGCTCGCGATCTGTTCGCAAAGAATGTGACGTCGAAGTCCAGCCTCGAACAGGCGGAGCTCTCCTACAACCAGGCGGTGGCTGCACGCGACGATGCGGCGAGCACGCTGGACCAAAGTCGCAATCAGGTGCGCTACACCGATCTCACGGCCGCCGAAAACGGCATCGTGACGGAGGCGAACGGCGAGGTCGGTCAGGTCGTCTCGTCGGGGACGCCTGTCGTGACGGTTGCCGTCGATGGCGAGAAGGAGGTGCTGGTCGCGGTCCCGGAAACGGACATTCTCGCCTTTCAGCAGGGCAAGGCGGTCGATGTCGGGTTCTGGTCTTATCCGGGTCTCGACCTGAAGGGCAAGGTGCGCGAGGTGGCCGGCAGCGCCGATCTGCGCTCCCGCACCTTCGCGGTGCGCATCGGCATCCCGGCCGACGAACGTGTGTTGCTTGGCATGACCGCGATGGTGCAGGCGGCGGCCGCCGGCGGCGAGACGCTGGTGAGCATCCCGCTGACGGCGCTCGCGGAAATGAACAGGAAGCCGATCGTCTGGACGGTCGATCCTGCGAGCGCGACGGTCCATGCACGGGACGTCGAGGTCGTATCCTTCAACGACAGCGGCGTCCGCATCGCCAAGGGACTTTCGGCCGGCGACCTCGTCGTCGCAGCCGGCACGCAGTTCATGACCGAGGATCTCAAGGTCAAGATGCAGGCGGATGTGGTGCAATCGGCCCTCTCCGCTTCCGCCGACCACGTCACGATGCGCTGAGCCGGAAACGAGGAGCAGGGCCATGAACACGTCCACCGACGACAAGCGTTCGTTCAATCTTTCCCGGTGGGCGATCGGCCATCCGAGCATCGCCCGTTTCCTCTTCGGGCTCATCATCGTCGCCGGCGCGTTCGGCCTGATGAGCATGGGACAGAAGGAGGACCCTGATTTCACCTTCCGCGTCATGGTGGTGCAGGCGGTCTGGCCGGGCGCCTCCATCGAGGACATGCAGGATCAGGTGGTCAACAAGATCGAGCGCAAGCTGCAGGAGACGCCGCATCTCGACTGGGTTAAATCCTACACCCGAGCCGGCAGCGCCATCATCACGCTGCAGGTCAAGGGCGACACGGATGCCCAGGACGTTGCCGATGCCTTCTACCAGGCCCGCAAGAAGGTCGGCGACATCGCGAACGAACTGCCCGACGGCCTGCTCGGTCCTTATTTCAACGACGAGTTCGGCGACACCTTCATCACCCTCTATTCGCTCTCTGGCGAAGGCTACAGCTACCCCGAGCTCAAGAAATTCGCGATACAGGCGCGTGACATGCTGCTGACGACACCGGGCGTCGAGAAGGCGGTCATCATCGGCGACCAGCCGGAGAAGATTTTCATCGACGTGTCCTCGAAGGCACTCGCGGAGCGTGGTTTGACGCTCACTGACCTGCAGAACGCCATTGCCGGCCAGAACAGCGTCGATCCGGCCGGCTCGATCGATACCGGCCAGCAATCTGTCCGCATTTCCGTCGAGGGCGCCGTCGACCGGGTGGACGACATCCGCGAGCTTCGGCTGCGCGCCGGCGACCAGGTGACGCGTCTCGGCGATATCGCCACCGTTACGGCGGGTCTCGAAGACCCCTACCAGCGCAAATACCGCTTCAACGGCCGCGACAGCCTCCAGGTCGGCGTGGTGATGGCCAAGGGATTCAACGTGACGGATGTCGGAACGGCCATCGCGGAAACCTTTGCCCGCTTCGAAAGCGCGCTGCCCTATGGCGTCGCGGTCGACCAGATCTCCGACCAGCCGGAGGTCGTGCGCGAGGCGATCGGCGAGTTCATGAAGGCACTCGGCGAGGCCCTGGCGATCGTGCTCGTCGTCTCGTTCCTGTCGATCGGCTGGCGCTCCGGCCTGGTCATCGCCATCGCCATTCCGCTCGTGCTCGCGGCAACCTTCGCCATCATGTACGAGCTCGGCATCGACCTGCAGCGCATCTCGCTCGGGGCGCTCATCATTTCACTCGGCCTTCTGGTGGATGACGCGATGATCGTCGTCGAGATGATGGAACGAAAGCTGGAGGAGGGGCTCGTCAAGATCGACGCGGCAAGCTTCGCTTATTCGTCCGCCGCCTTTCCGATGCTGACGGGAACGCTTATCACCACCGCGGGCTTCATCCCGGTCGGCTTCGCCGAGTCGACGGCCGGCGAATATGTGCGGTCGCTGTTCTACGTGGTCGGCATCTCGCTCGTCGTGTCCTGGTTCGTGGCGGTCTATTTCACGCCCTGGCTCGGCTACATGATCTTGAAGCAGCGTCACCATGCCGGCGAACACCACGACGTCTTCGACACCCGCTTCTACCGGCGGCTGCGCGCGACCGTCGGCTGGGCCGTGCGCCATCGGCTGATCGTGCTCGCGCTGACCATCGGTACCTTCGTCGGCAGCCTGTGGGCCTTCCAGTTCATCCCGCAGAACTTCTTCCCGCAGTCCTCGCGGCCGGAAATCCTCGTCGACCTCTGGCTGCCGGAAGGCACCAGCATCAAGGAGGTCGAGACGCAGGCGAAGGCCCTCGAGGCGCGCATGATGGATGACGACGACAAGCGGTTCATCGCCACCTATATCGGCGAGGGTGCGCCCCGGTTCTTCCTGCCGCTCGACCAGCAGCTCCGCAACCCGAACTTCGCGCAGTTGCTCATCATGGCGAAGGACGAGCCGGCGCGTGAACGGTTGATCGTCAAGCTGCGGTCCATTCTGGCCGCCGACTTCCCGTCGATCCGCTCCAAGGTCGACCGCCTGTTCCTCGGGCCGCCGACCGGCTGGCCCGTGCAGATACGGGTGATCGGACCCGAACGGGACGAGGTGCGGCGCATCGCCGATCAGGTCAAGACGAAGTTCCAGGAAAATCCGCAGCTGGCGGCCATCCACGACGACTGGCTCGAACCGGTGCCGGGCATGAAGCTCGTCATCGACCAGGACCGCGCCCGTGCGCTTGGCGTCACATCGCAGCGTATCCGCCAGATGCTGCAGGCGACGATGAGCGGTGCGCCGCTCGGCGACTTCCGGGACGGCGAGGAAACCGTGTCGATCGTCGCCCGCGAACCGGACGACAGCCGCCGGTTGCTGACGGCCGTCGACTCTGTCTATATCCCGACGGACTTCGGCGGCTTCGTGCCGCTGTCGCAGGTCGCCAAGGTCGTTCCGGTCTTGGAACAGGGCATCGAATGGCGGCGGGACCGCCTGCCGACGATCACCGTACGCGCCACTCTGCCCGACGGCGTTCAATCGAACGACGTGGTGCTGAAGCTCTACGGCGCGTTGCAGCCCCTTCGTGACGGTCTTGCGCCCGGCTACCGCGTCGAGATTCAGGGTGGGGCCGAGGACTCGGCCGAAAGCCAGGCGTCGATCGCGGCCAAGGCACCGATCATGCTGCTCGTCATCCTCGTGCTGCTGATGGTCCAGCTCCAGCACTTCGGCAAGGCGATGCTCGTGCTCGCCACCGGCCCGCTCGGCATTATCGGCGCAGCGGCCGCGCTCCTCATCAGCGGCGCGCCCTTCGGCTTCGTCGCGATCCTCGGCGTCATCGCGCTTCTTGGCATCATCATCCGCAACTCCATCATCCTCGTCGACCAGATCGACCAGGATATCGCGGCGGGCATGGAGCGTTCCGAGGCGATCATCGGTGCGGCCGTCCGCCGGTTCCGCCCGATCATGCTGACGGCGCTGACCGCGGTTCTCGCGCTGATCCCGATCTCGCGCGGCGTCTTCTGGGGACCGCTCGCTTACGCGATGATGGGCGGCATCCTTGTCGCGACGGTCCTGACCATCCTCGTCCTGCCGGCCGCCTACGCGCTGTTCTTCGGCCGGGAGACAAGGACGCATGAGCAGGAGCCGGTCGACGTTCAGGAGACCGGGGAGGCGCAGAAGCCCACGCCGTTCCGGCCGCAGATCGCCGCCGAATAGCGGGCAAACGGTCTCCTAGAAGGTCGGCGGCGTGCAGGCGCTGATGACCGCGCAGGGCACGGGCCCGACGCAGCGGAAGCGGTGGGGTCTGCGGCTTTCGAAATAATAGGCGTCGCCAGGACCGAGGATGCGGCGGTCGTCGTCGACGGTCACCTCCAGCCGTCCGGAAATCACGATGCCGCCTTCCTCTCCCTCATGCACCAGCGGTATCTTTCCCGTATCGGAGCCCGGCTGGTAGCATTCCTTCAGGATCTGCAAGCTGCGGCCGAAGAGATTGTCGCCGACCTGGCGATAGGAGATCCCGCCCTTGCCGATCTCGATCATTTCCTCGGCGGCATAGAAGGCCTTGATCGGCCGCTCCGGCTCGAAGGCAAAGAATTCCGCGAGCCCGATCGGAATGCCGTCGAGAATGCGCTTCAGAGCGCCGACCGACGGGTTGGAGGCGTTGGATTCGATCAGCGAGATCGTCGAATTGGTGACGCCGGCGCGCTTGGCCAGTGCGCGCTGCGAGAGATTGTGGGCCATGCGCAGATGGCGCAACCGGTTGCCAATATCGACGGACATGTTTCCTCGCCTGTTTCGAGTGTTTGAAATATCGAAATGTTGCTGTCATCAGATACCATTTTCCAGATGGTTATGGCCAATCAGAAAAGGACTTGTTGTATCTGGCAAATCATGGCGTCAATCGACGATCACAGGAGATCGCCATGAACGTCCACAATCGCCCCAACACACCCGTGCTCGACAGCTACTGGATGCCGTTCACCGCCAACCGCCAGTTCAAGGCCGCGCCGCGTCTGCTCGCCAGCGCCGAGGGCATGTATTACACCAGTACCGACGGCCGGCGGATCCTCGATGGCACTGCGGGACTGTGGTGCGTCAATGCCGGTCACGCGCGCCGCGAGATCGCCGCGGCGGTCGAACGGCAGCTCACCACGTTGGACTTCGCCCCGTCGTTCCAGATGGGGCATCCGATCGCCTTCGATTTCGCGGAACGGCTGGCCGAGAACGCGCCGGGTCCGGAAGGCGCAAAGCTGGACCGCGTCTTCTTCACGGGCTCCGGGTCCGAATCGGTCGATACGGCGCTCAAGATCGCGATCGCCTATCAGCGGGCGATCGGACAGGGCACCCGCACGCGGCTTATCGGTCGTGAGCGCGGCTATCATGGTGTCGGCTTCGGCGGCATTTCCGTCGGCGGCCTTGTCAACAACCGCCGTGTCTTCCCCCAGCTCGCGGGCTCCGACCATCTGCGCCACACGCACGATCCGGCGCGGAACGCCTACGTCCGCGGCCAACCGGAACACGGGGCGGAGCTTGCCGACGACCTGGAGCGGCTGGTGGCGCTGCATGGCGCTGAAACGATCGCCGCCTGCATCGTCGAGCCCGTCGCCGGCTCCACCGGCGTGTTGATCCCGCCGAAGGGTTACCTGGAGCGGCTGCGCGCGATCTGCGACCGGCACGGCATCCTCCTGATCTTCGACGAGGTCATTACCGGCTTCGGTCGGCTCGGCATGCCGTTTGCGACCGACTATTTCAGCGTGACACCCGATATCGTCACGACCGCAAAGGGGCTGACCAACGGCGCCATCCCGATGGGTGCGGTCTTCACCAGCCGCCCGGTGCATGACGCACTGATGCAAGGGCCGGAAGGCCAGATCGAGCTCTTTCACGGCTACACCTATTCCGGTCATCCCGCCGCCTGTGCCGCAGGCCTCGCGACCCTCGACATCTACCGCGACGAGGCGCTTCTGACGCGCGCCGCCCTGCTGCAGGACGCTTGGCACGACGCCATGCACGGGCTGAAGGGACTGCCGCATGTCATCGACATCCGCACGATCGGGCTCATCGCCGGTATCGAGCTCGCTCCGCGGGAAGGGGCGCCCGGCGCGCGCGCCTACGACGTCTTCGTCGACTGCTTCGAAAAGGGGCTGCTGATCCGGGTCACCGGCGACATCATCGCCTTCTCGCCGCCGCTGATCGCCGAGAAGAAGCATATCGAGGACATCGTGGCGATGCTGGGAGATGCCTTGCGGCGCGCTGCCTGACGGCGGCCGCCGCCTCGGACGGCGGCTTTGCAGTGCCCACGCGCCGTCGGACTTGTGATCGGACGCCGCCGCCGATTATGATTGCGTCCGCTCCCCGCGGGCGCAACGGAGATCAACTTGGTTTTTGCCGAGCACTCGATAGAGGACAGTGAGGGGTGCGTTCCTCGGCAAGCGCCGGATGGCGGCACGGGCGTGGTGATCGCCGCGCCCGTTTGTACGGTGATCAGCGCCCTTGCCGGAGGCCGGGCGCTGAGCGCGGCCGAAACGGCGCGGGCCGCGGCGTTCCACCACCGTGAGGACGCGGAACGTTACCGTGCCGCTCATCTGCTTGCGCGCGCAATGATCGGTGCTGCTATGGCGCGGCCGGCGGAGAACCTCGTCTTCGACAGGTTGTCGAACGGCAAACCGGTCCTGTCGGACGCCGCAGGCATCGATTTCAACCTGTCGCACAGCGGCGACTGGGTCGCCGTCGGCCTGATGCGGTCCGGCCGGATCGGTGTCGACGTGGAGACCGAACGGCCGCAGCCGTTCTGGGAGGAGATCACGTTGTCCTTTCTCTCGCCGAGCGAAATGGCGAGCCTCCCGGAATGGGAGATCGGGCAGTTCCTGAAGACCTGGACGGCCAAGGAATCGGCCCTGAAAGCCGAGGGTTCCGGTTTCGCCATTGCACCGGACAGCATAGCCGTCACCGCCCGGAATGACGGGTTTTTCGTGGAGATCGGTTCCCGCCGGTTCGTCGGTTCATGGCTGTGGCTCGACGAAAATCATCTGCTTGCCGTCGCCACGGATTCCCTTCCACCGCGTGTCACTGTCTGCAACGAGCCGCACATATTGCCGGAAGCCTTGCGCAACATCGGCTCGTGGCCGGTCGAATGATGATGGTCGAGTAGCTATGCCATTCGGCTTCGCCCTCACAGATCCGGGCGGGCGGATTTCCCGCACCCGGCTCTTCCCGAGAGTAACCCGCGTCATATCCGTGCCTGCGCCCAAGTTCGAGTTATGCGAGGAACTGGCAGCGCGAAGCGTGCGGTCAGGATTCCGAACTCCACCCAGCTCATCCGACGACTCTTCTGACTCCGCCGTTTCAGGCAGCGGAACCAAGTGCGTCGAATTTGCCGGTAGAATCCGTTGAGCGAGGCATAGTTATGCGGCCTGCCATAGTAGCCATAGTGTCCTCGCAACACAGCAGCGAGCCACTTATGCTGCGTGGCTAATGGCGCGTGCATATGCCGCCATGCCCCCTCGCTAACCGCCTTCAGCTTTCGCGTCAGGCGTTTCCCTTCCGTCTTGTGCTTCACGATAAACCTGCCATCACGGGTCACTCCACAATAGTGAATGAAGCCCAGGAAGGCGAAGGTCTCGGGCTTTCGCTCGCCACGCCGTTGCCGAGTCAAAGCCGCGAACCGGCCAAACTCGATCAGCCGCGTCTTGCCTTCGTGAAGCGCCAGGCCAAAACTGCCTAGTCGCTCCTTGAGGGCCAGAAGCATTTCCTGCGCATCATCCTTGTTCTCGAAGCCCATGACGAAGTCGTCGGCATAGCGCACGATCACGATTCGGCCGCGTGCATAGCGTCGACGCCATTGATGAACCCACAGGTCGAGGATGTAGTGCAGGAAGATGTTGGCGAGGAGCGGACTAATGCCAGCTCCTTGCGGGGTACCCTTGTCAGTCTCATACGTCTCGCCGCTCTCAAGGATTCCCGCCCGCAGCCACAGCCTGATTAGCTGGAGGATACGGGGATCGGCTATCCTGTGCGCCACCATCTGCAGCAGCCACTCGTGGTCAACCGAGTCAAAGAAGCTGCGGATGTCGGCATCGAGCACCCAGTTCACGCGCTGGCTCATGATCGCTGTATGCAATGCATCCAGTGCCATGTGCGGGTTACGCCCTGGTCTGAAGCCATAGGAGAACCCGCAAAAGTCGGCCTCATAGACGGCACTAAGCACTTCAGCGACCGCGCCCTGGACGATCTTATCCTCCAGGGCGGGCACTCCAAGTGGCCGTTTTCCGCCATCGGCTTTTGGAATGTAAACACGTCGCACCGGCTGTGGCCGGTAGCGACCCGTGTGGACCCGTTCGCAGAGATCGTGGAGATTTTGCTCCAACCTCTCCTCGTACTTCGCCACAGTCATCCCATCGACGCCTGCGCTTGCCTGCCGCTTTTGCCGTCTGAATGCACTATGAAGCGCATTCAGATCGACGTGATGCAGCAGTGCAGTGAACCGAGTTTGGGCAACCTGTCTGGCTGCCGCGTTCACTCGCTCGAGGTTTGGCATCAGGATAACCCGGCTCTGCGTCCGGACCCTGGCCTCCTCTTGCGAGATCCTCTCGGGCCGGTCCCTTCCCTCCACGCGTTTCGTTTCCTTCAACGGTTTCATTGGTACTATGAACCAGTCCGACTCCCGACCCCAGCTCGGTCAACAACTCCGGCAGTGCCTTGTTGTTGACCCCCACC
Organism: Rhizobium alarense; assembly: GCF_021555155.1. Taxonomy (GTDB): domain Bacteria; phylum Pseudomonadota; class Alphaproteobacteria; order Rhizobiales; family Rhizobiaceae; genus Rhizobium_D; species Rhizobium_D alarense. Next base: position 54,266 of record NZ_JAKGBU010000023.1, read on the forward strand.
AGAGACCAGTCTGGCGGACCCGGTCGGGCCTCTCATGTTCCGGTAACTGCCTTCCATGCGTGATCCGGCCATCGACCCCGACGGAGCGGCATCATCTCGCGTAACGACGATACTCATGTTGCCTTCGTGTTTAGGGAACACACTCGGCCTCCGTGAACATCCACCTTTCGAGGCTCATTCCCGCACCCCGCATGGCTCCTGTCTACACTTCAGACCCCGCGTTACCGCGACGCCCGCAAGACTCGGTCCCGGCTTGCCCGCTATGGCTTTGGCCGGATGGGACTTGCACCCACAAGCAGCTATCAGCTTGGCATGACGTACTCCCGAGGAGTGGTGTAGCTTCAACGTTCGCTGCGCTTTCCGGCTTGGGCCGGGAACGGATCAGCTTGCCGCAGCGGGCAGGCTACCGGCGGTGCCGGGCGGCTGAGTGCCCTGTTGCGCCAACATTCCGGACGCAGAAACCGGCGAGCTTCTGTGCTGCCGAACGTGGCTTCTGTGTTCCGGCGTGCAAATTTGCCCCCTTAGCCGGGTATTCGCCGGTGAAGACTATGTACGCCGCTAAGTGGTCAGGCAGCTCTCCCGATCCCTATCGGTCATGTAGATTTGACCAGAAACGCTCAACCGCCGCCGACCCGGTGCCCTGTTTTCGAATTGCGAGAACATTCAGATCCACGCGCAGAGCTCCCTCGCCGATGACACAGAGTTGGGCCTGCTCGATCTCCTGTCGAGCCGCGCTTTCCGGCAGCCAGCCGACGCCCTTTCCGGCAAGAACCATGCGCTTGACCGCCTCTGACATGGAGTTTTCATAGACCGTTCGAAAGGTCAGCTTCGTCTTCTGCATCTCATGCATCAGGTGGGCCTGGATTTTGCCGAGAAAACAATCGGAGGAATAGGCCACCAACGGAATGTCGTTGCTCTTGTTCCATGTTGCCGGATCAATGGCTGGCTGGCCGTTCTCATTCGTCGTACTCACGAGGTAGAATGGATCGACGCGGATCCTCTTCGACCAGAACTGCTCGGTTTGCAGCACCGGCGGTCCAAGCTCGTGGGCGTAGCAAAAGGCGATGTCGCACCTGCCGAGCGCCAGCGACTCCACGCAATCGTAGAAGTCCGTCGCATGCATCCGCGTCACGAAAGGTCCGGCGCTCTTCTCGATCCCGATCAACAGATCCGGGAAGAGGCTGAGAGCGATCGTGTGCAACGCGCTGAATGTGACCATCTCGACGCCGGCACGTGCCTGCTGGCGGCACTCGTCGCGAACGCGGTAGATCTCACGCATCAGCGCGCGGCTTGATTCCAGGAAGATCTCGCCGGCGCTCGTCAGTTTGACGGGGTAGGAACTGCGGTCGATCAGTTCCGTACCCATCCAGTTTTCGAGCGCGCGTATCCTGCGGCTAAAAGCAGGCTGGGTGACATGGCGCGCGGCGGCGGCCGTCGAGAAGTTACGAACGGCGGCCAGTTCCATGAAATCTTCAAGCCAGTTGAGCTCCATCGCAAACCCTATGCAATTTTTGCATAACCTATCAACAAACGGCATTTGCCACAACGCCCCCACGATGCCAGCTTGGTCTCCAAGGACGGGGATACATCGTCCGCAAGATTATTTTCCAGACAAAACAAGAGGGTGAACGAAGCACTATGAAAACGATTGTGAACATGTTGAGCACTGCGGCGGTGATCTGCTCCACCACACTTGGCAGCCTTGCGCCCGCCTATGCCGCTTCCTGCACGAACGAAACCTGGAGCAAGATCAAGGAACGCGGCAAAATCGTCGTCGGCATCAAATCCGACGCCAAGCCCTGGGGCTTTATCGACACCGATGGCAAGCTTGTCGGCATGGAAGCCGATATGGCCAGGGAAGTGGCCGATACGATCGGCGTCGACCTCGAGCTTGTCGGCGTCCAGTCCTCCAACCGCATGCAGTTTCTCGAGCAGGGCAAGATCGACCTGATGATCGCAACCATGTCCGACCGGCCTGACCGTCGCGCGATCATCGGTGTCGTCCTGCCGAACTATTACACGTCCGGCACAAACATCATGGCGCCGAAGGCGCTCGGCATCAAGGAATGGGGACAACTGAAGGACAAGCCGGTGTGCGGCAAGCAGGGTGCCTTCTACAACAAGGTCATCGAAGAGCGCCACGGTGCCAGGATTATCGCCTTCGACAACAATGCGGAAGCCAAGCAGGCGCTGCGCGACAAGAAATGCGTCGCCTGGGCTTTCGACGACTCCTCGATCGCTGCCGACCTCGCCTCCGGCGAGTACAACGACTACGAGATGCCGCTCAAGACGGAGGACGACAACCCCTGGGCACTCGCCGTGCCGCTGGTCGAGCGCGACTGCATCTTCGGCCGCTTCATGTCCGGAATGCAATTCGACTGGCTCCAGTCCGGTCATCTGCGTGAACTGGAGAAGAAGTGGGGCATCCAGGAAAGCGCATTCCTGAAGACCCAGGAAGAACGTTTCAAGGACTGGCTCGCCGAATAACGCTCGTCCCGATGTTCTGCCGCCGGCCTTTCTTCGCGGCCGGCGGCCCCTTCATGAAATTTCGGACAGGGGCATCATGGTCGAAATCATGCAGACTTTCTTCCGGGAACTGGCGCAGACCCATCCGGCGTGGAATTTCATCTTCTTCTACGAGCCGCTGCAATGGGCGCGCGTCCTCAGCGGATTGTGGGTGACGATCGAACTTTCGCTCGTCTGTATCGTGCTGAGCCTCGTCATCGGCATAGCGGGCGCGTGGGCACAGGGCTCGCGTTTGTCCGTGGTGCGCTGGCTGACGCAGGGCTATATCCAGCTCTTCCGCGACACGCCGCCGCTGATCCAGCTTCTGTTCTTCTATTTCGCCCTTGGGCAATTCACGCCGACGATCACGGGCGCGGACGGATGGACCGAACAGCCGATCATCTCCAATGTCGGATGGGCGATCGTTTCGCTCTCCTTCTTCGCCGGCGCCTTCAATGTTGAAATCTTCCGTGCCGGTATCGAGGCGATCCCGCAGACGACGAAGGAGGCCTGCGAAGCGCTGGGCATGAACAGGCTGCAGACCTATGCCTATGTCGTCCTGCCGCTCGCCCTTCGCGTCAGTCTGCCGGCGCTCAACAACAACCTCGTCAATCTGGTCAAGACGACGACGCAGGCAATCGCGATCGCCGTTCCGGAGCTGCTCTATCAGATGGTGTCCATCTGGAACGACTATGCCTCGGCTCAGAACGCCGCGATGACGGTGCTGTTCGTGGTCTATATCCTGCTCGTCGGCATTCTGGCATTCGGCATGAACCGCTGGGAGCGTGCCCTGTATATTCCGGGTTTCGGAGGTGGACAGTGATGCAACCTCGTTCGAAGCGCGCAATCTCTCGCGTCGCAACCGATCTGCCCGTGCTTCTGCCGCCAAAGCTGTTGCCTGAGGATAGTTTGGGCTTTTCCCACTGGCTGGCATCGATGCCCGCCTGGACGCTGCCCGCGATGATCGCCACCGTCGTGTTGTGGCCCGCTCATGCGCTGGCGCAGTCGGCCTACAGCACCGAACATGTGTTCTCGATCTTAATGAAATGGCTGCCGCTTCTCATCACCAAGGGCTTCGTTCTCAACATCGTCATCAGCTTCCTGACGATGGTCATCGGAACGATCGCCGGCGTGTTTCTCGGCCTCGGCCGCGTCTCGCACAACGGCATCGTCCGCCGATTGTCATGGCTGATCGTCCAGCTCTTCCGCAACTCTCCATGGCTCGTTCTGCTCTTCATCGTCATGCTGACGCTGCCTTTCGAGGTCCGTATCGCAGGAACGATCATACCGGTTCCCGATTGGATGAAGGCGGTTTTCGGTCTGAGCCTGCCGGTGATGGCGAATATCGCCGAGATCGTTCGCGGCGCCATTCGCTCCGTCCCGAGCGGCCAGTGGGAAGCGGCCGAGTCCCTGGCGTTCAGCCGCACGCAAACCCTGTGGCAGATCATTCTTCCGCAGTGCGTGAAGCGGATGATCCCTCCGTGGATGAACTGGTATGCGATCATGACCATGGCGACACCTCTGGTCTCGCTCCTGGGGGTCACCGAACTGGTCACGCTGTCGCGGCAGGCAATGGAGGCCGAAAGCAACCATCCCTCGCTGCTGGTGCCCTTCTACGGCTTCGCCCTGATCATCTTCTTTGCCTACTGCTATCCCATCGCACGTCTGACGCTGTCGCTTGAAAAGCGGTTCGCAGTGAAACTCTGACAAAGGAACTGCCATGAGCGACAACATCCCATGGAACGTCGACCAGCCGATCGTGTCGATCAAGGACGTGCGCAAGGCCTATGGCGATTTCGAGGTTCTGAAGGGAATCTCCCTCGACATCATGAAGGGCGACGTCATCTGCATCATCGGTCCGTCCGGATCGGGCAAATCGACCCTCATCCGCTGCATCAATGCGCTCGCGGATATTCAGGGCGGATCGATCAGGGTCGAAGGGCAGGAAGTCCACGATCCCAAGCTGGACAAGCTGGCGCTGCGCCGGAAAGTCGGCATGGTCTTCCAGCAATACAATCTCTTCCCGCACAAGACGGCTCTCCAGAACGTGATGATGGCACCCGTCAAGGTGCTTGGGCAGCCGAAGCAGGAGGTGGAGGTTCGCGCCCGCGCGCTCCTCAAGAAAGTGCGCCTGGAAGGAAAGGAAAATGCCTATCCGGGCGAGTTGTCCGGTGGCCAGCAGCAGCGCGTCGCGATCGCCCGGTCGCTGGCCATGCAACCTGACGTCATGCTGTTCGACGAGGTCACGGCCGCGCTCGATCCGGAAACCGTCAAGGAAGTTCTCGTTACCATCAAGGAACTGGCGGCAGAGGGCATGACCTGTATCCTCGTCACCCACGAGATGGGCTTCGCCCGCGAAGTCGCCGACCACATCTATTTCACCGATCGCGGCGTGATCGTCGAACACGGTCCTCCTGCATCCTTCTTCGACAATGCCAGGGATCCGAGAACGAAGGCATTCCTCGGACAGATTCTTTGAGGCGCGAACGACAATGATCGAAACACCCTATCTGCTTTTCCTGGGCGATGCGCCCGATGGGCTGGCCGCCAAGGTCGCGCAGGGGATCAAGGACTGGCGGCCGGAGCTGGCGACGGGGCAATTACGCCTTCCTGGCTGCAAGGCCGATCTTGGCCTGCCGGACCTGACGATCGGCCAGGCGGTCGACATGGGCGTGAAGACGCTCGTCATCGGCGTTGCCAATCGCGGCGGTATCATCTCGCCGGCTTGGAAATCAGTGCTTCTGCAGGCGCTCGATGCCGGGCTCGATCTCGCTTCCGGCCTGCACAATCTGTTGCGCGACGAAGCCGATCTGACTGCAAAGGCCAAGGCGCTCGGCCGGACGCTGCACGATGTCCGCGTGCCGGCGGTTGCCTACCCGATCGCCAATGGCAGAAAACGGACTGGCAAGCGAATACTGGCCGTCGGCACCGATTGCTCGGTCGGCAAGATGTACACGGCGCTGTGCATGGAAAAGGCGATGCGCGCGCAGGGACGCAAGGCGACTTTCCGCGCCACCGGCCAGACGGGTATCCTGATCACCGGCGACGGCGTGCCGCTCGACGCGGTGATCGCCGATTTCATGGCCGGATCAATCGAATTTCTGGCGCCGGACAACGATCCGGATCACTGGGATCTTATCGAAGGCCAGGGAAGCCTGTTTCATGCCTCCTATTCCGGCGTGACCCTTGCTCTCATTCATGGCGGTCAGCCGGACGCATTGGTGCTCTGCCATGAGCCGAACCGGCCGCACATGCGCGGTCTTGCCGGTTATCAGCTGCCGAGCCTTGAGGCACTGCGCGATCTTTCGCTGACGATGGCAAGGATGGTCAATCCAGCCTGTGAGGTGATTGGCATTTCGCTCAATACCTCCGCCATGCGTGCAGAAGATGCGCTGGCGCTTTGCGCTGAAACCGAAAGGCGGATGGGGCTGCCGACGGTCGATCCGTTCCGCCAAGGCGCCGATCGGCTCGTTGCGGCGTTGGGGGGATTATGACCGGGTTGTCGCTCTGCGCCGTTGAAGAACGTTTTCCCGTCGCCGGTGCTTTCACGATTTCGCGGGGATCACGCACGGAAATCCGCGTCGTGGCGGTCGCCTTGCGGGACGGCGATGTCGCCGGCCGCGGCGAATGCGTGCCCTACGCCCGCTATGGCGAAACGGCCGAAGGGGTAATCGAGACCATTCGATCGGTCGAGGCAGATTTACGCAACGGACTGGAGCGCACCGGCCTTCAGGCGCTGTTGCCGCCCGGCGCGGCGCGCAATGCGCTCGATTGCGCCTTATGGGATCTCCAAGCAAAAAAAGCCGGCAAGCCCGTCTGGCAGCTTGCCGGCCTGCGTCCGCCAATGCCGGTGAGCACGGCCTATACGCTCTCGCTTGCCGCGCCGGAGGCAATGCGGAAGGCGGCGGCCAAGAACGCGCATCGACCACTTCTCAAGGTTAAACTCGGATCCGATGGCGACGCCGAGCGTATCGAGGCCGTGCGCGAGGGTGCGCCGCATTCCACCCTCATCGTCGATGCCAATGAGGGCTGGACGGTTGACCAATACCTGACGTTCGCTCCGCAGTTCGTCCGCCTCGGCGTTGCGATGGTGGAACAACCGCTACCTGCGGAAGCCGATCAAGCTTTGGCGGAAATCGAGCGGCTTCTCCCCGTATGCGCCGACGAGAGCTGCCATGACCGCGCATCCCTCGGAAAGCTCGTCGGCAAGTACGACGCGGTCAACATCAAGCTCGACAAAACCGGCGGGCTGACGGAAGCGCTGCTCCTCAGACAGGAAGCCGCGGCGGCCGGCTTCAGCATCATGGTCGGTTGCATGCTGGGCACATCGCTTGCCATGGCGCCCGCCTTCCTGGTGGCGCAGGACGCCCGTTACGTCGATCTCGACGGCCCGCTTCTCCTCGCCAGGGACCGGGAAACATCCATTCACTACGACGGCTCACTGATGGAACCGCCGTCAGCATCTCTTTGGGGTTAGCTCAATGCGTCACGTCTATGTCAATGGTGATTTTCTGCCGGAAACCGAAGCCCGTGTCTCGATTTTTGACCGCGGGTTCCTGTTTGCCGACGGTGTCTACGAGGTGACGCTGGTCCTCGACGGAAAGCTGGTCGATTTTTCCGGCCATATGGCTCGCCTGCGCCGTTCGCTCGGTGAACTGGACATGCGGTTCTCGTTGACGGAGGAAAGCCTGCTGGCCATCCATCGCGAACTGATCGAGCGGAACGAAATCGGCGAGGGCCTGGTCTATCTCCAGGTGACGCGCGGGGCGGCGGATCGCGATTTCATCTTCCCGCAGGAATCGACGCCCAATACCGTCGTGCTCTTCACGCAGAAGAAGGCGATCGTCGACAGCGCTCTCGCCGCTCGCGGTCAGCATGTCGTCACGCTGGATGATCTGCGTTGGCGGCGCTGCGACATCAAGACTGTCCAGCTTCTCTACCCATCGATGGCGAAGATGCAGGCCAAAGCCCAGGGGGCCGACGATGCATGGCTGGTCAAGGACGGCTTTATCACCGAAGGTTCCTCAAACAATGCTTATATCGTCACCACGGACGGAACGATCGTCACACGGGACCTTTCCGCCGACATTCTGCACGGTATTACGCGCGAAGCCGTGCTGCACTGCGCCAGTGATCTTCAGCTTCGGATAGAGGAGCGGCCGTTTACGGTCGAGGAGATCGAGAACGCCGCCGAAGCCTTCTCGACATCTGCATCCGGTCTCGTGAACCCCGTCGTGAATATCAATGGCAAGCCGATCGGAGTTGGTAAACCCGGCGCGATTACGGCGCATCTGCGCCAAATCTACGTCGAGCGCAGCCGGGCTTCGGCGATCTAGGCTCAGGACCTATTAATTTCGTTTGAGATGTGATTCCCGGTTTCCGACAGGAGGCCGTGATGGATGATTTGTT
>NZ_JAKGBU010000024.1 GCF_021555155.1 Rhizobium alarense
CAGCTGGCCCAGCAGCGATCTCGATGCACTCATGCCGTGGAATTACGCAGCCTGAGCGGCCTCAGCTTGCCGCTTACGTTCAAACAGGGGGCAATTCTCAATGGGAATATCGAGCTGCGCCGGGTCCGTTCTTACGGGCAATCAACAGTTTCCCTTCTCTCAGTTCTGACATTTTCCAAATTATGAACGAAGTATGGCAAGTACCTTTTCATAGAAATTCATGTTCAGCGCACGGGCTTCAGCAAGTGCGTTTGGATAGGCGGAAATGTCGTGCGCCCTGGCAAGAATTTGCCGGCAGGTCTCCGGTGTCGCAAAGGCGGGTTTCCACTTAAAGTAAGCAAACTTCCCTCCTTTGATGAGGCAAATTACCTTTTTGCCGAGCAGTGTAGCCCAATAAAGTCCGTGGTATGAATTTGTTACTACAACTTCGCCAGATGCAATGAAGTCAATCGTTTCCGTAAAGTCGCCATAGTTTCGCATTGTTGGGCGATGTTTAAAGAAATCATCGTCGTCGACGGATCTATTGTGGTGTAAAAATAGTACGAATTCGTGTATTGGAGACTGACGTGATACATCGAATGCTCTGTTCATTGCACTTGCGCACGGGCAAAATACGACTTTATCTCCATCAAGAGACGCGGCACCAAAATCACGCGTTCCGATGAGGGAGCATCTGTCGATAAAGTCCTTCGGCATCGGCGGATATCCTGGCATATCAGTTCCGACGCCCCAAAGAACAAGGTTCTTTTTGGGACGAAGCCTCTCATAATACATTGGCGTTCGTACATAGTTTTTACTGAATACTCCACCACCGACAAAGATATTGTCGAAACGATCTTCGCTCGCATTTACTCTTGACCAGAAATCGGCGGTCTGGCTTTCGCCGGGAAAAGTGAAATAATCAAAAGGTGTAGAATTAATGTCTCCGACATTTGAAGTATCTATCGCATTAAGGAAAAGATTTGTGCAGATTGGGGGTGTGTTAATTTTAAAATTACTCGGCTTAAATTCCTTATAATCATTAATTTGTTCGGAGATATTTTCGAGATTTATTAAATCGCCAGCCTTGCGGATCGGTAAAATTGCACGAAGAAAATTATATATTCGCCTCATCATTGCTGCGTCACTGTCCTTTCTGTATTGTGTTGCCACGTTTGTTATGTCGTGTGATATATTAGTGTGCGCTAGCTCGAGTATTAACTGTCGCGGGGTGAGAATTTTCTTCCAAAGCGTTTTCCAATGTGAACTTCATTGAAAAGCGCTGAGCCCCGAGATGCCCTCGGCTCTGTCCATTGCTGTCATTCGAATTCTGTGAGTGCTAGCACCAATCCCTCTCATGCTTGCGTTTTGGGTGAATCACATTTCGGTGAAGGCGAACATATCCTGTCGCGTCTCGGTGCAGGTCCTATATCTCCAGTGTGAATTTCAAGCGTCGGCTCGAATTGAGAAGTACTCTTTATCACGTCGGCTGAGATCCAAGGCTCGTCCAGCTCAGAGCCTGTTTTGAAATTCACGGACGAATGGTTCTTCGTAGGAGGTTTCCGACGGGTATCATGGCATGAGAGGCGTCGATGCGCTGCTGGTATTCGCGCATGAGGCGGTGCCATCTTGTCGCCCAGCCGAAGGTTCGCTCGAGGACCCTGAGTCGGGGTGGAACCTGAAAGCCCTTTTGCTCGCTGGGCCTTCGGATGACCTCGATGACGAAGTCGAGATAAGAGGCCTTGTCCATGAGCTTGAGCCGGTCGTAGGTAGCGCCGGCGAACAAATGCTTCACCCATGGCCGACGCTTTCGGATGCCGTCGAGAATGGCCTGTGTGCCGAAGTGGATCGGCAGCAGCGAGCCACAGCCGGAGCGCTCAAGATGGCCACGGCGTTGATCACCTCCCGGATGTCAACCTCGCGCGGACGGCCACAACGCCCAGGCTTGGGCATCGGCGGTGCGATCCGCTCCCCTTCCTCATCCGTCAGGTCACAGCGGCAACGCTTGGTTTTCCTGGCGGTCTTGGCCATTCGCCCACGGCTCTGTTCGGTCCACATCCAAAGCTTGAATCACAAACCGAACCGACGCGAAAGCCCTCGAACCTATTTTCCAAGCGGACTCTCAGAAGGTCGGCGGTGTGTTGATCCAGATCAGCACGGTCTCGCCGTCATGGCGATTGCGCCAGGCGTGGCGGCGGTTGCTCGCGAAATAGAGACTGTCACCGGGGCCGAGATCATGGAACTCATGGCCGTCGAGAACCATCTCGACCCGGCCCGAGAGCACGTGCACGAACTCCTCGCCCTCGTGTTTATAGGCGCCGTCGCTTGAGGCGCCGGGCGCCAGCACGAAGCGGTGGCAATCCATCATGTTGCGGCCGTCGGCGAGCACCTGGACGGTGACGCCCGGCGAGGTTTCGGGCCAGATCTTCCACTCACCGGCCCGGACGAGGGCACGCTCGCCGCCCTCCTCCTCGCCGGAAAGCTTCGAGACGGTCGTACCGTAATATTCGGCGAGATCGTGCAGCACGCGGAAGGTGACGCCCTGCGAGGTGCGCTCGAAGGTGGAGAGCAGCGAGGTTGCGATGCCGATGTCGCCGGCCACCTGCTCCAGCGTCTTTCCCGCATCGTGCCGGAGACTGCGCAGCTTGCGGCCGATACCCTGCGGAGCATCGCTGTCGACCGCACTCAAGCCGTCCGCCATCGGCTCTCCCGCCTCCAGCGCCTCGCGGATCGCCGCCGGGTTCAAGCCGCGCTCGGTGCGATACCAGGCGATGCGCTTCAGGCGGGCGACATCGTCGGCGCTATACTGGCGATGTCCCGTATCCGATCGGCCGGGAATGACGAGGCCCTGCGTCTCCCAGAGGCGAAGGGTGGAGGCCGAAACGCCCGCCAGCCGTGCCGCCTCCGCCACCTTGTAGTGGACCGGATCCAGTCCTGCCATTGCGCCAAAATCCCTGTTTCTGTGTTATCATCAGGCTATAGCACTCCACGCCGTTTCGCGTCTCCCGTCGCGTCCCGAAGGCGTCCGAAAAATATTGACCGGCCCCCGTGGAAGGCCATTGCATTCTTGCAGAAAAAATGTAGGAATTCCACTCAAGTCTTGCAGAAAAAATGCAAGATACTGCATAAGCCCTCCAGTTCAGGACAGCGCCCATGACCCTCACAGACCGCAAGAACGCTGCCATTTCGCGCGGCGTCGGCATGACCACGCAGATCTACGCCGACCGCGCGGAGAATGCGGAAATCTGGGACAAGGAGGGCAACCGCTATATCGATTTTGCGGCGGGCATCGCCGTGGTCAACACCGGCCATCGTCATCCGCGGGTCATCGAGGCGGTGAAGAAGCAGCTCGACCGTTTCACCCACACCTGCCACCAGGTCGTGCCCTATGAGAACTATGTCGAGCTCGCCGAGCGGCTGAACGCGATCACTCCCGGCAATTTCGCGAAGAAGACGATCTTCGTGACGACCGGCGCGGAAGCCGTCGAGAACGCCGTGAAGATCGCCCGCGCCGCCACCGGCCGCCAGGCCGTCATCGCCTTTTCCGGCGGTTTCCACGGCCGCACCTTCATGGGCATGGCGCTGACCGGCAAGGTCGTGCCCTACAAGGTCGGCTTCGGCGCCATGCCGGGCGACGTCTTCCATGCGCCCTTCCCGGTCGAGATGCACGGCACGACGGTCGAGCAGTCGCTCTCGGTGCTGAAGAAGCTCTTCGCCGCCGATGTCGATCCGAACCGCGTCGCGGCGATCATCGTCGAGCCGGTGCAGGGCGAAGGCGGCTTCTATCCGGTGCCGGCAGCCTTCATGAAGGCGCTGCGTGAAATCTGCGACCAGCACGGCATGCTGCTGATCGCCGACGAGGTGCAGACCGGTTTTGCCCGCACCGGCAAGCTCTTCGCCATGGAGCATTACGGCGTCGCCGCCGATCTCGTCACCATGGCCAAGGGGCTCGGCGGCGGCTTCCCGATCGCCGCCGTCACCGGCCGCGCCGAGATCATGGATGCGCCCGGCCCCGGCGGCCTCGGCGGCACCTATGCCGGCAATCCGCTGGGCGTTGCGGCCGCGCACGCCGTTCTCGACGTCATCAAGGACGAGGACCTCTGCAACCGGGCGGAAAATCTCGGGGCTCGCCTCAAGCAGCGCCTCGCCTCGATGCGCGACAAGGTGCCGGAAATCGCCGACATCCGCGGCCCGGGCTTCATGAACGCCGTGGAGTTCAACGACGTTTCGACGAAGCAGCCGAGCGCCGATTTTGCCAACAGGGTGCGGCTGAAGGCGCTCGAAAAGGGCCTGATCCTGCTCACCTGCGGCGTGCACGGCAACGTCATCCGCTTCCTCGCCCCGATCACCATCCAGGACGAGGTCTTCGCCGAGGCGCTCGACATCCTCGAGGCGGCGATGATCGAGGCCCGTGCCGCCTGACCGGGCGACGCAAACGATCGAACCCCGATTCTCATGGCAGCGCCCGAAGTCTCCCGCTTCGGGTGAGCGCCCATTCCTGTCCCGAAGGAGTAAGACCATGGCCTTCCACGATGCGCTGACAAAGCACTTGACCTCGACCGATTTCCTGCGCGACGCGGGTTACGTCAATGGTAACTGGATCGGCGGCAACGGCGTCGAGACCTTCGACGTCACGAATCCTGCGACCGGCGAAACGCTGGCGACGCTGCCGGAAATGGGTGCCACTGAGACGGCAGCCGCCATCGATGCCGCCCATCGCGCACAGCCGGCCTGGGCGGCGCGGCCCGCCAAGGACCGCAGTGCGCTGCTGCGCAAATGGCACGACCTGATCGTCGCCAATGCCGATGAACTGGCCGCGATCCTGACCGCCGAAATGGGCAAGCCGCTGCCGGAGGCAAAGGGCGAGATCCTCTACGCCGCATCCTATGTCGAGTGGTATGCGGAGGAGGCCAAGCGCATCAACGGCGAGACCATCCCCGCCCCGTCCGCCGACAAGCGCATGTTCGTCATCCGGCAGCCGGTCGGCGTCGTCGGCACGATCACGCCGTGGAACTTCCCGGCCGCGATGATCGCCCGCAAGATCGCGCCGGCGCTGGCCGTCGGCTGCACGGTTGTCTCCAAGCCCGCGGAGCAGACGCCGCTGTCGGCGATTGCGCTCGCCGTGCTCGCCGAAAAGGCCGGCATTCCGGCCGGCGTCTTCAACGTCATCCTCGGCACGGACGGCCCGGCGATCGGCAGGGAGCTCTGCTACAACCCGAAGGTCCGCAAGATCTCTTTCACGGGCTCGACGGAGGTCGGCCGCATCCTGATGCGCCAGTGCGCCGACCAGATCAAGAAGGTGAGCCTGGAACTCGGCGGCAACGCGCCCTTCATCGTCTTCGACGACGCGGATCTCGACGCCGCCGTCGAAGGCGCCATGGCGTCGAAATACCGCAATGCCGGCCAGACCTGCGTCTGCGCCAACCGCATCTACGTCCAGTCGAATGTCTACGACGCCTTCGCGGAAAAGCTCGCGAGGAAGGTCGCCGAACTGTCCGTCGGCAACGGTTTCGACAAGGGTATCACCATCGGCCCGCTGATCGAGGAAGCGGCAATCGGCAAGGTCGAGGCGCATATCGCCGATGCGGTCGCCAAGGGTGCGACGGTGGTCGCCGGCGGCAGCCGCGTCGACGGCAGGGGCACCTTCTTCCAGCCGACCGTCCTGAAGGGCGTGACATCAGGCATGACGGTCGCCAGGGAAGAGACCTTCGGCCCGGTCGCGCCGCTCTTCCGCTTCGAGACGGTCGAGGATGTGATCGCGCAGGCGAACGACACCGAATTCGGCCTCGCCGCCTATTTCTTCGCCGGCGACCTCAAGAAGGTCTGGAAGGTGGCGGAGGCGCTCGAATACGGCATGGTCGGCATCAACACCGGCATCATCTCCTCCGAGGCCGCCCCCTTCGGCGGCATCAAGCAGTCCGGCATCGGCCGCGAAGGCTCGACCCACGGCGCCGATGATTATCTGGAGATGAAGTATCTCTGCATGGGCGCCGTCGCCTGACCATATGGAGATTGCCCCGGCCGGCGCGGGCGACCGTCATGCGGCACCGATGTCGGTCTGGGAGAAATCATCGCCCTTGCAGAGGAGCGGCATGTTGAGCTGCCGGGCACAGGCATAGGCGAAGCAGTCGCCGAAATTGAGGGCGGCGGGGTGACGGCCCTTACCATAATGTTGATAGGCACGATAGCTGCGGTCGCCGTCGCCGGTGCGATCGCAATGACGTCGATTTGCAGCGGTCGGATATAGGACTCGACTTCTTGCAAGGTGGCGCTTGGCTCGAGGCCGGATATGCGACCGTAGGCAACGGACGCTTCCCAGAGCGCCATCGCCGAAGTCATTCTGGATTTCGTCGTCGCCAGCCGAGCGGAAAGTGAGCCTGCCTCACGCTCGTTCGTCATCATGGCGACGATGGCCGAAGCGTCGATAAACATCAATCGTCTTCGCAGAGGCTGTCGATGAAAGCCTTGTCGGCCTCAAGCCCGGTCGGCGGATATTTCCTGTTGAGTTCGCGCGTCATTGCCAACGCCTTTGAGACAAGTGTCGGTTCACCCTCTTCTTCTCCAATTCATGCATCAGTGCCTGCCGGACCGCTTCGGTCTTGCTCACCTTGCGCAATGTGGAAAGCCGTTCGGCCATCCGGCCGACCTCGGGATCCTTGACATAGAGCGGCATGGTATATCCCTTCTTCGGAGAAGGTATATAAAACATGCGGTGACCATGTCCGAAAGGTCAGGCCGGCTTCACGGCATCGGGATGCGCTGCCTGGAAGGCGGGGAGTGCACGGCAGATCTCGACGATGCGCCGCACTTCGTTGAGGTCCGCCGTTTCAACGCCCCAACGCTCGGCATTGTAGACTTGCGGCACGAGGCAGAAATCCGCCATGCCGGGCGTATCGCCATGGCAGAAGGCACCGGTTGCCGGATCGTCGAGCAGAGCTTCGACGGCACGCAGGCCATCGCCGATGATCTTCTTCATCCAGTCGGCGCGGACCTCGTTTCCTCCCCCGGTCAGCGCCATAACATGATCGACGACTCTCGTGTTGCAGACTGGATGGATGTCCATGGCGATTGCGTGCGAAAGCGCGCGGACGCGATGACGACCTTTGGGATCGCTCGGAAGGAAGCCCGTCGCGTAGCGTGTCTCGTCGAGATATTCGATGATCGCGAGCGACTGGGTCAGCACCTGGCCGTCCACTGCCAGGACCGGAACGAGGCCTTGCGGGTTTCGGGCGATATGCTCCGGCGCAAACTGTGCCTTTCCGAGAATGTCCACCGGAACGCGGCGATACTCCATGTCGAGGCTCGCCAGTGCGATGCGGACACGGTAGCTGGCCGACGAGCGCCAGTAGTCGTAGAGGATGGTCTCGGCCATGTCGTGTCACGACCTTTCGTATCGCGTGATCGTCTGCTCGATCGCCCCGAAGATGGAATGTCCCCTCTCGTCCTTCATCTCGATGCGGACCGTATCGCCGAACTTGAGAAAGGATGTCTTTGGAGCGCCCGTTTCGATCGTCTCGATCATGCGGATCTCGGCAATGCAGGAATAACCGGCACCACCGTCGGTGGCCGGCCTGCCCGGTCCACCCTGGAACTTGTTGGACACGGTGCCGGAACCGATGATCGAGCCGGCGACGAGCGGGCGGGTTCTGGCGGCGTGGGCGACAAGTGCTCCGAAGTCGAATGTCATGTCGATGCCGGCATTCGCCTTGCCGAAGGTCTTGCCGTTCAGCGAGACGAGGAGCGGCAGATGGACCTTGCCGTCCTTCCAGGCATCGCCCAGTTCATCAGGCGTGACTGTGACGGGGGAGAAGGTGGACGACGGTTTTGACTGGAAAAAGCCGAATCCCTTGGCAAGTTCCGCCGGAATCAGGCCGCGCAGCGAGACGTCGTTCACGAGCATGACGAGCCGGATTGCATCGCGCGCTTCCGCCGCACTCGCCCCCATCGGCACGTCGTCGACGATGACCGCGATCTCGCCTTCCATGTCGATGCCATAGGCCTCGTCGGCGACGAGGATCGGGTCGCGCGGCGCAAGGAAGTTGTCGGAGCCCCCCTGATACATCAGCGGGTCGGTCCAGAAACTCTCCGGCATCTCGGCATTGCGTGCCTTGCGCACCAGTTCGACATGGTTCACGTAGGCCGAGCCGTCCGCCCACTGATAGGCGCGCGGCAACGGCGACGCGGCGTCATGTTCGTGAAAGCGCACCGTCGGCTGCGAGCCCGTCTCGATGCCTTCGGCGACACGCGCCAGGCGCGGTCCGACATGCAGCCAGTCGTCGAGAGCCGCCTGAAGTGTGCGGGCGATGTGCCCGACCTCGGAGCAGCGCGTCAGGTCCTTGGCGACGACGACCAGCCGGCCGTCCCGCGTGGAATCCTTCAGGGTTGCGAGTTTCATTCTTCCTCCCATCTTGTTCGACGGCCAGCGGCCGTGCCATTGTCCCGCCGACGCTCCGTCCCGCCGCCAGGTGGCCTCACCTTAGCCTTGCTTCTTCGAGGAAGACATCCGTTGAATCGCACCATTGTGAAATCCGTGATCCTCGTTGCGGTTGCGGTCGTCGTGACCGCCGTCGTCCTGCATCTGATGGGCCGCATCTGGATCTGCAAATGCGGCTATGTGAAGCTGTGGCACGGCGTCGTCGTTTCGTCCGAGAATTCACAGCATCTGAGCGACTGGTACACGCCGAGCCACATCATCCATGGCATCCTGTTCTTCGGCCTCTTCACGCTGATCCTGCCCCGCGCCGGCATCAACTTGAAGCTGGCCCTTTCGCTCATCGTCGAATGCGCCTGGGAGATTCTCGAAAACACCGACATGATCATCAACCGCTACCGTGAGGCGACGATCGCGCTCGATTATTTCGGTGACAGCATCGTCAACTCGAGCGCGGATATTCTCGCGATGATCCTGGGATTTTTTCTCGCCGCCCGCCTGCCCGTCTGGACGAGCGTCGCCATCGTCGGCGTCTTCGAGGCCCTCACGATCTGGCTCATCCGCGACGGACTGGCGCTGAACATCCTCATGCTTCTCTGGCCGCTCGACGCCGTCCGGCAGTGGCAGGGCGGCTGACGGCTGCTGGTAGACAATGTCGGTCACTTGATGCCGGGCGTGCCGTCGAAGCGACGCTCCAGCCCGTCCCAGCATTCGAGATAGTCCTCCTGCAGCGTCTCGACTTCTGCGGCGAATTTCGTGAGTTGTTGGGGAAAGCGCGTCTCGAACATGAAGGCCATGGTGTGGTCGAGCTTCACCGGCTTGAGCTCGACGTTCGACGCCTTCTCGAAGCCCGATGCATCCGGGCCGTGCGGCAGCATCATGTTGTGCAGACTCATGCCGCCAGGCACGAAGCCCTTCTCCTTGGCGTCGTACTGGCCATGGATGAGACCCATGAATTCGCTCATGATGTTGCGGTGGTACCAGGGCGGGCGGAAGGTGTGCTCCGCCACCATCCAGCGCGGCGGGAAGATGACGAAGTCGACATTGGCGGTTCCTTCTTCGCCTGACGGCGCGGTTAGCACCGTGAAGATCGAGGGGTCCGGATGGTCGAACAGGAGCGCCCCGACAGGGGAGAACGTCCTGAGGTCGTATTTGAACGGCGTGTAGTTGCCGTGCCAGGCGACGACGTCGAGCGGCGAATGGCCGATCTCGGTGACGTAGAACCGGCCGCACCATTTGACATGAACCCGGCAGGGCGTCTCCTTGTCTTCATAGGCGGCAACGGGCGTCTTGAAGTCGCGCGGATTGGCGAGGCAATTGGCGCCGATCGGGCCACGGTCCGGCAGCGTGAATTTTGCGCCGTAGTTCTCGCAGATATAGCCGCGCCAAACGTCGCCCTCGCCGAGGCGCGATACCTTGAACATCATGCCACGCGGGATCAGGCAGATCTCGAGCGGCTCAACGTCCATGACGCCCATTTCGGTGAAGACGCGGATCGTGCCCAATTGCGGCACGACGAGCAGTTCGCCGTCGGCGTTGAAAGAGTAGTCGTCGACCATGTCGGCATCGAAGGCATAGGCATGGGCGGCCATACCGACCTGCGTCAGGGCGTCTCCTCCCGTCGTCATTGTGCGGATGCCGTCCAGGAACGTCGTTGCCGGCGCGGGCGCGGGCAGCGGGTCCCATCGCAATTGCCCGAGCGGCAGCGCGTGGTCGTCGAGGCAAGGTGCCGATTTCCAGTATGGATAGGCGCTGTTCGAGAAGCGCCGCGTGTGGCGGACGCTCGGACGGATCCGGTAGAGCCAGGAGCGCTCGTTCGTGCCGCGTGGCGCGGTGAAGGGAGATCCGGAAAGCTGCTCGGCATAAAGGCCGTAGTTGCACTTCTGCGGGCTGTTCTGGCCCTGCGGCAGGGCGCCCGGCAGCGCCTCAGTCTCGAAATCGTTGCCGAAGCCGGGCATGTAGCGGATGGTCCCGGTCGCGCCGGTGGTCCTGTCCGTCGTCCTTTCGGTCCGTTCCAGCATGGCTTGCGTCTCCTCCGCGTAGCTGCCATAGACGTAAATTAGTTTCATTCGTAACTGTCTATTTTGTAACTATCAAGGTGAAGTTGGCGCATGGAAGGGGACTTCGATCTCGAGACATTTCTTCCCTACCGGTTGAACCGGGCGGCCGAAGCCGTGAGCCTGCGCTTCGCGATCCAGTACAAGGAGCGCTATCGCATGACCCGGCCGGAATGGCGGACACTCGCGGCGCTCGGCGCGAACGGCCGCATGTCGGCGACGGCGATCGGCCTTCATTCCAGCATGCACAAGACGAAGGTCAGCCGCGCGGTAAAGGCATTGGAGGATCGCCGCTGGCTGAAGCGGGTCGAGGACGATCGCGACCGCCGCATGGAGCATATCGAACTGACGTCCGAGGGCATGAGGGCCTATGCCGATATGGCGAAACTGGCGCGCGCCTACCAGGCGGAGCTTGCCGCGCTCTTCGGCGCCACGGGACTGGTAAAGCTTGAGGCCGGGCTCGACGCCGTCGAGTCCGTCATGCTGCCGCGAAGGAAGACACGGCGCAGCAGGTCCGAATAGGCGATCCATCACGCGGGTGAATCGATGCGCCGCAACCGATTCAAAGCTTTCATTGGACGCGATGGGGCATGGCACGCAGAATCCCTGCATGACCCAGACGTCTTCCACCGACTGCCCGCTACTAGGATTGCGGCGTGTCGATCCCGAGCGCAACATAGCGCGCTTTTACGTGCTGTCACTGCAGCCGACACTCTTCGGCGATATCGACGTCGTGCGGGCCTGGGGGCGCATCGGTACGACCGGTCGCCAGAAGTCGGACAGCTATGGTTCCGTCCATGCCGCCTGTTCGGCGCTTGCAAAATTGGCTCTGGCGAAGCGTCGTCGCGGCTACTGTGGCAACCATCCGGAAGATTCGCCCACAGGTGGGGCAAGTGCTCCCGCTTCGTCGTAACATTTTGATTTTTAAATCGGTTGTAATTTTTTGCCGTACGTTCATCATGCCCGTTCACGGTTGCATCCCCGGAACGATCCATGAATAGTGCCGCCTCGAAAGTGGTGTGCCTCATCTAGGGAGAGTTGGAATGGCGTTGATTTCCATGCGGCAGTTGCTCGATCATGCAGCGGAAAATGGCTATGCATTGCCGGCGTTCAACGTGAACAATCTGGAATATATTCAGGCGGTGATGCGGGCGGCGGATGCGACGGACTCGCCCGTCATCCTGCAGGCGAGCCGCGGCGCCCGCGCCTATGCCGGCGACACATTCCTCCGCCATCTGATCCTGGCGGCTGCGGAGGAATATGCGCATATCCCGGTCTGTCTGCATCTCGACCACGGTGACCAGCCTTCCACCTGCATCTCTGCCATCACGAACGGCTTTACGTCGGTGATGATGGACGGTTCGCTGCTGACCGACGGCAAGACGGTCGCGACCTATGAGTACAATGTTGGCGTCACCGCCGAAGTGGTGAAGATCGCGCATGCCGCGGGCGTCTCTGTCGAAGGGGAACTCGGCTGCCTCGGTAACCTCGAGACCGGTGCCGGCGACAAGGAGGATGGCCACGGCTTCGAGGGCAAGCTGTCGCGCGACGAGCTGCTGACGGATCCGGACCAGGCGCTCGATTTCGTCAGCAAGACCGGCGTCGACGCGCTCGCGGTCGCGATCGGCACCAGTCATGGCGCCTATAAGTTCACGCGTGCGCCGGACGGCGACATCCTGTCGATCGAGACGATTGCCAGGATCAACAGCAAACTGCCGAACACCCACCTGGTCATGCATGGCTCGTCCTCGGTGCCGCAAGCACTGCAGGATCTCTTCACGACCTACGGCGGCGAAATGAAGCAGACCTGGGGCGTTCCGGTCGCGGAGATCCAGAAGGCGATCCCGCTCGGCGTGCGCAAGGTCAATATCGACACGGACCTTCGCCTTGCCATGACCGGCACGATCCGCAAGAGCTTCAAGGAGAAGCCGGACAATTTCGATCCGCGCAACTATCTGAAGCCGGCGACAGCGCTGATGACAGAAGTCTGCAGGGAACGGTTCGAGGCCTTCGGGACGGCAGGCAACGCCTCCAAGATCCGCGTCAAGCGGCTGCCGGAGATGGCAAAAATGTACGCCGCCGCCTGATTGCAGGCAGAGAAGGATGTGGTGGCCGGCCTTTGCTGCCGGCCATTCTCGTTTGGCTCGCGAGTGCCGGAGCCCGGTCAGCCCTGGCCCGCGCGGATCATGCTGAAATAGTCGTCGCTGCCCACCTGCCCGCCCTTCAGGGCGATCTCCATGCCGTCGATCGCCGGGGATGCGGCGTGGGCGGTGCACAGCGGCGATCCTGGCGTCTGCGGCAGCGGCAGACGCAGCGTCAGTGCATCGATGCCCATTTGCGACAGCGCATGGCTCGACGTGTCGCCTCCGGCGATCACGCTGCGGCGCAGACCCGCCTGTTCGACGATACGCCTGAGGATGCGCCCGAGATTCCTGCCGATCCGGTGGCGCGCGCCGTCATTGTCCGAAAGCACGGCGCCGTGGTCGGCCGATGGCCCGAGCGCCGTGTAGAGGATCGGGCTCCTGCCCTCTGCAAGGGCCGCGAGCGCGAGCCGGGCGGCCTCCGAGACGGCGCCATCCGCATGGGCGCCCGCGAGTTGCAGGGGGTCGATCGCAATGCCGGCGAAACCGACATCGATCGCATGGCGGATCTGTCGCTCGGTCGTCGGCGACACGCTGCCCGAGACGACGGCCATGCGTTCCACCGGCCCGGGCGGCTCGTAGTGCGGCACGTCCTGCGTTAGCCCGAGCCGGCGCCATTCCTCCACGAGGGCATACTCCACCCCCGATGATCCGCAGACGAACCGGCCCTCTGGCCTGATTTTGCGCCAAAGCTGGTGCCCGGCGCCCCCCTGGGTGTCATGGTCCGCGACATCGATCAGGATGATCTCGGTGCCCGTGTCGAAAAGTGCGTCGACCCGTTCGTCCGCGTCGCTGGACCGGAGCGTTGCGAGGTCGACGAGCCCCGTCGCAAGCTGCGTCTGGTTTGCAAGATGAAGCCGCAGATCGGCTTCCGCCATTGGCGTGACCGGATGGCGGCTCATGACCGGGTGGCGGTCGATACGGAAGACCTCACCGCGAAAGGCCGCGAAGAGATGGCCGAACGCCGTGTAGCGCCTGATCTGCGGTGCACCGACGACAAGCGGTACGGGAGCAGTCCCGAAAACCGCGCGACCGATCTCGATGGCCTTGCCGATATTGCCGATGTTCGGGCTGGAGTCGAAAGTGGAGCAGACCTTGTAGTGGCAGATCGCTGCGCCGAGAGACTTCAGCCATTCGAATGCCGGCGTCAGGTTCTTTTCCATCCACTGCGGTGTCTCGCTGCGGCTCGCGCCGGCAATGCCGAAGGCACGGAAATGGGCGAAGCGATCGAACAGCGTCTCGGACGGCATCCCCAGGAAAAGGACCGTCTCGATCCCTTGTGACGACAGAGCTTCCATGACGTCCGTCGAGCCGGTGAAGTCGTCGCCGTAATAGGTCAGGAGCGGAGCTGGTTTCTTGGACGCAATTCCTGCCGATCCCATGTCAGGCTCCCCTGCCCGCGGCGAATTTTTCGAGCGATTCTGCGAGTTCGGCATGGTCCTTCGCGTAGGTTGCAAGATCGATGCCTGCCACGGCAGCGTCCCAGGCCTGGCGCACGGCGCGCACACCGGCCCCCGGCCCGCCCGGATGGCTGACGATGCCGCCGCCGCAGAGATAAAGGAGATCGACGGTCCGGCCGGTCCGGACATAGGTCTCCGGCGCCTGGCCGCCCCATTGGCCCGATCCGACGACCGGCAGGGGGCGGTCGGCATCGGAAAAGAGCGGCTTGCTCACCGCCTCGAAGGATTTTACGAAACTCTCGTCCGGCTCCCAGTATTTCACCTTGATGCCGTTGATCTGGAACTGATCGACGCCGAGGAGGCGCCAGAATTGCTGCCAGACGGAGAATTCCATGCCGAGCCCCGGATGGCGGGTGAGGATGTCCCAGCCGTTGCGGTGCGCATGCAGCACCAAGCCGGAGCGCTTGCGGAGATAGGACATGCCGCCCATGCCGATCGAGTTGATATTGACCACTGCGCAGTTGCCGCCTGCCTTCAACACAAGATCGTGGTTGCGCATCATCTCGTCGGGGTCGGCATGCGAGATGCCAAAGGCATACATCACCCTTTTTCCGGTCTTCTGCTCATGCTCGAGGATCTTCGGCATGATGGCGGCGACGCGGTCTTTCAGCGGCGAATAGGCCGGGCTCATCAGCTTTTCGTCATCCTTGATGAAATCGACGCCGGAAGCCAGGAGATCACCGACAAGGTCCGCCGTCTCCTGCGGACGCAGGCCAAGCGCCGGCTTGACGATGGTGCCGATGATCGGTCGGCCCGCCACGCCCGTCAGCGCCCGTGTCCCCGGAATGCCGAATTGCGGGCCTGGATGGACGTCGGCGAATTCGGGCGGCAGCTTCATGCCGACGATGCGGATGCCCGTCATGCCCTTTATTGAATAGACGCCGCCGATGGCGATGGTCATCAGGGCGGAAAGGTCGGTTCCGACCGCATCCAGCGGAAAATCGATATCGGCCTCACCGCGATTGAAGACCTTGGCTCCGCCACCCTCATCCGGAAAGGACGGGCTGCCTGCCGGCGGAAGCGGGCGAACGGCGACCACGCGGGCCGCCACGTGCGCTTTCAATTCCCTTGTTTCACCCGGCACGGCGACGAAGGTGCCGGTCGACTGGTCGCTGGCGATCTTCTCGGCCATCGCCTCGACATTGCCGGGGGTTTCGATCCGGTAGGTCAGACGTATCACGGGGTCTCTCCCATTGCCGTCATGTTCTCACTTAGGGGATGACGGACCCCCTCAACTGGTATAATGAGTATCTAAGTTCCGCAAGCCGTTTGTTCGCCATGCGTCAACGTTCCCAGTCGATGCGGATTTGTGCATATATGGCGCCTTGGAATCGGCGGCATGGAGAGGTCGATGGTCACGCAATCCGAACCGATCGTGAGGCGCAAGCTTTCAGACGAGGTATTCGCACGTCTCAAGCGCATGATCGAGAGCGGCGAATTGCAGCCGGGCGACGAAATGCCCTCCGAGCGAACGCTGATGGAGCGCTTCGAGGTCGGTCGCCCGACGATCCGCGAAGCGATGCAGGCGCTCGCCAATATGGGCCTCGTCGAGATTTCGCACGGCGAGCGGGCGAAAGTCCTGAAGCTGACCGCCCATTCGCTGATGCGGCAGGTGGATGTGGCGGCGAAGATCATGCTCGCCGGATCGTCCGATTCGCTTGAGCACCTGAAAAGCGCCCGCATCTTCTTCGAGCGCGGCATGGTGCGCGAGGCGGCCACGCGCGCGAAACCGGCAGACATCGCGGCGCTGGAGGAAACGCTTGCCCGGCAGAAGGACTGTCTCGGCGATTCCGAGGCCTTCATCAACGCGGACATGGCCTTCCATACGCAGATCGCCCGGATTTCCGGCAACCCGATCTACACCGCCGTCAGCGAGGCGATGCTCGGCTGGCTGAAGGAGTATCACACCGAGATGCTCATCTGGACCGGCAAGGAGAATTTCACCCTCTCCGAGCACGCGGAGATCATCGACTGCATCCGCAGCGGCGATCCCGGCGAGGCCGAGCAGGCGATGATCAAGCATCTGGAGCGCTCACGGGCGCTCTACGTGTTGAAAGCGCGGGCGGACGGCTGAACATCCGGGCCAATTGCGATCCGGCGGGCGGCTTGCCATCCGTGTCTCCGGCTATATTGCAAGCCGCGCGACCGCATAGGCCGACAGGATCAGCGGGCCGCCCGCGAAGGCCTGCTCTGCGGGATCGCCGCCGCCGGACCGAAGCCACGCCTCGTCGAGCATCGAGAGCCTGCCTTTCCCGAGGTGCACGGTCTGCGCATACGGTGTGACATTGCAGAGAAGAAAGACGCGGCCCTCCCCGGTCTCGGCCACCAGCGCCTTGACCCTTTGCGGCATGCTGCTTTGCGTAGCGAGGGTCGGAGTGCCCTCCAGTCCGCCCAGCCATTTCAGAGCACGAAAGAGCGGACGCGGTCGGCCCGCCGGCATCGGCTCACCCTGCCCCGCCACCAGCCCGAACGGGCCGGCCAGCGTCGAGAGCGTCAACACATCGAGCCCGCTGCCTGCCACCGTCGCGGCATAGGCGAGCGTCCAGGCGGCGCCGAAGAGACCGTTGTGGCGCGGGTCGCGGCTGGCCATGGCGATGCGCTTTCCGAACGGATTTTCCTTGGTCGCGCTGCCATAGGGATTGTGGCGCATGGCAATCGTCGAGGGGCCGATGCGATAGGGCTTGTCGCGGTAGATGGCGCGGAGTGAGCGCACGACATCCGACAATGCCTCGAAGGTCTGCATCACGGAAAGATCATCGGCGGCATGCACGATCGGGTTTGTGCAATGGGTGACGTAGTCGAGCGGGCGTTCCGGCACCCGCTTGCGGTTCAACTCGGTAAAATAGCTGAACATGCCGCCGCCGAGCGGCAGGCCGGGAAAGGCTTTCCGCGCCGCGGCGTAAACGTCTTCCAGCGGCGGGCATGCCGGCCATATGCTGCCGGGCGGCGTTGACTGCCGATCGACAGAAGGCGAGACGGCAATATCGGCGAGCGCCGCGCCGCTATCGCGCACCTGGCTGGCGATGGCGCCCAGTTCCTCGTTGAGGTCGCCGTGGCACGGGACGAAGCATTCCAGCGTCAGGGGCAGGCTGGAAGCGGCCGCAATCCCTGCAAAGCCCTCCAGGTCCTTTACGCCGTGGCCGGCGACCGGGTCGAAATGCGCGACGAGGCGTGCGGCGCCCACGTCGCGCAAAAAGCCGACATGGCGCTGCTCCTCTTCTATGCAGTCCGGCCGAAGCCCAACGCCGATGGCGGGCAGTCGGCCGATGGGATCGCCGACCGAAAGCTGCACCGCGTCCGCAGCCTTTACGACTGCAGCCGCGGCGCGGCCGGCCTTCAGCGTCAGCGTGACGCACTGCCGGACCGTCTCGCCGGCCTTCAACCTGTATGGCCATGGCAGTGCGAGCGGCCGCACATAGGTCTTGTAGGACCCGTCCGTCCAGTTGCGCTGGTCTTCCATTTCGAAGATATCGCCGGTCATCCGACACTCGGCAACGACGCCGGGCATCGGTTCGTGCGTGAGCGCGGCAATGTCCATGAGAGGCTGCCAGGGCTCGATCAGGTCCGGGAACGCCGTCCTTTCCACCGAACCGTCGCCGTGCTCGACCGTCACTGCCCGGCCCGCCACACCGACAATCGGATGCAGGATGGCAAAGCCGGTGCGTGCCGTCTCGAAATCGCGATCGGGCGTGAACTCGGCATCGAAACTCAGCCAGGTGGCCGTGCCTGTGATCGACGCGCGGCAGCTAAGGATCGCCCCGTCGGGAGCGGTGAAGGTGGCGGTATAGGTAACAGTGAAGCCGGTTTCCCTCTCGGTCGCCCTCAGGTCCGAAAGTGCTGCGTCGCAGGTGCCCCAGTCGCGGTCTCGCACGAGGAAGGAGACCGCGCGCAGCACCTCCACATCGCGGAAGCGGATGGTGCGCAGGTTGCCGGCGATCAGGTCCACGGAGAGAGCGCCGGCCCTGAGCGGCTTCGCCTCGGGCTCGCGTTCATCGGTGCCGTAGAGCAGGAAGTCGGCCGAGACACTCATCCGAGCACCTCCGACAGCGGCACGGTACGGACTTCCGCGGCGCTCCGATAGGCCGCCTCGACCAGCGCGAAGGTCTTCAGGTTGTCGGCGCCGGACGTATCCGGTTCGCGGCCGGCCTTCAGGCAGTCGATCCAGTGCTGCTGGATGAGCGCCACGCTTTCCTGGATGTTGTGCCACGGCTGCGATGCCCAGGGGAGAAGCCGCGGGCTGACATCGCTCGTCTCCGTCCCGTCCGGCGAATGCACCGTCATGCGATAGCTCTGCGACAGGCGCAGCGTGCCCCGGCTGCCGTCCACCTCCAGCAGTATCTCCGGGAAGGGCTCCACCGGCAGCGTCGTCGCATAGCTGCAATCGACGACGGAGGTGACGCCGCCGGTATGGTCGAGCAGCATGGTGGCGACATCTTCGCCGGCGATTTTCGGATTGACCCTCTTTGTGCGCGCGGTGATCGCCGTCGCGTCGCCGAAGAGGAAACGGGCGATGTCGAGCGCGTGGATGCCGAGATCTTCGACGATGAAGCGCTTGCCCGTCGCCAGATAGGGCTGGCCGGCGAAGACGTCATAACCCGAACGGAAGCTGACGCGGCCCCAGAAGACCTCGCCGATCGCGCCGCTGTCGAGCGCTGCCTTCGCAGCCAGCACCGGCGACTGCCAGCGGAAATTTTCGTGGATCATCAGCGGCACGCCAGCCGCCTCGCAGGCGGCAACCATCGCCTTTGCATCGTCCATCGTCGGCGCGAAGGGCTTCTGGCAGATGACGGGCACCCTGTGGGACGCGGCAAGCTCGACGAGCACGCGGTGGCTGCCGACCGTCGTCGCGATGTCGACGAAATCGAAGCCGCCGTCGGCAAACATTTCTTCGGCGTTGTCATAGCGCCGCTCGATACCGAACTGGTTGCCCACGAGCTTCAGCCGTTCGGGATCGCGGTCGCAGATCGCCACGATCTCCGCGCCGTCGGCATCCCGCCAGCCATGCATCTGGTTGACGGCGAAGAAGCCGCAGCCGATCAGTGCGCCCTTGAAATTGGTCATGGTGTCTCCCGTTTTCGTCCGCGGGGAGTCCCCTCCCCGACCCCTCCCCACAGGGCGGGGCTAACCTGCCGCTACCGCCGAATGCTCAAGGGATGTTTTGGGCAGCAGCAGGACTGGTCTTCAGAAATTGCCCTGCCCCTCCGGAAGTGGACGGTCGGTGCCAAAATCTGAACGAGCCGCCTCACGATCCCTCGATAAACCGCTTCTAGTAGTACGTCCCGCCCGGCTTGCGCCGCCATAGCCCCTCCCCCTTGTGGGGAGGGGCTTGCTCTTCTACCCCTTCTTCGCCAGTTGCATCAGCGTCACCTGCTGCTGCAAGCGGCGTTGCGCCTGGTCCACCACCACGGCGACGATGATGACGATGCCCTTGATAACCATCTGCCAGAAGGACGAGACGCCCATCATCACAAGGCCGTCCGACAGGATGCCGATGACGAAGGCGCCGATGATCGTGCCGCCGATCGTGCCGCGCCCGCCGGACATCGAGGTGCCGCCGAGCACGGCCGCAGCGATGGCGTTGAGCTCGAAGGAGTTGCCGGTCGCCGGATGCGAGGCCATCAGTTCGGACGAGATGATAAGCCCGACGATCGCCGCGCAGAAGCCGGAGAACATGTAGACGAACATCTTCACCCGGTCGACCTTGATGCCCGACATGCGCGCCGCCCGTTCGTTGCCGCCGACGGCGAAGATGTGTCGGCCGATCGGCGTGTATCTCGCAATATAGGCGGCGGCGAGCGCCACGACGACGAGCAGCCAGACCGAGAAGGGCAGGCCGAAGATCGTGCCCGAACCGAGGAAGGAGAAGCCGGTGTTGCCGAGTTCTTCCTTGCCCGCGAGGTTCGGGAAGGTCTGGCCGCCGGAGGAGAGCAGCGCGAAGCCGCGCGCCACATAGAGCGTGCCAAGCGTCGCGATGAAGGGCGCGACGTTGAGCTTGGTGATCAGCAGCCCGTTGACGGCACCGATGACGACGCCGACGGCGAGCGTGATCAGCGCCACCTCGACGATGTTGAAATACAGGGTGTAACCGACCTGAAGGTCGATGCCGTGCAGGATCAGGCTGCCCGAGACCATGCCGCAGAGACCGACGATGGAGCCGACCGACAGGTCGATGCCGCCGGTGATGATGACGAAGGTCATGCCCATGGCGAGGAAGGCGTTGAGCGCCACATGCTTCGACATCAGGATGAGGTTCGCCGTCGACAGGAAGTTCGGCGCGAAGATCGAGAAGAAGATGATCACCGCGAAGAGCGCGATGAAGGTCCTGAGCTTCATCAGCGTCAGGAGGGCGGAACCCGTCGCGGCGTCCGGCGCCGTGGTGGTCGTGCTTGCCGTGGTCATCAGGCATGTTCCCTTGTCTTGTCCGCGGCCGGTCCGGCGGCCGTCTTGTGTCCTTCGGCGGAGGCCTTGACGATCATCTCCTCGGTCGCCGCGCTGCGATCGACCACCGTCACCAGCCGGCCGTTGCTCATGACGGCGATGCGGTCGGAGAGCGCCATGACCTCCTCGAGATCGGAGGTGGAAAAGAGGATGGCGAGCCCCTCGCCCGCGAGCTTTCGCATGGTGCGGAAGACGTCCGCCTTGGCGCCGACGTCGATGCCGCGGCTCGGCTCGTCCATCAGCAGAACCTTTGGACCCGTCATCAGCGCCTTGCCGATGACCACCTTCTGCTGGTTGCCGCCCGACAGCGACGTGACCTCGAAATCCGGATTCGGCGCCTTGATGGCGAGGTTGCGGATCGCCTCCTTGATCGAAGACTGCTCGCGGTCGCCGCTGATATGGAAGCCGAAGCGCGTGAAGCGTTCGAGGCTGGCAAGCGTCAGGTTGCTCGCAATGGAAAGCACCTGCACCAGCCCCTCGCGCTGGCGATCCTCGGGGATGAGGGCGAGGCCCCGGCGGATGCGGCCGCTGGTATCGCTCTCCCTGACCTCTTCGCCCGCGACGAAGATCCTGCCTGTCGCGGCGTGCGGATGGCAACCCATGACGCATTCGAAGAACTCGCTGCGCCCGGCGCCCATCAGGCCGTAGATGCCGAGCACCTCGCCGGCGCCGACCGAGATCGAGACGTGATCGACGGCATAGCCGCCCGTCCGGCGCGGCAGGCAGATCTCTTCCGCCCGGAAGGCTTCGGCGCCGATCCTGTGGTCCACCGACTTGGAGAAATCCTTGGCGTCGGAACCGATCATCGAGCGCACGATCCATTGCGTGTCGATGTCCTTCACCTCCGCCTGCCCGGTGATCTGGCCGTCGCGCAGCACGGTGATGTGGTCGCCGATCCGCAGCAGTTCCTCGAGCCGGTGCGAGATGTAGACGATCGCCACGCCTTGCGCCTTCAGTTCGTTGATGACGCGAAAGAGGGTATCGACCTCGGCCGCCGACAGTGCCGAGGTCGGCTCGTCCATGATGAGGATGCGCGCGTCAAGCGAGATCGCCTTGGCGATCTCGACAAGCTGCTGCTGGCCGATCGGCAGGTCCTCGACAAGTTGATCCGCCGCGAAATCCGCATCGAGCTTGGCGAGGAAGCCGTTCGCCTTCTCGACCTGCGCCTGATGGTCGATGCCGCGCACGTCGCGGGTGATCTCGCGGGTCGCGAAGATGTTCTCGGCGACCGAGAGATTGCCGAAGAGGTTCAATTCCTGGAAGATCATGGCGATGCCGCGCGCCTGCGCATCGGCGGGCGAGGAAAAGCTCACCTCCTCGCCGTCGAGCAGGATGCGGCCGAGCGACGGCTTCTCGACGCCGGCGATGATGCGCATCAGGGTCGATTTTCCCGCACCGTTCTCGCCGACCAGCACATTGACCGCGCCGCGCCTAAGCGCGAGGTTGGCCTTGCGGACGGCGACGATGCCGGAATAGACCTTGGTCACGTCCTCCAGGTGCAGGATGCAGTCGTCAGTCGGCGTCCTATCCGGCGTGCTCATGATCCGGCCCCGATGGTGATGCGCGCCGGCGTGACCAGAGGCAGGCCGCCGCCTGATGGCATCGGATAGGCGCCGGTGACGCTGACCGTCTTGCCGACGAGAGCGTCGCGTGGAATGGCCTGAAGCAGGCTCTGGTCGACATGCTGGTTCAGCGCCTTGCCGAACTGCGCCCATTCGATCTGGTTTTTAAATTCGTTGAAATTCACGAAGTCGAAGCTGTCGCGCAGCGCCGTGCCGCGGATCGCCGGGCCGATCTGCACCTTCGCATCCGTCTTGCCGTCGGCGTTTACGTCCACGTCGATGGTTGCGGCGCGCGATTGCGTCTCGGCGGCGACGATGGTGCCGTCGATCTTCACGGCGAAGGTCCAGGGGGAATTGGCCTGCTTGTTCGGGTTGCCGTATTTCTCGCCGGCGGCTTTGGCGTCGGCGGCAGCGGCTTCGACGACCTCCGTCAGCGGCGCGGCCTTGCCGTCGAGATAGGGCAGTGCCTGCGCATCCCAGATTTCGGCGACCTGCCGGGTCGGGTCGAATTTCGCCGCGGCGATCTCCTCGGCGGTCGGGTTCTTGATGATCTTGCAGCCCGAGACGGCGGACGCCGCCAGCGCCAGCGTCAGGAAGGCGGTTGCGAACCTCGCCATGACTTCACTCCACTTCCGTATCATAGAGGCGGAGGACGGGTTGCCCCGTCCTCCGCCGCGGTCCAGCCGGGAGGCGATTATTCGCTGAGAGCAAACGTCTCGAGCTTGGCGGCGTTGTCGGCGTTGATCAGCACGCAGTCCATGAGCTGCTTCTCCTCCGCCGGCGCCTTGCCGGTGGTGATGTAGTCATGCGCCTGCTGCACGGCCATCTGCGCCTGGGCATAGGCCGGCTGGAGGACGGTCGCCTTGATGCCGCCCGAGGTGATCGAGTCGCGCACGTCGTTGGAACCGTCGAAGCCGACGACGATCACGTCCTTGCGGCCGGCCGCCTGGAGTGCCGCGATGGCGCCCATGGCCATCGTGTCGTTGCCCGAGATGACGCCCTGGATGTCCGGGTTCGCCTGGAGGATGGTCTCCATCTTGGAATAGGCTTCCGTCTGGCTCCAGTTGGCCGACTGCTGGGCGACCATCTTCAGGTCCGGATAGTCGTCGATCACGTCGTGATAACCCTGCGAGCGGATGCCGGCATTGGTGTCGGACTCCTTGCCGAGCAGCTCGACATAGTTGCCCTTCTCGCCCATCAGCTTGACGAACTCGCCGGCGCCGAGCTGGGCGCCCTGGTAGTTGTTGGAGACGATCTGCGCGACGGCGACGCCGGTGGCGTTGATCTCGCGGTCGATCAGGAAGGACGGGATGCCGGCATCTTTGGCCTTCTGCACGGCGGCAACCGATGCGTCCGCACCGGCATTGTCGAGGACGATCGCCTTGGCGCCGCGGGCGATTGCCGTGTCGATCAGCTGCGACTGCTTGTTGACGTCGTCGTCATGCACGAGAACGAGCGCCTCGTAGCCGAGTTCCTTCGCCTTCGCCTCGGCACCGACCGCTTCCGCCTTGAAGAACGGATTGTCGTGCGAGGGCGTGATGATGGCGATGAGGTCCGCCGCATAGGCCGGCATGGATACGCCTGCGGCAAGAACGGCGGCCATGGCCGCCATGGTCAGTCTGCGGGTCAGTTTCATGGTGTCTCCTCCCATTCGGGTTGGTTGGGCCGGACCTTTTCCCGTGAGGACCGGCGGGTGGGCGAAAGCCCTTTTCTCAGGTGATGCGCCGGATGCTGTCGGCGATCTCCTGCGGTTCGAAAACGCGTTTCCAGTCGTCGCGCATCAGCATCGGCTTGCCGAACTCTATGGCCTTGTTGCAGGCATCCGAGAAGACGCCCTCGACTTCCTCGAAGATGACAGCGCCGAGCACGTTCATGTGGCCGAGCAGGAAGTCGCGCGCGGCCTCCTTCGGCACGCCGCGGCGCACGCATTCGTCCATCGCCTCGCGCATGACGACGAGAAGCGAGGCGCAGACGGTTTCGGAGAGGCCCGGCTCCAGGAGCGCCATCTGCTCGACGGTGACGCGGTGCGAGCGCATGACCGGCGCCCAGATGACTTTCGCGATCTCCTCGCCGAGCGCATAGGCCTCTTCCGGCCCCTGCATCAGCGCCGAAACGATGTGCTGCTTGGCGGCGACGCCGCCGAAATGGTCCCTGCGCGCCGCGAGTTCCGTCTCATCGTTGAAGATCGGCGGATGGCAGGGATGCGTGACGAAATAGGTGAGGTCGCTGCGTTCCGGCAGGTGGCCGGCGAAAGGGGCGGCCGCGTCGAGGATGACGACCATGGTGCCGGGCTTCAGCCTGTCGACGATGCCGGTCGCGACCTTGCCGATCGCCGTATCCGGTACGGCGAGGATGACGACCCCGGCCCCGTCGAGCGCTTCATCTGCGGAAACGGCCGAGAGGCCAAGCTCGGTCATCAGGCGCGCCTTGCCACCTTCGCTGACCTCGACATGGCGCACGTCGAAGCGTGAACCTTTCAAGTTCTTGGCAAGCCGGCAGCCCATTTTGCCGCCAGCACCGAAGAGGGCGATCGAAGTCATCAGGGTGTCTCCTCAGTCTTGTCGTTGGGAGCAGCTAACCCTAACTGGTATGATGAGTCAATGAGTATTCCATCGTCCGCAAACGGAGACCGCGAATTGCCTCCGCCAAACGACGGAAGGCGCAGATCGATCGAGTATGCAGGTTTCCTGAGAGCCTAAAGGCGGCTGCCGCCAAGGGCTGCCGTCAGGCGGGTGGCGGTTTCCAGCACATGCGGGCCCACAAGAGCGAGCCGGTCGTCTGTCATGCGAACCGACGGGCCGGAGACGGAAACGCCGGCGATCGCCTCGCCATATTCGTTGAAGATCGGGGCCGCGATGCAGCGCATCCCCACGGTGTGCTCCTCGTCATCGATGGACCAGCCGCGGGTCCGGATCGCAGCGATGTCGGCGATCAGCGCCCCCGGTGAGCCGCAGGTCCGCGCGGTAAATGGCGTGAGCGTGCTGTGCAAGACGAGGTCGCGAATACGGTCGTCGGCCCAGGTGGAGAGGATGGCCTTGCCGATGCCGGAGGCGTGTATCGGTCCACGGCGTCCCGGGCGGAAGAAGGCGCGCATCGGTGCGTGGCTTTCGATCTGCGAGATGAAGACCACCTCGCCCTCATCCTCAATGCCGATATTGGCGGTTTCGCCGGTCGTCTCCATGAGACTTTGCAGAAATGGCCGCGCGATCGTGCCAAGCTTGCGGAAGCGCAGGAAGGCGCTGCCGATCTCGAAAGCCTTGACGCCGATGGTCCAGGCGCCGGTCTCGCCGTCATGCGCCACCAGTCCGTGGCCGGCAAGCGCCGTCAGCAGCCGGTGCGCGGTCGACGGTGCCATGCCCGACTGGTCGGCGAGGTCGGTCAGGACGGCACCATCCGAGGCGGCGACCAGTTGCAGCAGCGCGACGCTCCGGTCCAGCACCTGCACCGACGAGGGAGCGGCATTCTCCGCCGCCTTGCGGCCCGGCCGTCCGCGCTTTCGTTCCGTCTCGCCCGCCATGATCCGCCCTCCGCTCGCCCTTCCTTCCATAGCGGCCGCGTGGCCATTCTTCCAGTTTTGTTGAAAATGTTTATTTCCATATTATGAGAATTAATTCCATTATTTTATTGCGGCGCGCGGCCGATGCGCTACCCTCCTCTCAACAGATGGAGGACATCCCATGGCGAAAATGCGTGCTGTCGATGCGGCGGTGCTGGTTCTGGAAAAGGAAGGCGTCGATTGCGCCTTCGGCGTTCCCGGTGCCGCGATCAATCCCTTCTACTCGGCGCTGAAGGCGCGCGGCTCGGTCCGCCATATCCTTGCCCGCCATGTCGAGGGGGCGAGCCATATGGCGGAGGGCTACACGCGCGCCGAGCCCGGCAATATCGGTGTCTGCATCGGCACGTCCGGCCCCGCCGGCACCGACATGATCACCGGCCTCTACTCGGCCTCGGCCGACTCGATCCCGATCCTCTGCATCACCGGCCAGGCGCCGCGCGCCCGGCTCGACAAGGAGGATTTCCAGGCCGTCGACATTTCCAAGATCGCGGCCCCTGTCACCAAATGGGCCGTTACGGTCATGGAGCCGGCGCTGGTGCCCTTTGTCTTCCAGAAGGCGTTCCATGTCATGCGCTCCGGCCGTCCCGGTCCGGTGCTGATCGACCTGCCGATCGACGTCCAGCTTGCCGAGATCGAGTTCGACATCGAGACCTATGCCTCGCTCGGCGCCTACAAGCCGGAAGCGACACGGGCGCAGGCCGAAAAGGCGCTGTCCATGCTGAATGCGGCCGAGCGGCCGCTGATCGTCGCCGGCGGCGGCATCGTCAATGCGGACGCCTCCGACCTGCTGGTCGAGTTTGCCGAGATCACCGGCGTCCCGGTCATCCCGACGCTGATGGGCTGGGGCACGATCCCTGATGACCACCACCTGATGGCCGGCATGTGCGGGCTCCAGACCTCGCACCGCTACGGCAATGCGACGATGCTCGCCTCCGACTTCGTGCTCGGCGTCGGCAATCGCTGGGCAAACCGCCACACCGGCAATGTCGCGACCTATACGGAAGGCCGGACCTTCGTCCATGTCGATATCGAGCCGACGCAGATCGGCCGCGTCTTCGCGCCGGATTTCGGCATCGTCTCGGATGCCGGCGCGGCCCTGAAGCTCTTCCTCGACGTCGCCACCGAGTGGAAGACGGCGGACAAGCTGCGCGACTGGTCCGCCTGGGCCGAGGAATGCCGCGAGCGCAAGCGCACGATGCTGCGCAAGACCCATTTCGACCAGACACCGCTCAAGCCCCAGAGGGTCTACGAGGAGATGAACCGGGCCTTCGGCCGCGACACCTGCTACGTCTCGACCATCGGCCTCAGCCAGATTGCCGGCGCGCAGTTCCTGCATGTCTACAAGCCACGCAACTGGATCAATTGCGGCCAGGCCGGCCCGCTCGGCTGGACGCTGCCGGCAGCGCTTGGCGTGCGCGCCGCCGATCCGGACCGGCCGATCGTGGCGCTCTCCGGCGACTACGACTTCCAGTTCATGATCGAGGAACTGGCGGTCGGGGCGCAGCACAAGCTGCCCTACCTGCATGTCGTCGTGAACAACTCCTATCTCGGCCTCATCCGCCAGGCGCAGCGCGGCTTCAACATGGATTTCGAGGTCAGCCTCGCCTTCGACAACATCAACGCGTCGGGCGATGCGGAAAAGGGCTACGGCGTCGACCACGTCGCGGTCGCAGAGGGCCTCGGCTGCAAGGCGATCCGGGTTCGCAGCCCCAACGAGTTCCAGGAGGCGTTTGCCACCGCCAAAGCGCTGATGGACGAGCACCGGGTGCCGGTGGTCATCGAGTTCATCCTCGAACGCGTCACCAACATCGCCATGGGCGCCGACATCAATGCGGTCGTCGAGTTCGAGGACCTTGCCGAACGCGGCGAGGATGCCCCGACCGCAACACTCGCGCTGCTCGACTGACGAGACGAAGAAGGAGACCGATCATGCCGAAATTCGCGGCCAATCTCACCATGCTCTTCACCGAGGCGCCGTTCCTGGAGCGCTTCGGCCTTGCGGCCAAAGCCGGCTTCGAGGGCGTCGAGTATCTCTTCCCCTATGATTTCGACAAGGAGACGTTGCGCGCGGCGCTCGACCTCAACGGCCTGACGCAGGTGCTGCACAACCTGCCGGCCGGCGACTGGGCATCGGGCGAGCGCGGCATCGCCATTCTGCCGGACCGGATCGACGAGTTCCGCCGCGGCGTCGCTTCGGCCATCGACTATGCCATGGCGCTCGGCTGCACCCAGATCAATTGCCTGGCTGGCATCGCCCCGGTCGGTGTTGCCGAAAGCATCCTGCGCACGACCTTCGTCTCAAATCTGAAGCTCGCTGCCGACGAACTCGGCAAGCACGGCATCCGCCTGCTGATCGAGCCGATCAACCGCTTCGACATTCCGGGCTTCTACCTGAACACGGTGGAACAGGCGGCGTCGATCATCCGCGAGGTCGGCAGCGACGACCTCTTCATCCAGTACGACCTCTACCACCAGCAGCGCACCGAGGGCGAACTCGTCGGCACGTTCAAGCGGCACCAGGCGCAGATCGCCCACATCCAGCTTGCCGACAATCCTGGCCGGGGCGAGCCGGGCACCGGCGAAATCGCCTGGCCCTTCGTCTTCGAGGCGCTGGACGGGTTCGGCTACGACGGCTGGATCGGTTGCGAATACAAGCCGCGCACGACGACGACCGAGGGGCTCGGCTGGTTCGCCGAAGCGCGCCGGCAGACCAAGGGCGCAGACATCATCAGGATCAGGAGCTAAGCACATGGCAAGAATTGGATTCATCGGCCTCGGCATCATGGGCACGCCCATGGCGCGGCATCTTCAGGACGCCGGCCACACCGTCGTCACGTCGAAATTCGTCATCCCGCCACGCCAGGAACTGGTCGCCAACGGGCTCGAAACCGTCGAGACACCGAAGGCGCTGGCGGAAGCCGTCGATACGATCATCCTCATGCTGCCCGACACACCTGAGGTGAAGGACGTTCTTTTCGGCGAGAACGGCGTCGCCTATGGCCTTTCGGCCGGCAAGCTGGTCATCGACATGAGCTCCATCTCGCCGATCGAGACGAAGGAGTTCGCGAGACAAGTTCGCGACACCGGCGCAGAATATGTCGACGCGCCCGTATCCGGCGGCGAGGTCGGCGCCAGGAACGCTTCGCTTTCCATCATGGCGGGTGGCTCGCAGGAGAGCTTCGACCGGGCGCTGCCGCTCTTCCAACTGATGGGCAAGAACATCACGCTGGTCGGCGACTGCGGCGACGGCCAGGTGACGAAGGTTGCCAACCAGATCATCGTCGCGTTGACGATCGAGGCGGTCTCGGAAGCCCTTGTCTTCGCGTCGAAGGCCGGCGCCGATCCGGCCCGCGTCCGCGAGGCGCTGATGGGCGGTTTCGCCTCGTCGCGCATCCTTGAGGTGCATGGCGACCGCATGATCAAGCGCACCTTCGATCCGGGTTTCCGCATCTCGCTGCACCAGAAGGACCTGAATCTGGCGCTGCAGGGTGCCAAGTCGCTCGGCATCTCGCTGCCGAACACGGCGGCGACGCAGGAACTCTTCAACAACTGCGCTGCCAACGGCGACAGCGGGCTCGACCATTCCGGCCTCGTGAAGGCGCTGGAGCGCATGGCCAACCACGCCGTCGCATGACGGCCCGGCCGGGCGGCGGGAGGAGCGCCGCCCGGCTCCTTCCTGTATGAGGGCGGGTGGCGGGAGGAGTGCTGCCCGACCCTCCTTTGTGTGAGGAATCAGATGCCACCAATCGCCGAGCCCCGCGCCTTTCTCGAAGCGCTCTTTCATGCGGCGGTTGCTGCGGCCGATCCCGAGAAGGTGTTGGCCGCCCACCTGCCGGAAAAGCCGAAGGGGCGAACCGTCGTCATCGGCGCCGGCAAGGGTGCGGCGCAGATGGCGCGCGCCTTCGAGCGCCTGTGGGACGGGCCACTCTCCGGTGTCGTCGTCACGCGATACGGTTATGCCGTCGCCTGCGAGCGCATCGAGATCCTTGAGGCGGCGCATCCCGTGCCGGACGAGAACGGCATCAAGGCAAGCCGCCGGTTGATGGAGACGGTAACGGGCCTGACCGAAAACGACCTTGTCGTGGCGCTCGTCTGCGGCGGTGGCTCCGCGCTGTTGCCTGCGCCGCCGGAGGGGCTGTCGCTGGAAGACGAGATCGCGGTCAATCGCGCGCTGCTTGCCTCCGGCGCACCAATCCGTGCCATGAATTGCGTGCGCAAGCAGGTCTCGCGCATCAAGGGCGGACGTCTTGCCGCCCTTGCGCATCCGGCGCGAGTCGTCTCGCTCGTCGTGTCCGACATTCCGGGTGACAATCCGGCGCTCGTTGCCTCGGGTCCGACCATTCCGGATGCCGGCACGCGAAACGACGCTCTGCGCATCATCGATCGTTATCGCCTTGACCTTCCCGGTGCCGTCATGCACCACATTCGCGCGGGGAGCGGCGAGGCGCCGACGCCGGAGGACCTGCCGTTCGCACGGGACGAGGTAAGGCTCGTTGCATCCGCGGCGGTATCGCTGGATGCAGCCGCGGCGGCAGCACGCCGACAGGGCATCGAAGCCGTGATCCTGTCCGACGCCATCGAGGGCGAGGCATCCGATGTCGGCCGCGTCCACGCCGCGATTGCGGCTGAAACCGCCCAGCGCAATCGGCCTTTCGCCAGGCCGGTCGTCGTGCTCTCCGGTGGAGAGACCACGGTAACGGTGCGCGGCAAGGGCAAGGGTGGGCGGAACGGCGAGTTTCTGCTCGGCCTCGCCTGCGGCATCGATGGCGTCGATGGGGTCTCCGCTCTGGCGGCCGACACGGACGGCATCGACGGATCCGAGAACAATGCGGGCGCCTTCGCCGACGGCACGACCGTCGCGCGGCTCGCAGCGGCCGGCCTCGATGCGGCGATGCTGTTGGCCGGCAACGACAGCTGGACGGCCTTCGATGCGCTCGGCGATCTGTTCGTGCCGGGCCCGACCGGTACGAATGTCAATGATTTCCGCGCGATCCTGATCCGGTAGGCAGGATCGGCGCGTGTTCAGATCAATCCGCGGGCCGCAAGATTGCGCATCAGCGCGGCCGTGCCGAACGTCCAAGGCGGGCAATCGGTCGACAGGCGCACCGTGTTGACCAGGCTGCCGAGACCCGGGCTGGAGATCGTCACTCGGTCGCCGAGCTTGTGGGTGAACCCCTGCCCCGGCGTGTCGCGATCCTCGACGGGTGCGAAGAGCGTACCCATGTAGAGCATGAAACCATCCGGATACTGGTGGTGCCTGCCGATCGTCTGGGCGACGAGGTCGAGCGGGTCGCGGCTGATTTCGCGCATCGAGCTGCGCCCCTTGAGGACGAAACCGTCCTCCCCTTCGATGGTGAGATCGAGCTCTGCCCTGCGCACGTCGTCGATCGAAAAAGTCTCGTCGAAAAGGCGGATGAAGGGGCCAATTGCGGACGAGGCATTGTTGTCCTTCGCCTTGCCGAGCAGCAGCGCGGAGCGCCCCTCGACGTCGCGCAGGTTCACGTCGTTGCCGAGTGTCGCACCCTTGACACGGCCGCGGCTGTCGACGGCGAGCACCACTTCCGGTTCCGGATTGTTCCAGCGCGAGATCGGGTGCAGGCCGACGGACGCACCCCAGCCGACCGAGGACAGCACCGGTGCCTTGGTGAACACTTCCGCGTCGGGGCCGATGCCGACTTCGAGATATTGCGACCAGACGCCTTCCTCGATCAGCGCCGCCTTGACCTTGGCGGCCTCCGGCGAGCCGGCCTTCAGGTCACGCAGGCTCTCGCCGATGATGGCCGCGACGCGCTCGCGGATCTTCACCGCAAGGTCGGGATTTCCGGCGGCCCGCTCCTCGATCACCCGCTCGATCATCGAACGGGCGAAGGTGACGCCACAGGCCTTGACCGCCTGGAGGTCGCAGGGCGCAAGCAGGTGAACGACGCTGTCGGCGGCGGCCGGTCCGAATGCGTTGGCCGCGGCCAGGTCGAGCGACGCCAGGTGCTCGCCATCGATGCCGTCCAGATAGGCAACCGGGTCATCCATCTCCAGCAGGTCGCGCATCGTGGGCGCTTTCCTGTCCGTCACATCGAACAGGTCGCCGTCCCGCACCACGACGAGGGCCGGCCCCTGAATGTCCGGCCGCCAGGCCCTGCCGACATAGGTTCCGATTAAGAAATCGCCCGGCGTTCCACTGGTCATACTGTCCTCCCTTGATCGTCGTCTTTCTTAAAGGAATATGCCTCTGGTGCCACCGGCCGCTGCAGGATAATGCCGCCGTGCGCGGCACGGCGGCGGTTCGGGCAGGGCAGCCTTGCGGCTCAGGCCGTTCGTTCCATTGCCTCACTCTCGATTGCCGAGCTGACGCCGGCATCGAGCATTCGGCGCAGAACGTCCGTCACTGCGCCGCGCCAGAAGGTGTCCTGCACAAGGCGGTCCGGAAAGAGACCTTCCAGATTATGCAGCGCCGCGACGATCGCCTCGGGCGACGATCCGGCGCGCACGAGTGCCGCGCTGATCGCGGTCTCGCGGGGGTCGCGGAGCGCGTAGCGTGTGCCGTCGTCCTTGCGCCCGAGACAATAGCGCATCCAGCTCGCGACCGCGAAGGCGAAGGGGCGCAGGTCTCCACGGCTTTCCAGGACCTCGAGTGCCGGCTGCAACAGCCGTTGCGGCAATTTCTCTGTTCCGTCCATGGCGAT
Source organism: Rhizobium alarense (assembly GCF_021555155.1). GTDB lineage: Bacteria > Pseudomonadota > Alphaproteobacteria > Rhizobiales > Rhizobiaceae > Rhizobium_D > Rhizobium_D alarense. Next base: position 32,305 of record NZ_JAKGBU010000024.1, read on the forward strand.
CTGGTAGGTCTCATGGGCAATCGCGGGATTGGCAAAGCGGTCCGCAAGTGCCTCCGCGTAGGCGGAAAAACTGACGCCTTCGAGCGGATGCAGCGTGGCGGCGGCGGCCGTGAAATGCCGCCGGACAAGCCGCGGCAGCAGCGCGTCCGCCATGACATCGCGCACGTATGTTCTGCCCGCGAGAAACCCGGCATAGGCCAGCATCGAATGGGTGCCGTTCAGCATGCGCAGTTTCATGAGCTCATACGGCTCGACATCGGTCACCATCAGCGCGCCACCCGCCTCCCACTCCGGCCGGCCGATCGCGAAGCGATCCTCGATAACCCACTGGGTAAATGGTTCCGTTTCGATTGCGCCGTGGTCCGCAAGCCCGATCTGCGCCTCTACCAACGCGCGGGTATCCGCCGTCGCCGCGGGCGTGATGCGGTCGACCATGGTTGCCGGGAACGGTACGTTTTCGGCGGTCCATTCCGACAGGGCCGGATCGACGCGGCCGGCGAAGTCCAGAACGCCGGCGCGGATGAGTGCGCCGTTCTTCGGGAGGTTGTCGCAGCAGAGAACGGTAAAGGGTGCGGCACCGGTAAGCCGGCGGAGCCGCAGCGCTTCCACGATGAACCCGATGGCACCGGTCGGACGGGAGGGTTCCGCCAGATCGTGGCCGATCGCGGCATGACTCTCCTGCGCCCTGCCCGTCAGCCGGTCGATGCCATAGGCCTTTTCGGTGACCGTCAGGCTGACAATGCGCGTCGCCGGATCGGTAAGGGCGGCGAGTGCGGCGCTGCCGTTCCGGGCGGCAGGCAGAACCTGTGCGACGCTGCCGATGACGCGGGCCTCGGTCCGCCCTTCTCCTTGAATGAGCAAGGTGTAGAGGCCATCCTGCGGATTCAATTGTTCGGCTACATCGGTTCCGCGCAGGCTGACGCCGAGGATGCGCCAATCGCCGCCAGATGCGGCCAAAGCATCGTCCGTGTACACCGCCTGATGCGCGCGGTGGAATGCGCCGATACCGAGATGCACGATGCCGACGCCGTGCGCGGCACGGGCATAGGCCGGCCGCCGGCCTGAGGCGACGGGAAGCGTTGCGTCGGTCAATCGCACAGCGTTCATACCGGTACCCCATAGGCCGGATGCGAAAGCGCGGTGGCGATACCGCGCAGTTCGGCAAGTCCTTTCAGCCGGCCGATTGCCGGATAGCCCGGCTGCGCCTTGCGCTTGAGGTCGTCAAGAATGTCCTGGCCATGGTCCGGGCGGAAGGGGATGGAATGGTCGGAGCGACCCGCTGCGCGGCGTCTGGCCTCCTCCTTCAAGGCCGCGCCGATGAGCGCCACCATGTCCGTTTCGCCGCCGAGATGCTCGGCCTCGTAGAACGAGCCGAACAGAGCAGGCGTTTCGCGCCGGACGTTGCGCAGATGCAGGAAGTGGACCCGGTCGCCGAGCCTTTCCATCATGCCCGGAAGATCGTTGTCGGACCGGGCGCCGAGCGAGCCGGCGCAGAGCGTGATGCCATTTGCCGGCCGGTCGACCGCCCGCATGATCGTCGCATAGTCGGCTTCCGTCGACAGGATGCGCGGCAGTCCGAGCAGCGGATAGGGCGGATCGTCGGGGTGGCAGCACATGCGGATGCCTGCCTCCTCCGCGACCGGGATCACCTCTTCGAGGAAGTCGATCAGGTGACGGCGCAGCCGCTCGGCGTCGATGGATCCGTATTCGGCCAGATGGTCCCGCACGTCATCAAGCGTGAGACGCTCGGCGGCGCCGGGCAGGCCGAAGGCGACGTTGCCCGCAAGGGCTTTGCGGATGTCGTCGCTCATCGCCCGATAACGGCGTTCCGCCTCTGCGGCAATATCCTCCGGGAAGTCCTCGGCGGCATTGGCGCGTTTCAGAATGTGGATGTCGAAGGCTGCAAAGTCGGCGTAGTCGAAGCGCATGCAGGTGCCGCCGTGTGGCAGGCGCCAGGCGAGATCCGTCCGGGTCCAGTCGAGGACCGGCATGAAATTGTAGCAGACGACATCAATGCCGGCAGCGGCCAGGTTGCGCAGGCTGGTCTTGTAGCTGGCGAGATGCTCGCGCCAGGCGCCCTTCTGCTTCTTGATGTCTTCGGAGACCGGCAGGCTCTCCACCACGTCCCAGGCGATGCCAGAGGCGCTCCCGTCGTTCATTCTGCCGATTTCGCCCTGACGGTTCCCGATTTCCGTTGAGGTCCAGACCGCACCGGTCGGCACATGGTGGAGGGCGGAGACGACCCCCTCTACGCCGGCCTGCAGCATGTCGTCGATGCTCACAAGGTCCCTCGGACCGAACCACCGCCAGGTCTGCTTCACGTCTTCCTCCCCTGCAGGCTGCCGCCTTTGCAACTTTCTCGATCCATTAGCATTCGGCAATCATGTTGACTAGTATGGAAGTATGGTGGTAGATCGCGATGAGGAGGATAAGCTGTGAACATCGCGACGGAAATTGTTCTGGCTCAAGGAGCACCGGTCGGACCGCAGGTCTACCGGATCCTGCGCGAGCGCATCATCCGCGCGGAGCTCACGCCCGGCATGCTGATTTCGGAATCCGAGATCGCCCGGATGTTCTCCCTCAGCCGCCAGCCGGTCCGCGAGGCGTTCATCAAGCTTGCCGAGGAGGGCCTGCTTGAGGTGCGGCCGCAGCGTGGCACGCTTGTGCGCAAGATCACCAAGGCGGCGGTCATGGACGCGCGGTTCGTGCGCGAGGCGATCGAGGCCGACATCGTGAAACTGGTCGCCTCTGAACACGATGGCGCCCTCGTGCGTGAACTGCGGGAACAGGTGAAGCGCCAGCGGGCCGTACCGGAAGACGATCCGGCGACCTTCATGAAGCTTGACGAGTTCTTTCATCGCACGCTCGCGGAGGCCGCCGACAAGTCCTACGCCTGGAAGGTGCTTGAGGATGTGAAGGCGCAGATGGACCGCGTCCGCTACCTCAGCTTCATCCATTTCCCGATCCCCAAGATCGTGAACCAGCATGCGGCGATCGTCGATGCGATCGAGCGCGGTGAGCCGGAGGAGGCCGACCGCGCCATGCGCCTGCACCTGCGGGAGATCCTGTCGGACCTGCCGGGGATCGCAGGTGTCAGGCCGGAGTTTTTCGAGGAGCCGGGCTGATCGAGCCCGGAAAGAAAGCAAGCAAGGGAGGAAGAGAATGATTGCTTACAGGAATATTGCCAAGACGCTGCTCGCCGGCATCGCCAGCGCACTGATTGCCGGAAGTGCCTGTGCCGAGACCGTGCTCAAATGGGCGCATGTCTACGAACCGACCGAGCCGTTCCATACGGAATCGGTCTGGGCGGCGGAGGAAATCGCCAAGCGTACCGAGGGACGTTACAAGGTCGACGTCTTCCCTTCGTCGCAGCTCGGCAAGGAAGCCGACATCAACCAGGGCCTGACGCTCGGGACCGTCGACATCATCATTTCCGGCTCGAGCTTCGCGGCACGCGAGTTCCCGCCGATCGGCGTGACCTACTTCCCCTTCATCTTCCGCGATGCGGATCACCTGCTCGCCTACGCCAAGAGCGACGTCTACAAGGACCTGACGAAGGGTTACGAAGAGGCCTCGGGCCACCATATAACGGCGACGACCTATTACGGTACGCGTCATACCACGTCGAATCGCCCTGTCGAAAAATGCAGCGACATGGCGGGCCTCAAGATTCGGGTTCCGGATGTCCCGGCCTACCTTGCCATGCCGCGCGCCTGCGGTGCCAACACGACGCCGATCGCCTTCGCGGAAGTCTATCTGGCACTGCAGAACGGCACCGTCGAGGCCCAGGAAAACCCGTTGACGACCATCGAGGCGAAGAAATTCTTCGAAGTGCAGAAGCACATCGTGCTGACCGGTCATATCGTCGATCACCTGAACACCATCGTCTCCCAGTCGCGCTGGTCGCAGCTCTCCGACGAGGACAAGCAGATTTTCAGCGACGTGATGCAGGAAGCCGCAGCGCGGGCGACGGCCAAGATCGTGGCCCGCGAAAAGGATCTCGTGCAATTCTTCAAGGATCAGGGTCTCAGCGTGACCGAGGTTGACAAGGCCGACTTCGAAAAGACCGTCGTGGAAAAGGTGACGATGGAGGAGTTCGGCTACCGCAAGGCCGACTGGGAAGCGATCCGCGCGATCAAGTGACAAAGAAAGGCCCGGGTTCGGCCCGGGCCGCCTTCTCAAACAAGCAAGCGGAGGACGCCGATGGCGGACGAGCAGCAGACGCTCCTGAGCGTCGACGAGATGGCGCATGCCTTCGAGGAAGACGTCGGGCCGGTGGATCTGTCCACTCATGCGGTTGAGGATTGGATAACGCTTGCCATCTTCTGGACCATGGCAGGCTGCGTCTTCCTACAGTTCTTTACGCGCTACGCGCTGAACAACAGCCTGGCCTGGACCGAAGAGATCGCTGCCAACTGCCTTGTCATGGTCGTCTTTCTCGGCTCCGCCATGTGCGTCCGGCTTGCGCGGCACATCCATGTCGATTTTGTCCAGCAGTTGCTGCCGCCTGACATCCGCCGCTGGCTCGTGCTGGTCGTCGACCTCATCGTCATCGGCTTCTTCGCCTATGCGTCCTGGCTGATGTGGCGCTACGTGGCGATCGTCGGAAAGGAACGCATGGTGACCGTCGACCTGCCGCGGGGCATCGTCTTTTACATCGTGCTCGCGGCGTTCCTGCTGATGTCCGTTCGATCGGTGCAGAACTTCATTCGCGACAGGAAACGCAGTCCGGGTGAAACCCCCGACGGATCGGAGAGCTAGGCCGTGCTGCTTTTGATTGGTTCCTTCGTGCTTTTGATGCTGATCGGCACGCCCGTCGCCGTGTCGATGGCCGTCGCATCGCTGCTTTATCTTGTCCTTTACGGCGTCGCGCCCGACATCATCGCGGCGCAACGCATGATCGCCGGCGTCGAGAGCTTTCCGCTTCTCGCCGTCCCCTTCTTCATCCTCGCCGGCAACCTCATGAACATCGCCGGCGTTACCGGCCGCATCTATCACTTCGCGCTCTCGCTCGTCGGCTGGATGCGCGGCGGCCTCGCCCAGGTGAACATCGTCGGTTCAGTCGTGTTCTCAGGCATGTCCGGCACGGCCCTCGCCGACGCCGCCGGCATCGGAACGATCGAGATCAAGGCGATGAAGGACCATGGCTATCCGGTGGAGGCGGCAGTCGGCGTTACCGCGGCGTCGGCGACGCTCGGCCCGATCTTCCCGCCGTCGCTGCCCTTCGTCATCTACGGCATGATGGCCAACGTCTCGATCGGCGCACTCTTCATGGCGGGTATCGTTCCCGGTGTCGTGATGACGGCGCTGATGATGCTGACCGTCTTCATCTTCGCCCATCGCAAGGGCTGGGGGTCGGATACGCCCTTCGAATTGAAACGCCTCGCCGGTGCTGCGCTGGAAGTGCTGATCGTCCTCTGCTTCCCCGTGGTGGTCTATGCGCTGATGCTGGCCGGCCTGTCGATCAACATCGCCGTCGGCATCGCGCTCGTGTTGCTGGTGGCGCTCGACTACTGTTTCGATTTTTCCGCGGTGATGGCGCTGATGACGCCTATCCTTCTGATCGGCGGCATGACGATGGGCTGGTTCACGCCGACGGAAGCGGCGGTCGCCGCCGTCATCTGGTCGCTGTTCCTCGGGCTGGTGCGCTATCGGACGATGACGATGAAGACGCTCGCCAAGGCGAGCTTCGACACGATCGAGACGACGGCGTCGGTGCTTTTCATCGTCACGGCCGCTTCGATCTTTGCCTGGCTGCTGACGGTGAGCCAGGCGGCACAACTGCTATCGGACTTCGTCTTCTCACTGACCGACAACAAGTGGATGTTCCTGCTGCTGGTGAATGTCATCCTGTTGATCCTCGGCGCCTTTCTCGACACGATTGCGGCCATCACCATCCTGGTGCCGATCCTGATGCCGATCGCCGCGCGTTTCGGGGTGGACCCGGTTCATCTCGGCCTGGTCGTCACGCTCAACCTGATGATCGGACTTCTCACGCCGCCGGTCGGGATGATTCTGTTCGTGCTGTCGCGCATTTCGAAACTGTCGATCGAACGCACGACGCTGGCGATCCTGCCGTGGCTCGTCCCGCTTTTCATGGCACTCGCGATCATCACCTTCGTCCCCGACATCAGCCTCTGGCTGCCGCGGCAGTTGGGGCTCGTGCGATGAGTGCGGTGACCACGCGGGTCTGCCGGCTTTACGGCAAGGGCGACATCCGGATCGAAAGGGATCCCGTTGCCGCGCTCGAGGACGGCCAGGTGCTGGTGCGCATCGGCGCCGGCGGCATTTGCGGTTCCGATCTCCATTATTTCCAGGATGGCGGCTTCGGGCCGATCCGGGTGCGCGAGCCGATCATCCTCGGTCATGAGGTGGCCGGCACCGTCGAAGCGTTGGGCAGCGCGGTCGCAGGACTCCGGGTCGGCCAGAAGGTAGCGCTCAATCCGAGCCGCCCGTGCCATCAGTGTCGCTACTGCCGGGAAAGTCTCTTCCAGCACTGCCTGAACATGCGGTTCTACGGGTCGGCGCTGCGGTTCCCGCACGAACAGGGCGGGTTCCGGGATGTGATCGTGGCCGACGCTGCGCAATGCATGCCCGTCGGGGATCACGTCACGCTCGGCGAGGCAGCCTGCGCTGAGCCGCTTGCCGTCTGCCTGCATGCACGCAGCCAGACGGACGACCTCGCCGGGAGCCGGGTGCTCGTCACGGGTGCGGGGCCGATCGGCCTTCTCTGCGTCGCCGTGGTCCGCCTCGCGAGCGCGGCAGAAATCGTCGTCACAGACCTGCAGGACGCGACGCTTGCCGTCGCGCGCCGCATGGGGGCGACGCGGACGATCAACATGCTGAACGAGGCGGAGGCGCTCGAGAGCTACAACGCGGACAAGGGTACGTTCGACGTCGCCTTCGAATGTTCGGCTGCCGCGCCGGCAATCAAGGCCGCGGTGCTTGCCGTCCGTCCGCGGGGTGTGATCGTGCAGGCCGGCGTCGCAGGGGATACGGCCGTGCCGCTCAATCTCCTGGTCGGCAAGGAGATTGCGTTCCGTGGCACCCACCGGTTCCACGCGGAATATGCGGAAGCGGTGCGTCTTATCGACAGCGGTGCGATCGACGTGAAGCCGCTGATCACCCACACGCTACCGCTTGCGGAAGCCGCGCAGGCCTTCGCGATCGCCGGCGACCGGTCGAAGGCCGTGAAGGTGCAACTCGCCTTCGTCTGACGCCCTCCTCAGTCGACCCGCTTCCCGTCACCGTCGAAGAGATGCAGGCAGTGCGTGGGGAATGCAACGCGCATCGTGGGGCCGGCCGTGAGGGCCTCGCGGTCCAGGGTGAAGATCTTGAACGGCAGGCCGTGCAGCGTCAGATGCAGGATGATGCCGAAACCGGTCGGCTCGACGAGGTCGACATCCGCCACCATGCCACCCTCGTCCACGATCGTCACATGTTCCGGGCGGATGCCGAGGGTCACGGCTGATCCGCTTTCCAGCGATACGGGTCGCTTCATCGCCACGAGCGTACCGTCCTTCAGCCGGACATCGGCATGATCACCCGACAGGAGATAGCGTCCTTCGAGGAAATTCATGCCGGGCGAGCCGATGAAGCCGGCGACGAAGAGGTTTGCCGGCCGGTCGTAAAGGTCGAGCGGTGAACCGACCTGCTGCACGACGCCGCCATGCATGGCGACGATGCGGTCGGCGAGCGTCATCGCCTCGATCTGGTCGTGGGTGACGTAGATCGAGGTGGCGCCGAGATCGGCGTGCAGCTTCTTGATCTCGGCCCGCATCTGTTCGCGCAGCCGCGCATCGAGATTTGACAGCGGCTCGTCGAAGAGGAAGGCCTTCGGCTGGCGCACGATGGCGCGTCCCATGGCGACACGTTGCCGCTGGCCGCCGGAGAGCGCCTTCGGGCGGCGTTCCATGTAGGGCTCGAGCCCGAGCTTGGTCGCGGCGGCGCCGACGGCGGCCGCGATCTTTTCCTTCGCGGTCTTCCGCAGCCGCAGGCTGTAGCTCATGTTCTCGGCGACGCTCATATGCGGATAGAGCGCATAGGACTGGAACACCATGGCGATGTCGCGGTCCTTGGGCGGCAGGTCGTTGACGCGTCTGCCTTCGATGCGGATTTCGCCGGCGGTCACCTCCTCCAGCCCCGCTATCATGCGCAGCAGCGTGGACTTGCCACAGCCGGACGGGCCGACGAGCACGATGAATTCGCCGTCGCGGATCGAAAGGTCGACGCCGTGCAGCACGGGAAAGGTGCCGTAGCTCTTTCGGATACCGGTGATGTCGATGGACGCCATGGGAGGACCTTTCAGCCTTTGACCGCGCCGGCCGTCAGGCCTTGTACGAGATAGCGCTGGATGAGCAGGAAGAAGAGACAGGCGGGGATCAGCGCAAGAATGCCGGCCGCCATCATCTGCCCGAAATCGACCGAGAATTTGGAAACGAAGGTCAAGAGCCCAACCGGGAACGTCGCAGCATCGTTGCCGGAGATCAGCATCAGGGCGAAGAGCAGCTCGCTCCAGGCGGCCGTAAAGACAAAGCCGAGCGTCGCCGCGATGCCGGGCAATGTCAGCGGCAGGATGATCTGGCGGAAGGCGATGAGCTGCGTTGCCCCGTCGATCATCGCCGCTTCTTCGAGATCCTTCGGTATGCCGTCGAAGAAGGACTGCATGAGGAACGTTGCGAAAGGCACGTTGAAGGCGGAATAGACGATGACGAGGCCGGTCAGGCTGTTGGTGAGGCCGAGCGGCGAGAGCATCTTGAAGATCGGCGCGACCAGCATGACGAGCGGAAACATCTGGGTGATCAGCATCAGCGCGACGATCCAGTATTTCGCCCGGAACGAGAAGCGCGAGAGCGCATAGCCCGAGAGCGAGGCGACGATCGTCACCACGATTGCGGTGGAGCCGGCGACGATCAGGCTGTTTCGAAAGAAGGTCGGGAAGGCGCTGTGGGCGATGACGAATTCGTAGTGCTCCCACGTTGCGCGCGACGGCCACATGCGCACGCCCTCGCTGTAGAGCAGGTCGTTCGGCGTCACCGACACCTTGAGCAGCCAGAAGAGCGGGAAGAGCGCCACGATCACGTATGTGAGGATCGCGAGGCGATGAGCGCCGACAAGGACGAGGTTTCGTGCGCGCATCGACTCAGCCCTTGTTCAGCAGCGTCTGCCGGAGCAGGACAATCAGCATCGAATAGACGAGCAGCAGCACCAGCAGCACAAGGGCGATCGCCGAGGCATAGCCGAAATCGAGCCGCTTGAAGGCCTGGGTGAAGATGTAGCTTGCGACGATCTGCGTACGGTCCGCCGGCCCGCCATTGGTCATGACGATGATGAGATCGGCGAAATTGGAGATCCAGACGGTGCGCAGCAGCACGGTGATCGCGATGGTCGGCGCGAGGAAGGGAAGCGTGATCGACCAGAAGCGCTGGACCGGACCAGCTCCATCGATGCTGGCCGCTTCGTAGAGGTCACGCGGGATCGCCTGAAGCGCCGCCAGCAGAGTGATCGCGAAAAAGGGTATGCCCCACCAGACGTTGGCGGCGATCGGCCCCCACATGGCGAGATACGGATCGGAGAGGATGTTGTCCGGCGCATCGAGGATGCCCAAGGCATAGAGCCAGTGCGGCAGCGGGCCGATCACCGGATTGAACAGCCAGGCCCAGTTGAGGCCGGCGAGGAAGCTCGGCACCGCCCAGGGCAGGAAGACCAGCGCCTGCACGATGCCGCGACCGTAAAACGGCTTGTCGAGCAGCAGGGCGAGGATGAGGCCGAAGACGAACTGCAGGAAGACAGACGCACCTGTCCACCAGAGCGTGTTGCGAAGCGCGCGGAAGAGGGCCTGATCCTCACCGAGCGCGCGGAAGTGGTCGAGCCCGATGAAGCCGCCGGAGAACGGGTTCAGAAGCTGGATGTCCCGGAACGCATAGGAGATGCCGAGCGCCAGCGGTACCAGCATGACGGTGACGACGAGGATCAGCGCCGGCGCGCTGTAGAGGTAGGGTTCCGACGCATCCGCAAGCCGCTTTCCGAGCGGGCGGCGGAGATGTGTTTGGGCAAGGGGAGTCATCGGGCGCGTGCTTCCGTAGGCCGGCTGTCGGTCATGTGAAAAGCTCCGGGCGGAGCCTCGTGTTCTCCACCCGGAGCCTCGCCGGCACTACTTGCTGGCGAGAAACTTCTGCTGGGCCTTGGTCAGATAGTCGGCCCACTGGTTGGCGAGGTCCTCCGGCGTGATATCGCCGAGGAGCGCTTCCTGCGAGGTCTTGATGACGAGCGAATCCTTGAAGAAGGCGAATTCTTCGAGATGCGTCGGCATCACGGTCGGCACGGCGTCCTTGTCCTCCAATTCCTCGAACCAACCCTTGAACTGCGCGCTCGCATAGAAGGGGTCCTTTTCCGCCGAGGTATGGACCGGCAACGCGCCGGTGCGCTTGTTCCAGGCGATGTTGCCTTCCGGGCCTTCCAGCGTCTCGATCAGCTTCCAGGACAGATCCTTGTTGGCGCTTGCCGCCATCATCGACCATCCTGCATAGCCGATCGTCGGGAAGGTCTTGCCGGAAGGACCCTTCGGCATGGTCATGATGCCGTAGTCCTCCGCCTTCATGCGTTCGGCAATCGCGATGAGCGCATCCGGGTCCTGGTCAAGGAAGGCGCAGGTGCCGCTGTAGAAGCCGGCGACGATCTCGTTGAAGCCCCAGTTGACGCTGTCCTTCGGCGCATAACCGTTCTTGTAGAGGTCGATCAGCCAGGTGAGGCCCTTGACCCAACCCTCGCTGTTCATGGTCGACGTGCCGTCCTCCTTGAAGAACTCGTTGGAGCCCGCCATGGTGGCGCCGAACATCACCCAGCCATTCAGGCCGCCCGGTCCACCGCGCAGGCAGTAGCCGTACTTGCCCGGAAGGGCCGACACCTTTTTCGACGCTTCGACGAATTCGTCCATCGTCTTCGGCGGCTCGGAGACACCGGCCTCGGCGAGCAGCTTCCTGTTGTAGAACATGGCGCGCAGGTAGAAGCCGTAGGGCAGCATGTAGGCGGTGTCGTCGATGTCGCGGCCGAGCTCCAGCGCACGCGCCGTCAGGCCGGACGTGTGTTCCCATTTTGCGAGATAGGGCTCGAGGCTCTCCAGCATGCCGTTGTTGGCGTAGAGGGAGAGCCAGGTGTCCGGCATTTCCATGACATCCGGAATCTCGCCGGCCGACACCATGGTTGCGAATTTCTGGAAGGCTTCGCCCCAGGGCAGCGAGATGATCTCGACCTTGGTACCCGGATTGGTTTCCTCGAATTTGCCGACGATCGATTTCAGCGTCTCGGTCCGCTCGGGGCTGGTGATCACCTCGACGAGCTTCAGCGTGGTATCGGCAAGTGCCGTCGTTGCCATCATGGAGGCGAAGAGCACTGCGGTCAGAAGTCTTTTCATAGTCGTTCCCTCTTTTCTGGTTTCGGTTTCAGTTCATGGCGTTAGCCGCCGGAGGCTGCGGCAATCGCCGCCTCCAGATCACTCCACAGGGCCTCGGTTCCCTCCAGGCCGACATGGAGACGCACGGACCGTGGATCGATGCCGAAGGCTTGCGCGGAATTCGGTTGGGCTTTCTGCTGCAAGACGACCTCGCCGGGCACGATGAGGCTCTCGTGCCCGCCCCAGGAGACGCCAAGCTTGAAGAGATCGAGCCGGTCGGCGAACGTGCGGATGTCGATGCCCTCGCGGAAGACGAAGGAGAACAGGCCGGACGTGCCGGTGAGCCCCGACGGCAGGCGATTGGCGAGTGCCGGGTGGCAGACGGTCTCGACGATATCGAGTGCCTGCAAGCGCCTTGCGATTTCAAGCGCGGACGCTTCATGCGCCTTCATGCGGATCGGCAACGTGCGCAGCCCGCGCACCAGCAGCCAGGCGTCGAAGGGCGAAAGTTTGCCGCCGAGATAGGGGTAGGCCTCGGCGCGGATGCGGCCAACCAGTTCCTTCGATCCCGCAACGATGCCGGCGACGACGTCGCTGTGGCCGCCGAGATATTTCGAGGCGGAATGCAACACGAGATCGACGCCGAGCGTCAGCGGGCGCTGGAAGACCGGGCTCGCCCAACTGTTGTCGATGACACTCAGGATACCGTGGCGCTTCGCCAGTGCCGCCAGCTGGCCGACGTCATGCGCCTCCATGATCCAGCTCGTCGGGCTCTCGAGGTAGAGAAGCTTGGCGCCTGGCAGGGCTTTTGCGACGGCTTCCTCGTCCCGTCCGTCGACGTAGGTCACCTCGATCTTCATGCGCTTCAGATGCGTACCGAAGAGGCGGAAGGCATCCGGGTAACAGTGCCTGACAGCGACGATCCGGTCCCCCGGCTCGACGAAGGAGAGCACGGTCGATGAGATCGCCGCCATGCCGCTCGCAAAACCCAGCGCGTCCTCCCCGCCTTCGAGCTTCGCCAGCATCTCTTCGAAGGCACGCACTGTCGGGTTCAGCCCGCGCGTGTAGATCGGCCGCACGATCTCGCCGCGGTAGGCTGAGATCATCTGGTCGTAGTTCTCGAAGGTGAAAAGCGAGGTCTGCACGATCGGCGGCACGACCGCATCGAAGGCATTGCTTTCGTCATGCGCCACGGTGAGCGAAGCGAAATCGAACGGATCGGCTCCGTTGATCATTTGGACATGTCCTTGATGTCTTCCTCGACGACGTCGAGGATCTTCATCGTTTCACGCCGCGCGGCCTCGGTGTCCTGCACAGTGATCGCATTGAAGAGGGTGCGGTGATAGGGAAACGACCGCCGGGCGAAATCCGGCCGGTCGAACGGTTTCTCCCAGAAGCGCTCGAAGGCGCCGCGCATCTGTTCGAGAAGCTGCCGGAAGAGCGGATTGTGGGTCGCATCGTAAATAGCGAGATGGAAGGCGAGATCCTCGGGGCCCGAAGTGCCCTTGGAAAGGTGGACGCGCTCCATTTCGTCGAGCTTCTGCTCGATGACGACGAGGTCCCCGGCGGTTCGCCGGCGGGCAGCAACCATACCCGCCTCGCATTCGATGCCGCGACGGACTTCCAGCGTCTGGAGCAGAATGTCGCGCACATGCGCCGTCTCCAGCGAGAGCGGCATGTGCACGGTGGCACTGGTGACGGGTTTCAGAAGATAGGTGCCGCTGCCCTTGCGGGTCTCCATCACGCCGAGCGCCTGGAAATGGCGGATTACTTCGCGGATCGTCGAGCGCCCGACGGCGAGTGCGGCCATCAACTCGCGTTCCGCCGGCAGCCGGTCGCCGGCCTTGAGGCTTGCCTGGTCGATATAGGCCGCGAGCGCCTCGGTGACCTGCCGCCCCCGATCGATCGGCGGCAGCGGCTGGATGCGCGGCCGCTCGTTCACCCCTGCCGTCATGCGGCAATTCCCCTGTTTCTCGCCAGCTTCTCAAATTGGTCTGACAACTTAAAATGATAAGATGTCAGACCAATTGTCAAGTGGCTTTAACCGAGTCCGAAGGACCAGCCCCCGGCGTTTGCCGGAGTGTCGTGGGAGATGAGCGATGACAGTCAGGTCCGGTCGGGATCGATGGCGTCGAGGAAGCGGCTCACGAAGTCCCCTTCCCCCTCCGGTTCCGAGCCGACCATGGCTGCCACCGAAAACGCGATCAGCGACGACAGGCGATTGTGGGAGGTGGCGCCGGCCCGCAGGTTCATGACGAGCGTCGGGCAGAGAAAGAGCCCAAGCCGCACGACGTCGCGCCAATCGGCGGGCAGCATGCCACGCTCCTTCAGTGTCGCGAGAAGCGGGCGCCACAGATGGCGTGCCTTCACGTCGAGCAGTGACAGGCGAATGCGGCTCGGCTGCCAGTCGGTCTCCAGATGCAGCGTGCCATCGGCGAAACGGGCGTTTGCGCTGTATCGCCGCTCCGCCTCGGCGGGATCGTAGAGCCAGAGCGGGTGGGCGAAGACGTTGTGGAAGGTCGTCTTGATTTCCGCCAGCAGCGTCGGCACGTTTTCGCCGGCGAAGGCGGGATCGAAATAGGAGAGCGTGGCACCGCCCTGGGTTTCCGTGTACCAGACATTGGCGTTGTGCGCGTCGCCATGCGCCACGACGCCGCCGGCGTCGGCAAGCTTGTCCGGGCGCAAGCGCTCCGCCGCGTCATCGAAAAGCCGGCCGATGGATTTGCGGTACCGGCGGCCGTTGACGACGACCGCCGCAGCGGCAAGGGCGTCCCAGCCGATGTCAACTCCGGGAAAGGTAAAGCGCTGGCCGACATAGAAATTGCGATACCGGCCGCCGGGAAAGGCGTTCGTCGGCGGATCGATCAGCCGCTCGTGGAAGAGACGATGGATCGGTTCGGCGGCCGCCTGCTCGGGCGTGATCGGGTGAAGCGTCCGGCGGTAGACGTCGAGCAGCATCTCCGAAAGCCGGCGCTCCGCCTCGACGGCACGCACTTCCGCCGCATCGTCCGGTGATAGATCGAGCGTCCGCAACACGTCGGAAAAACGTGGATCGCTGCGGCGACGGTAGATCAGGATCTGCTCGCCGGGAAGCGTGGACATAAGGACAGGCTGATCGACCGGCAGTCCGGCGCGCGCAAGGATGTCGGCACGGTAATATTCGCCGGACATGGCCTCCTCGCCCTCCTCCTGGTGGAACTTGAAGAAAAGGGGTTGTCCATCCGCCTCGAAGAAGCCGTTCAGGGAATTGAGGCTATATTGGTCGTGGTTGAAGGCAATACCGGTCGCCTTTATGGCGAACAGGTCGTGCAGCAGATCCCGCAGCAGCCGCTTTGCGGCGGCGGCGTCGGTGCGCGCGAGGCGTCGGAGGTCTGCGGTGCGGCTCGAAACATCGGTCATGGCCGGTCCTCTAGCTGACGGATGCCGGAGAGTAGCGGCTGCCGAGCGAATAGCGGTTGCCGGCATAGGTGAGCTTGTTGACTGTCGCGACCTGCGAACGCGTCCACGTGCGACGGTGAAGGAGGAGGCAGGGTTCGGCCTCCTGCAGCATCAGGAGGCGGGCCGTTTCCGCGTCGGCCGGTATGGCGGAGATGACGTGCTCGACTTCGGTCAGCGGCGTGCACCGCTGCAGGTAGTCGAAGGTGGTGATCGCTTCGAAGTCCTGCCTGTCGTAGTCCGGCACCAGCTCGGAATTCACGAAGCGTTCCTCCAGCTGGACCGGCACGTCGTTCTCGAAATGCAGGATGAGCGAATGCCCGAACCCCTTGTGGCCTCCTGCTTCGAAGGCGACGAGAAGGTCGGCGGTCGGCCGGATCGTTTCGAGCAGGATCACGCGTGCCGAATGCCGGCCGCCGCGCGCGGTGATCTCGTTGGCGATATTGGCGACGTCGATCAGCGTGGACTGCGGCTTTGGAGGGGCGACGAAGGTTCCGACGCCCTGGATACGCAGCAGATAGCCCTCGGACGTCAATTCTCGCAGCGCTCGGTGCACCGTCATGCGTGAAACGCCGAGGGCGGCGACTAGGTCGTGTTCCGAGGGAAGCCGATGGTCGCTTGCCCATTTGCCGCTGCCGATATGGTGGAGAACATAGTCCTTGACCTTTTCGTAGAGCGGACCGGCGGTGTCGGAAAGGGGCGGCATCGATGGTTCCTCCTGCACTCAGGGTGTCGACGCGCGAATGCGGATGATCGTCTTGAGCCCGGGCGTTTTGCCGGCGATCAACCGGTCATAGGCGGCCGGAACCTCGTCGAGGCCGATTTCGCGATCGATCAGTTGCGTCAGTGCTGCTGTGAGTTGAGGGAGCATCGCGATCGCGTCCGGCAGTTCGCCGGCATAGGCATGGCAGCCGATCAGCGCGATTTCGCGTTCGACCAGCACATTGGGATCGAAGTCGATCCGCCCGTGCGAAATGCCAACCAGCGCCAGCGACCCGCCGCCCGCGAGCAGGCCGAGGATTGTTGAGAGGATGCCGACATTTCCCGTCGCGTCGATTGCATACCGGACGGGCGCGCCACCGAGCGCCTCTGCGATGCTCCCCGGTTCGAGGGTGACGTGCACGGCACCGGTGACGGCGGCGATAAGACCGGCGCGAGCCGTATTGCTGTCGCAGACCAGCACGGGGCCGTCGTGGGAGCGCGACAGGAGCACTGCGGCGAGCCCGCCGATCGGGCCGCATCCGATGACGAGTACCGGCTCTTTGGAGGGAACGGCCTGCTTGCGCAGCGCATGGAGCGCCACGGCAAGCGGCTCGGCCATCGCCGCAACGGCGGGATCGAGTTCGGGATCGTGGCGCAACAGCAGGCGCGCCGGCAGGACGGTCTCTTCGGCAAAACCACCGTCGCAGACCTCGCCGACAAAGCCGAGGTTCTCGCAGACATTGTACCGTCCGCTGCCGCAGGCGGCACATTCTCCGCACCAGAAGCGCGAATCGGCCGCGACGGTGTCCCCCGGCGTTAGATCGGAGACCTCCGTGCCGACCTCGGTAACGATGCCGGCGAATTCATGTCCCGCGATGGATGGCGACCGGGTGATCCATTGGCCGGTGCGATAGTTGTGAAGGTCCGAGCCGCAGATCCCGGCAGCCGTCACGCGCAGGCGCGCCCATCCCGGCTGGAGCGTGCCGGGGGCACGGACCTCCTCGACGCGGAGGTCACGGGCGGCATAGAGACGTACGGCCTTCATCGTTCCCGCCCTTCGTTCAGAGATAGGTTTTGCGAACGTCCGATACGGCGTGCTCATGCGAGGAGAAGCCCTCGTAGCGCGCTAGCGTCCACGCGTGCTTTGCGAACTCCGGATAGGCGGAGGCGGTGACATAGCCGATCGACGAGCGTTTGACGAAATCGGCAACCGACAGCGGTCCGTAGGTACGCGCCCACCGGCTCGTCGGCAGGACCGCGTTCGGGCCGAGGCCGAAATTGCCGATCGAGACCGGTGTATAGGGTCCCATCAGGATCTCCGCCGCCTCGGTGATGTGCCCGAGATGGGTGAAGGGGTCGGTCGACAGGATTTCCAGATGCTCCGGTGCATAGTCGTTGATGAAGCGATAGCTCTCCTCGACCGAAGGGGTCAGCACGATACCGCCGCAGGGGCCGGTCAGCACGGCACGCGAAAAAGCGACGCGTTGCTCTGTCATGCGGGCCCAGTGCTCGGGCAGTGCCGCCAACGCCTCCTCTGCCACGCGACGGCTGTGCGTGACGAGATAAGCCGATGAGTCGGGCCCGTGTTCGGCTTCGATCAGCAGGTCGAGGGCCGCAAGACCGCCCTTCACGGTGTCGTCGGCGAAGATGACCGCCTCGGACGGTCCGGCGGGCAGGCCCGGGTCGATGACGCCGGCGAGCAGCCGTTTTGCGGCAACCACCCACGGGCTGCCGGGTCCGACGATCTTCAGGGCCGGCTTGATCGTTTCGGTGCCGTAGGCGACGGCGGCGACAGCCTGCGCGCCGCCGACCTTGTAGACCGTTTCCACACCGGCAAGTCGGGCAGCGACCAGCGTCGCCGCATCGACCGATCCGTCCGGCGCTGGCGGCGTGACGATCGCAAGCTCGGGCACACCGGCGACGACCGCGGGCACGGCGGTCATCATCGTCACCGACGGGAAAGCCCCCTTCCCTCTCGGGATGTAGAGTGCGACAGACCTGATCGGCGTGAAGCGGTCGCCGGCGAAGGCGCCGGGCCGCATTTCCTTCAGCCACATGGCCTCCGGCTTCTGCTCCTCGTGGAAACGGCGGATGTTGTCGATGCCGAAGCGGATCGCCTCGACAACCTCCCGCTCGACCGTGTCGAAAGCCGCGTCGAATTCGGCCTCGGTCGCCTTGAGGCTTCCGGCGTCGAGGTCGGCTCTGTCGAGATCGCGGGCGAAGCGGGCAAGTGCGGCGTCGCCTTCGGTCCTGACGGCTTCGATGATCGGCTTCACCTTCTCGATGAAGCCGGAGAGGTCCGTTTCGGAGCGCCTTAAGAGTGCCGCGCGGGCGTCGGCGTCAAGCGCGACGAGCTCGTGGAAGGATATGTCGGACATGGCATGGTTCCCATTGTGCCGATGGTCGGCGGTCTATCATTTCGATTTGAGGAAGATGTCGAGCCCGACCAGCCGATCGAGCAGGACTATGGCGGTTGCCGCACAGGCGATGAAGACCACCGAGATGGCGGCAAGGTCGGGGGTGATGATCGAGCGGATGGAATTGTAGATTTGGACCGGAAGCGTAACGATTCTTGCGTCGACCAGGAGAAGGCTGACCAGGAATTCGTTCAGGGCCAGGATGAACATCAGGAGTGCCCCGCTTATCACGCCCGGCATCACCGCCGGCAGGGTCACGTGGAGGAAGGTCGATAGCGGCGGCGCGCCGCAGTTGGCCGCGGCCAACTCGAGATCCGGGTCGAGGCTGGTGGCGCTTGCCGTGACGGCCCAGATCATGAATGGCAGGTTGATGACGCAACAGGCGATGCCGACCGGCCAGAGCTGCCCGAGCAGGCGCCACTCGCCGAAGACGAGCATGAGGCCGATGCCCGATCCGATGAGCGGGATGGTAAAGGGCAGCAGCAGATAGACCTGAACCGACCTCTCGAAGCGGATCGCATATTTTGCAAGTGCGATGCCGGCGAACGTGCCAATCGGGATGGCGACGATCGTGCAGATCAACGCGACCTGGAGGGAACGCAGGAATGCCTCCCAGAGGTCGCGGGCGCCGGCGATCTTCGCGTACCACTGCAGCGAAAAACCGTCCGGCGGGAAGGTGATGATGTTGCCGGAGGTGAAGGACGCGCCGAGCACGACAATCGTCGGCGCGGAGAGCATCACGAGCACGGCGCCGACGAAGAGCCACAGCACGATGGTTTTGCTCAGCGGACTGCTCATCGCCGCGCCCTCCCCATGGCGAGCGTACCCGCCCCGAACAGGGTGAAGACGAGGCCGACCAGCAGCGAACCGACGGCGACGAGAAGCAGCGCGAGCGTCGCGCCGAGGCCCTGGTCGGATGTGCGGAAGAACTGGTCGTAGATTGCATTGGCGATGAAATCCTGGCTGCCGCCGCCGAGTATCGCCGGCATGGCGAAATCGGTAAGCGACAGCGTGAGCACCACCAGACCGGCCCCGACAAGGCCCGGGCGGGCAAGCGGCAGGACGACATGACGGAAGGTTCGCACCCAGTTTGCGCCGAGCGAGCCGGCGGCCGCCTCGAGTTCTTCCGGTATTGCTGTCAGCGCCGGAGCAAGCATCAGCACCGCGAAGGGAAGCATGTACTGGACGAGCCCGAAAAGGACGGCGGGATAATTGTAGAGCAGACGCAGGGGCGCGATGCCGACAAGCCCAAGTGCTTCGTTCGCCAGGCCCTGGTTGCCGAGGATGATGAGCCAGCCATAGGCTCGTACGACCTGCCCGATGAAAAACGGCAGAAAGAGTGCGATCAGCAGGAGTTTCCGCAGCAGCGCCGACGGCGTCCGTACCATCAGATAGGCATACGGAAAGGCCAGGATGAGCGTCGTGATCGTAACGATCAGCGAGCCGAGGAGACTGCGCATCGCAACGGTCGCAAAAAGGCTTTCTGTCACGGCACGCCGGTAGTTCTCGAGCGTGTGCTCTTCTGAGAGAAGGAATGTGGACCTGTCCAGTGTTCGCAGGCTCGTGTCGCCGATCTGGATGAGCCCGAGAGCGAGAAGCCCGACAAGAAGCAGCGCCGGGGCAAGCATCAGCCAGGGAATGGCGCGCCCGAAGCGCGCCGGCCAGACGAAGGCGGCGAACGCTTCCAACGCATCCATGATACGCCACGTGATGGGATAGGCTGATCGTGCCGCGCGCATGTGAGGGTTCCCGAATCGGTTGGTTCGGTACCCGCCGCCCTTGCCGCGGCGGGCCCGGTGGTTCTGGCTGAATCAGCCCTGCATGATCGCCTTGAACTTGCCGAACCAGTCGCTTTCGTTCTCGACCTGGATCTTCGACGAGATGCGGATGAGGTTCTTGAAATCCTCTTCCTTCGTCGGATAGGACGGATCATTCGCGAGATCGGCCGGCGGATTGACGCCCGGGACGACGCCCGGCAGGCCGAGCCCGTCGAGCCAGACCTGCTGGGCCTCGACCGTCAGGGCGTGGTTGATATATTGCTTGGCCCAGTAGAGTTCGTTTTCCGGCAGGCCCTTCGGGATCCAGAGGCCGTCCGTATCGAACTTGCACCCCTCCTCCGGTACCGTCCAGGCGATCTCGATGCCGTTCTTCTTGGCCTCGCGGGCATTGGTGGAAATCGTGCAGGCCGCGTCGATCTCGCCCTTCTGGAACCAGGTGGTAAAATCGGGGTCTTCGCCGAGCAGCGGCTGCTGTTCCTTGATCTGTGCGATGAAGTCCCAGGCAGGCTGCATGTTGTCCGGAATATCCTCGAGCTTCCCGCCGCCCGCGACCTGCGCGGGGAAATGGAATCCGATGCCGTCGTTGTAGAGCGCGATGCGACCCTTGAACTTTGGATCGAGCAGCGCCTTCCAGGAGGCCGGCGGGCCGTCGGGGAAGGCTGCCGGCCGATAGGCAAGCACGTAGACATAGCCGTAGGTATTGACGATCGGATAGCCGTCAAGACCGACCGGCTTGGCGAGGTCCGTGGTGTTCTTCAGGTTTGGCAGATCGGAGAGATCCTCCGTGACGCCGCGCAGGGCCGACTTGGTTGCATTCGTCGTGGTGTCCCAGTTGATGTGGATCGGGGGGACGCGATTCTGCGCGACTGCGGCCCAGACTTTCGGCTGGATTTCATTGTCCTCGGTGAGATCGTGGCGGATCGCGATACCGGTTTTGGCCGTGAAACTGTCGGAGACGCCGGCCTTCAGGCTATCGACCCAGCTTCCGCCCCAGGCGCGGATGATGATCTCGGCGGGTTTTTCAGGCTCCTGCGCGAAGGCTCGTGTCAGCCCCAGCGACGAAAGCCCGGCCGCTCCGCCGATGGCTGCGGCTCCCTGCAGGAAACCGCGGCGGCGAAGTGCGGCCGCGAGAAATTTCGTATCCGTCATGTTCGTTCTCCTCTGGTTGGCCGGCTTTTCGCTGCCGGCTTAGTCGTTGAACACAAGCACGTCCTTCCTGTTCCAGCCGAGGATCACTGACGCACCGGGGCTGAATTGGTTATGCGCGACCGGGTCGTGGTCGAACACGCGGAGCAGCATGTCGTCGAGTGCGGCCACGCGCACCTCGTAGACAACGCGTTCGCCTTCGAAGATTGCGTCGGCGACCACGCCTGTCACGACTGTGTCGAATGCGGCGCTTAGTGCGCCGGCGGGCAAGACCCGGATCTGCTCCGCCCGCACCGCCCCCGAGACCGTCGCGCCGCGTTTCGGCGGATTGCGCGCATCGACCAGTGTTCCGGCGATCCGGAGGCCATTCCGTTCGATGTCCAGGTCAGGGCCTGTTGCCGCGCCGGCAGTCCCTCTCAGAAAGTTGGTGACGCCGATGAAGTTTGCGACGAAGGCGTTCGACGGCTGGCGATAGGTCTCTGCCGGCTGCGCCTTCTGCTGGATCACGCCGCCGTCCATGACGATGATTTCGTCCGAGACGACCAGCGCTTCCCGCTGATCGTGCGTGACGTTGATCGTCGTCACGCCGAGTTCACGCTGGATGCGACGGAATTCGAGCTGCATCTCCTCGCGCAGTTTCCTGTCAAGGGCCGCCAGTGGTTCGTCGAGCAGAAGAAGGTCCGGTTCGAAGACGAGAGCCCTTGCAATCGCCACCCGCTGCTGCTGGCCGCCCGAAAGTTCATGTACCCGACGTGGGCCGTATCCCCCGAGACGAACCAAGTCGAGGTAGCGCTCGACCTTCCCCGGAATGGTGCGGGCGTCATGCCGGCGCATCTTCAGCGGAAAGGCGACGTTTTCCGCTGTGCTCATGTGCGGAAAGAGCGCGAGCTTCTGGAACACCATGCCGATCGAGCGTCTATGCGGCGGTACGGCGCTCACCGCTTCGCCGTTGATGACAACTTCGCCACTCGTCGGGCGCTGGAATCCCGCGATCAGTCGGAGCAATGTGGTCTTGCCGGAGCCGGAGGGACCAAGGATCGTCAGGAACCGGCCCTGGGGAAGTTCGAAAGAGGCGTCCCGCACGGCGTGGATTCCGTCATAGACCATCGAGACGTTGCGCACGGCGACGGCGGTCGGCACGCCCTGCCCGTCTCTGTCGACCTGCCCCGTTTCGACCGTTGCTGACTGCATGTTCCAATCCGTACCCGACTTCTAGATCGACGCGAGATAACCGCCGTCGATCGGTATGCAATGGCCCGTCACGTAGGCCGAGGCGTCGCTCGCGAGGAACACCACGGCGCCCCCGACATCCTCCAGATTGCCGAAGCGGCGCTGGGGAATCCTTGTCAGCATGGCCTGCTGCCAGTCTTCGTTTGCGTAGAAAACCTCCGTCATCGCCGTGCGGAAGTAGCCGGGCGCGATGGCATTGACGCGAATGCCGAGGGGAGCCCATTCCGCCGCAAGCGCATGGGTCATGCCCATCAGTCCCGACTTGGACGAACCGTAGGGCACGGCCGTCGGAACGCCCACATAGGAAGTCAGCGAGCAGAGATTGACGATCGCCCCGCGCCTCTCGCCCGCCATCCGGCGCGCCGCCGCCTGGGCGCAGAAGAAGGCGCCCTTCAGGTTCGTAGACACGACGCGGTCCCAGAGGGCCTCGTCGACATCGAGCGACGGGCGAACCTCTTCATAGCCGGCATTGTTCACCAGAATGTCGAGACCCCCCAGTGCCTTGCTCGCTGCGGAAATCGCCAGATTGCAGGGGTCGGCCGTGCGCAGGTCGAGGGCGAAGGCAAATGCCCTTTTTCCCCTTTCCTCGATTGCCTGGCATGTCTCGTCGAGCGATGCGGTGTCGCGGGCGGTTACGGCGATATCGGCGCCGGCCGACGCCAGGGCTTCGGCGATCGCCCGGCCGATGCCGCGGCTTGCGCCGGTGACGATCGCCTTGCGGCCGGTCAAGTCGAATGGTGATGCGGCAGGCATCGCGCGTTCCCTGAATGAGCCGGTTTGGTGCAGCTTCTGATCCTATAGCACCATCTTTCGAGTTAGTTGTCTATACATATCTATACAAATTTTGAGCAGCGACCTAGATTGCTTGTGAAAGAGGCAGCAAAGGAGCTTTCGATGGCAGATCCTTCCCATCTCATCCGCCAGGAGATCGTGAGCCTGACCCCCTACAATGCCGGGCTGACGATCGGTGAGGTGCGGCGTCTCTACGATCCGCCGCGGATCGCCAAGCTCGGCTCAAACGAAAATCCGTACGGACCGTCGCCAGCGGTGGCCGAGGCGCTGGCTGCAACGACGGGACAGCTTCATCTCTATCCCGATCCGTCCGGACGCGATCTGGCCGCGGCGATCGCCGATCGGCATGGTGTCGACCCTGCGCAGGTCATTCTCGGCAACGGATCGGAGGATCTGATCGCCGTTGTCTGCCGCACCGTGCTTTCGCCAGGCGACCGGATGGCGACGCTCTATCCTTCGTTTCCGCTGCATGAGGACTATGCCAGGCTGATGGGGGCCGATGTCGATCGGGTGACCGCAAGGGCAGATCTGTCCATTGATGCCGACGGACTTCTCTCGGCGGTCCGCGCAGCGCCGAAGCTGGTAATGTTCGCCAATCCGATGAATCCCGTCGGAAGCTGGCTTACCGGTGACCAGATGCGGTGTGTCGTCGAGACCCTGCCGGTGGAGACGCTTCTGGTCGTCGACGAGGCCTACGCGGAATATGCCGTCGGCGACGGATATGTTTCGGTACTGGACGCTTTGAAGGCGGCAGATCGGTCCTGGCTGGTGCTGCGGACTTTCTCGAAAGCCTACGGCCTTGCCGGACTGCGCATCGGATACGGCATTGCGAGTTCCCCGGCGCTCGTCGCCTATCTCGATCGCGCCCGCACTCCGTTCAACACCAGCGCCCTCGCGCAAGCCGCCGCGCGCGCCGCGCTGGAGGATCCGGGGCATATGGCGACCTGCATTTCGATCGTACGATCCGAGCGCGCACGGGTCCGAGAATTCCTCGCCAGCCGCGGCATCATGGCGGCGCCGTCGAACGCCAACTTTCTCTTCTTCGATTGCGGCATGGAAAGCACTGTTTTCGCAACACGGCTTCTGGAGCGCGGTGTGGTCGTGAAGCCGTGGAAGCAGGATGACTATCGAAGCTTCGTCCGTGTCAGTATAGGGCTGCCGTCGGAGAATGAGCAGTTCATGGCGGCGATAGCTGAAACAATCGCCTGATGTCGGACTCATTCAAAACGCCACTCTGCACATTGAACGGAGTGGAGTGCCCTCGGCGGGGAGTTCGTCTCCGGTTGGCCGCGGCCAACGCGCGGCAAACGGGCTGCGCGCGGTCCCGGATTGAGGCGAGGTCCGAATCGTGGCATGGTTGATACGCTTTTTGGCTGTGTAACGCTAAAAAAACGCATCACAGGGAAACCGCTTCGTGAACATTCAAAACGTCTCGACGACCGACATCCGCATCGAGCGGCATGCCAGGCAGCTTTCAAGGCAATTGAAGCTGCTGCGGGACCGACTGTTTCCGCCGCTTTCCCAAAAAACGCTTCGTACATTCACGTCGGGCGAGGTGGCGCAGCTTATCGGCGTGTCGGACGGATATCTTCGGCAGTTGTCGCTGGATGGCAAGGGGCCGCTTCCCGAAACGTCGTCGACGGGCCGCCGGTCTTACACCCTCGCGCAGGTCAATGCGCTTCGCCGCTTTCTCGCGGAACAGAAGCCGAAGGACGCGGTCAGCTATTTACCGCGGCGCCGGCCCGGCGAAAAACTGCAGACCATCGCGGTCACGAACTTCAAGGGCGGTTCGGCGAAGACGACGACGACGCTTTATCTCGCCCAGTATCTCGCCCTTGCCGGATATCGCGTGCTGGCGGTCGATCTCGATCCGCAGGCGTCGCTGTCGTCGATGCTGGGCGTTCAGCCGGAATTCGATCTCAACGAAGGCGACACGCTCTACGGCGCGATCCGCTATGATGAGAAGCGGCGGCCGCTGCGCGACATCATCCGCAAGTCCTATTTCGACGGGCTCGATCTCGTGGCGGGCAATCTCGAACTCATGGAGTTCGAGCATGACACGCCGCGGGCGCTCAATGACCGCTCGCGCTCGTGGGGGGAACTGTTCTTCAAGCGGGTAGGGGTGGCGATCGCGGAGGTGGAAGCCGACTACGACATCGTCGTCATCGATTGCCCGCCGCAGCTCGGCTATCTGACGCTTGGTGCCGTCTGTGCCGCAACCTCGCTTCTCATCACCATCCATCCCCAGATGGTGGACGTCGCCTCCATGTCGCAGTTCCTTCTGATGACCTCCGACCTGCTCTCCGTCGTGCGCAAGGCCGGCGGAGACCTGCAGCATGATTTCATCAAATATGTCGTGACGCGGCATGAGCCGTTCGACGGTCCCCAGTCGCAGATCGTCGGACTGTTGCGCAGCCTGTTCGGCGACGACGTGCTGACCGCGACGGTGCTCAAGTCGACGTCGATCGCCGATGCCGGTTTGACCAAACAGTCGCTCTACGAAATCGAGCGTGGCCAGGTGCGCAAGTCGACCTATGACCGGGCGCTCGAATCCGTCAACGCCGTCAACGGTGAAGTCGTTGCAAACGTGCACAAGGCATGGGGGCGCCCATGAGCAGACGAGACACGCTGAAGGGCATTTTCAGCCATACGGTCGAGGAGTTGGCCGCGGCCAACTTCGCTGAGGAGGAGGCGCATCGCGGGCCGGCGGGACCGGTCCGTTCGATGGCGCTGACGCTCGGTCGTATGGAGGACGACGCGCGGGCGATGCATGAGGCTCTGGTTTCCGGCCAGCATGTACAGGAGCTCGATCCTGCCCTTGTCGACGCTTCCTTCGTGCGCGACCGCATCGGAGAAATCCGCCTCGACCTTGACGACCCCTTCGTCCGGTCGATTGTGGAAAGCGGGCAGGAAGTGCCGATTCTCGTCAGGCCACATCCGGAGCGGACGGGGCGCTACCAGGTGGCCTACGGACACCGGCGGCTGAAGGCTGCTGTCCTGCTTGGTATCAAGGTGAAGGCGATCGTCCGCGAGATCGCCGACGATGACCTCGTTGTGGCCCAGGGCGTGGAGAACACCGCGCGCAACAACCTCTCCTATATCGAACGGGCGAGCTTTGCTCGGACCCTGGAGGAAAAAGGATTTGGGCGCCCGCTGATCATGAAGGCGCTCACGACGGACAAGACCGAGCTTTCCAAGATGCTGTCGGTCGCCAACGCCGTGCCGGACGAACTCGTTCGCGCGATCGGCAATGCGCCGTCGATCGGACGCCGCAAGTGGACGGCCTTAGCCGAAGCGCTCGGGGCCAAGAAACGGCCTGCACTCGAGCGTCTTTTGCAATCTGACGGCTTCAGGAGCGCCGATTCGGACCGACGTTTCGAGATGGCGCTTGCGCATCTTGCGGGGCGTGCCGCCACGCCCGCCGAGATTCGCCGCTGGATGCCGGATGGCGACAACAGGATCGCGGCCGATATCAGGAGCGGCCGTCGAAGCTTCACCCTGGCATTCAGGGCTGACGAGGCGGGAGCGTTCGGCGAATTTGTCGCGCAACGGCTCGGCGAGCTCTACGCACAGTTCAAAACGTCAACAGGAGACTGAACGCAAAAGAAAAAGGCCCCCAAACGTTGCCGTCGTGGAAGCCTCTCTCATAGTTCGCACCTAGAGAATCGCATTTCCACGAATCGCAGTCAAGCGTCTTCGGCACCTTTCGGGTGAGCAGGGTTCTTTTGCCTCATACAAGGTGAGAGACATGCAGACGCATACTGTAACGACGCCCGTCGGGCGGCGACCGATGACGCTTGCGCTGGTGAAGGTCCAGCTCGATGCGGCAGAAATCCCGGCGGGCAAGAGCGCACAAAAATGGAAGGTGTTTCGTGATGCCTGTGAGGCGAGAAGCCTGCTGGGCGTTCAGGACCGATCGCTTGCCGTGCTGAACGCCCTCCTGACCTTCTATCCGCACAACGACCTTACGGAGGAGCGGGGTCTCGTCGTGTTTCCGTCGAACGCGCAGCTTTCGATCCGGGCACACGGCATCGCAGGCACTACGCTGCGCCGACATCTGGCCGCACTCGTCGATGCCGGCCTGATTTCGCGGAAGGACAGCCCGAACGGCAAGCGCTACGCGCATCGGGACCGTTCCGGCGAAGTCGAGAATGCCTTCGGCTTCAGCCTGGCTCCATTGCTCGCCCGTGCCGAGGAACTGGCGCAGATGGCCCAGGAAGTCGCGGAGATCCGGCGACGCTACCTGATGACGAAGGAAGCCCTTTCCACTTGCCGCAGGGATGTGAGGAAACTGATCTCCGCGGCCGTAGAGGAAGGCCAGGACGGTGATTGGCCCGCATTGGAGGACCGCTACCGCGGACTGGCCGCAACAATTCCGCGCTCTTCCACGACGGGTGATCTCCAGCCGCTGCTCGAAGAGATGGAGATGTTGCGCGACGAAGTCGTCAATTGCCTGAAATCACAGATTGATCTGAAAAAAACGAACGCCAATGACGTCCATTATGATCATCACAAACAGAATTCAAATACCGAATCCATCAATGAACTTGAACCCAGCTTCGAAACTCAGCAGGCCGCGACGCCGGTGGCAGAACCGCAGCCGGTCCAGCCTGCCGTACGGCCCGAACCGCCAAAAGCCTTCCCGCTCGGCATGGTGCTGAAAGCCTGCCCGGACATTGCCGACTACGGGCCCGGCGGGGCGATTTCGAGCTGGCGCGAGCTGATGACCGCGGCGGTGGTGGTGCGCTCGATGCTGGGTGTCAGTCCGTCGGCCTACCAGGAGGCCTGCGAAGTGCTGGGCCCGGAAAACGCGGCGGTGGCGGTCGCCTGCATCCTGGAGCGGGCCGGGCATATCAACTCGCCGGGCGGCTATCTGCGCGACCTGACCCGCCGGGCGGCGCGCGGCGAGTTCTCGCTGGGGCCGATGCTGATGGCGCTGATGCGGACCGGCGGACCGGCGAGGCGGGCGGCGTCATGACGGGGCAGGGGAGACGAGCGATGCGCGCCGCGACGAGGAGGCCGGCGCGACCTGGTTCTGCGACGGGCCGGCCGGGTTCGTCGGCATGGGATCGGCCGCCGAACCCGCGGGTGGTGTCGTCGAGGCCGCCGATGCAAGAGGTCGCCGGTCTCGACGTTGAGCGGGGAGACCGGCAGGGTCATGCCGGGCGTTGCGGCCTGTCCGGCGGTGGCGTTGGAGCCGGCGCCCCGGCGGATGCGCTCGCGCAGGCCTTCGCAATGGGGCTCGAGGTGCAGCAGGCCCGGCCGACCGGGTCATCGAGGGCGGGGAGGGACCGAAGGAGAGGTCGCCGGTTTTCTTCATGCGGGGAAGGCCCGGGGCACGCGTTGGACGGGTGCCCCGGCATGGAAGATCGCGGCACGCCCGAACAGCCGCCCGGGCGTGCCGCTGCGGCCGGGAAACGGCTGCGGGCGGGGAGGCCGCTCTTTTTCAGGGGCGCTTGCCCTATATGCGTCCGGTCCTCGATTTCACGCCTGCCGGTGTCGCAGGGCCGACCGCGCGGTTTGCGCGGCAGGGTTCACAGCCCCGCGGCCTTGGTGAGGTTGACGCGGAAACGGTCCCTGCGCCGCTGGTACCGCCGCGTCATCTCGGCCGAAGCATGGCCAAGCTGCTTCTGCACGTGGCGCTCGTCGACCTCGGCGGAGGAGGCAAGCCCGGCGCGCAGCGAATGGCCGGCAAACGCCTGCCCGCGCTCGATCTCGGAAAGGTCGCCGCGTATACCGGCGGCAAGCGCGGCCTTCTTGACGAGGCGGGCGACCTCCTGGTCGTTCAGCCGGTCGGGGCCGACATCCCTGCCGCGGCCTTTGACCCGGC
>NZ_JAKGBU010000025.1 GCF_021555155.1 Rhizobium alarense
CCACGCCGACTGCGCTGATGTGGCCTTGCAGCAGGAACGGCACCGCGAGTGGGATAATGGCGCCGAGCAACGCCGTCGAGGACGCAAAGGCCGAGACGATGGCGCCCGTGAAGCAGAGCAGCAGCGCGACCAGGAGCGGCATGCCGAGGCTCGACATGCCGTTGGCGACTTAGTCGACGGTCCCGGCCTTCTCCATGACGCCGACATAGGTAATGATGCCGGCGATCAGAAGCACGGTCGACCAGCTTACCTCGTCGATCGCCGCCTTCTGGGTATTCGGCGAAATGAGGGCGAGCGCGACGGCGACAGTGATCGCGACTAGGCCCACGTTGAACTTAAAGACGAGTGCGCCGATGCCGTGCGCCGTCAGCCCGATCAAGGTGAAGATCTTTTCCGGAGTCAGCCGCAATGTCTGAGCGGTGTCAGCCGCCGTACCGTAGCTATGCTCCCTGATCGGCTTGGCGCGCGTGCCGCCATGGCCCCGGATCGACGCCGATACGCCCTCCGGATGCAATTCGGGCAGGGGACCGGTGGCAGCCGGTTTCTGCTTCATGACCTGCGCGCCGCCGAAGACAAAGAAGACCATCGCGGCAATCGCTAGGTTGAAAAGGAAACTGGAGAGGAAGAGCGACGTCGGCGCGAAGGCGAGTCCAGCCTTGACGACGATCTGGTTGGTGATGCCCCCATAGACACTGATTGGCGAAAAGCCGCCGGCCTGCGCGCCGTGGATGACCATCAGCCCCATCATCACCGGGTGGATGCGGTACTGCACGGCAAAGCTTAGGGCGACCGGGGCGAGGATTGCCACAGCCGCCGGCCCGAGCGCGCCGAAACCGGTGATGATAGCGGCAACGACGAACATCACCCAGGGGATCCAGACGACATGCCCGCGCACCAGCTGCACGGCGCATTCGATGATCCAGTCGATGGTGCCGTTGATCTGCGCGATGGCGAAGAGATAGGTGACGGCGACCAGCATCAAGAACAGGTCGCTCGGGAAGCCGGCGAAAATGTCGTTGGCCCTCATGCCGATGATCAGTGATCCAAGCAGGAACGTGCAGCCGAATGCCAGCGCACCCATGTTGATCGGCTGGATCGTCGCGATGACGAACATGGCGACAAGCAGCAGTATCGATAGGACTTCGATGCCCATGATTCCCCTCCCTCCGACGCCTCCAGCGCCGGCAGCTAATGTTCTTCAAGATTTGGCAATATCCGTGCGCCTTCCTCCCAGAGGGCGCAGGGACAGGTCACGTCGTTGTGTAAAGATCGGCGAATTTCTGCCGCAGGACGTTCTTCTGGACGTTGCCCATGGTGTTGCGCGGCGGGCCCCCGGTGAAGATGATGCGCTTGGGTTGCTTGTAGGGGGCAAGCCTTTCCTGAAGCGCGCCCAGGATTGCCGTTTCATCGAGCGCTGCATCGGGCTTGCAGACGACGATGGCGGTGAGGCCTTCGCCGAAGTCCGGATGCGGGACGCCGATCACGGCGCTTTCAGCGACACCCTCGAGCCGGTCGATATCTCCTTCGACCTCCTTGGCATAGACGTTGTATCCACCCGAGATCACCAGGTCCTTGCTGCGGCCGACAATGTGGACATAGCCTTGCCTGTCGATCTTGCCGAGATCGCCGCTTATGAAGAAGCCATCGGTGGTGAATTCCGCGGCGGTCTTTTCCGGCATGCGCCAATAGCCCTTGAAGACGTTCGGGCCCTTGATCTCGATCAGGCCGGTTTCGTTGGGCGGCAGCACCGCGCCGGTGGCGGGATCGGTGATGCGCACCGTCACGCCGGGCAGGGGGAAGCCGACCGTTCCGGCGATCCGCTCTCCGTCATAGGGATTGGAGGTGTTCATGTTGGTTTCGGTCATGCCGTAGCGCTCGAGGATCGCGTGGCCGGTGCGGTTCCTGAACGCAGCATGCGTCTCGGCGAGCAGCGGCGGCGAACCGGGGATGAAGAGGCGCATGTTCGCGACGGCCTGCCGGTCGAGCCGCGAGCTCTGCAGCAGGCGCAGTTAAAAGGTCAGAACACCCATCAGGAGAGTAGCTTCGGACATCAGCGAGACGATCTCGTCCGGATCGAACTTCGGCAGCAGGAACATCGAGGCGCCGGCAAGCAATGTGACGTTGGTGGCGACGAACACCATGGGTGTGGAAGAGCGGCAAGGCATGAATCAACCGATCTTCGGCGGTGACAGGCCAGTAATCGCGCAGGGTCAGGGCATTCGAGAACAGGTTGCCGTGGGTGAACATCGCGCCCTTGGAACGACCCGTCGTTCCCGAAGCATAGAGGATCGCTGCCAGATCATCGGCCGAGCACGAAGCATCCACGAAGTCCGCCGGCTCGTCCCTCGCGAGATCGAGCAGCGAGCCGGTACCATCGGCATCAAATGTTTCGACGATCGCACCGTGAGGCTCGGCGATCTTTGCCACGCCCTCCCGGGCACTCGAGGAGACGACAACCAGCCGCGGTTCGGCATCGCCGATGAAATAGTCGAGTCTCGGCGAGCGTATTTAGGTTTAGGGACGAGATTGAAAACGCAATTCTTTCCAACGAGTTCTCCCCTGGCGAGCAGCTGGACGAAATGGTGCTCGCCAATCGGTTCGGCGTCTCGCGGACGCCGGCGCGCGAGGCGTTGATGCAGCTAGACGCTATCGGCCTGATCGAAATCCGACCTCGCAGAGGGGCCGTCGTCATCGATCCGGGGCCGCGCCGCGTCTATGAAATGTTCGAGGTGATGGCGGAACTGGAGGGGCTCGCCGGATCGCTGGCTGCGCGTCGGCTCGACGATGAGGCCCGCGCAACGATCACGGCGGCGCACAAGCGCTGCGAGCATTCGGCCGAAGCCGGCGACAGCGATACCTATTATTACGACAACGAGGCATTCCATAAGGCGATCTACGCCGCGAGCCGGAGCGACTTCCTCGAGGAGCAGTGCACGCAATTGCATCGCCGTCTGCGTCCCTACCGCCGGCTTCAACTGCGCGTACGCAATCGCCTGGCGACGTCCTTCTCTGAGCACTGTGCGATCGTCGACGCCATCTTTGCCGGGGACGGGGAGGAGGCGCGGCGCCTGCTTAGGGCGCATGTCGGTATTCAGGGCGAACGCTTCAGCGATCTGGTCGCAAGCATGGCAACAAGATGACCTCGAATCTCAGATAACGGGCGGGGCTGCCATCTTGACGCGGTTCTTCGGCACTCCTCCCGTTCACCGGCTCGGAACGGGCGCTTCACCGCGGTAGTCGTAAAAGCCTCTACCGACCTTCCGCCCCAGCCAACCGGCTTCGGCATATTTCACCAGCAGCGGGCACGGCCGGTACTTGGTATCGGCGAGCCCGTCGTGGAGCACGTTCATGATGGCGAGGCAGGTATCGAGGCCGATGAAATCGGCGAGTTCCAGCGGTCCCATCGGATGATTGGCGCCGAGCTTCATGCTCTGGTCGATATCGACGACCGAACCGACGCCTTCGTAGAGCGTGTAGACCGCCTCGTTGATCATCGGAATGAGGATCCGATTGACGATGAAGGCCGGGAAATCCTCGGCGACGACCGCAGTCTTCCCGAGGCGCTGCACCACCACACGGACCGCTTCGAAGGTCTCCTTGCTGGTCGCGATGCCACGGATAAGCTCGATGAGCTGCATGACCGGGACGGGGTTCATGAAATGGAGGCCCATGAACTGTTCGGGACGCCCGGTCCGTCCCGCAAGCCGCGTGATCGAAAGCGAAGACGTATTCGAGGTGAGGATCGTTTCGGGCCTCAAGTGCGCGGCCAGATCGTCGAATATCTTCTGCTTGACCGCTTCCCTTTCCGCCGTCGCCTCGATGACAAGGTCGCTCGTCCCGAGCTCCGGCAGGTACACGGTCGTCCGGATGCGCCCGAGGGCAAGCGCCCTGTCCTCATCCGTTACCTTTCCTCGGGCGACCTGCCGGTCCATGTTCGCGCCGATCTTAGCGATCGCCGCACTGAGCCCTGCAGCTTCGACATCCATCAGCGTCACATCATATCCGGCAAGCGCGAGCACATGGGCAATGCCGCTGCCCATCTGCCCGGCGCCAACCACCCCAACGGTCTGAATCGTCATCGTTCCTCCTCCTTGCTGGAGCAAAAGCCCCAAGTTCCATCGCCCAAAGCCGGCGCGGCTCGGTCGAGGGTGAGGGGGCTGCGCGACAGGCGGATCGGCGTGCGCAAGCCGGGCAGACCTTCGGGGTCGATGCGAAGGTTGCGCGCCTTGATCTGCGGCTCGTTGATCGCCTCGGCCACCGTGTTGATCGGGCCGCCGGGTACGCCCGCCTTCTCAAGGTCAGCGATCAGCTCCTGCTTCGGCCTTTGGCAGGTCTTCTCGGCGATCAGGGCAGAGAGCGCCTTTCGGTTCTCCACTCGCGCCGGGTTGGTGGCGTAGGCGGGGTCGTTCGAAAGCTCTGCAAGACCAAGCAAGCCGCAAAGCGCGGCAAACTGCCGGTCGTTGCCGCAGGCGATGATCAGATGCCCATCGGAAGCCGGGAACACCTGATAAGGCACGATGTTGGGATGCGCATTGCCCATGCGGTGGGGCACTTTTCCGCCCGCAAGATAGTTCATCGCCTGGTTGGCGAGCACTGCGACGCCGACGTCGAGGAGCGCCAGATCGACGTGCTGGCCAAGGCCGGAACGTTCCCGCTCGGCCAGCGCCGCTTGAATGCCGATCACACCGTAAAGCCCGGTGAAGACGTCGATCCAGGCAACGCCGACCTTCTGCGGCTCGCCGTCGGGCTCGCCGGTCAGGTCCATGATCCCGCACATGCCCTGTATCAGGAAATCATAGCCCGGATGTTGCGCTCGCGGCCCTGTCTGGCCGAAACCGGTTACGGAAGCGTAGACGACACGTGGATTGAGCGCGGCGACACTTTCATAGTCGAGGCCGAATTTTGCAAGGCCGCCGACCTTGAAGTTTTCGACCACGACATCCGCTTCGGCGATCAGTGCCTTCAAGCGGGCAAGGTCCTCCAGATCGCCGAAATCGCAGGTGACCGACGTCTTGCCGCGATTTGCCGCATGGAAATAGGCCGCCACTTTCTCGGCGCCGCCATTGCCGTCGGGCCGCTCGATGAAGGGCGGGCCCCATGTGCGGGTATCGTCGCCCTGCGGGCTTTCGACCTTGATGACGTCGGCGCCGAGATCGGCGAGCGTCTGGCCGATCCAGGGGCCGGCGAGAATTCGGGCAAGTTCAACGACTTTGAGGCCGGCAAGCGGCGCGCTGTTCGGGCCGAGCATCAGAAGAACGCCTGGATGCCGGTCTGGGCGCGGCCAAGGATCAAGGCGTGGACGTCATGCGTGCCCTCATAGGTGTTGACCGTTTCGAGGTTCTGCGCATGGCGCATGACGTGGTATTCGATCTGGATGCCGTTGCCGCCATGCATGTCGCGGGCCGTCCGAGCGATATCGAGCGCCTTGCCGCAATTGTTGCGCTTGACGAGCGCGATCATTTCCGGCGCGAACCTGTGCTCGTCCATCAGCCGGCCGACGCGGAGCGAGGCCTGGAGCCCGAGCGCGATCTCCGTCTGCATGTCGGCGAGCTTCTTCTGGTAAAGCTGGGTGCCGGCGAGCGGTTTGCCGAACTGGATGCGATCGAGGCCGTATTGTCGCGAACGGAACCAGCAATCCTCCGCGGCGCCGAGCACGCCCTAAGAGATGCCGTAGCGGGCACGGTTGAGGCAGCCGAACGGTCCCTTGAGCCCCGAAACGTTCGGCAACAGCGCGTCCTCGCCGACCTCGACACCGTCGAGCACGATCTCGCCGGTGATCGAGGCGCGCAGCGATAGCTTGCCGCCGATCTTCGGCGCGGAGAGGCCCTTCATGCCCTTTTCGAGGATGAAGCCGCGGATCTGGCCGTCATGCGCCTCCGATTTCGCCCAGACGACGAAGACGTCGGCGATCGGCGCGTTGGAGATCCACATCTTCGAGCCACGCAGGCGGTAGCCGCCATCGATCTTCTCGGCACGGGTCTTCATGCCGGCGGGATCGGAACCGGCATCCGGCTCGGTGAGGCCGAAGCAGCCGATCAGTTCGCCGGAAACAAGACCCGGCAGGTATTTGTCGCGCTGCTCTTCCGAGCCATAAGCGTAGATCGGATAGATCACCAGCGAGGATTGCACACTCATCATCGAGCGGTAGCCGGAATCGACCCGCTCGACTTCACGGGCGACGAGGCCGTAAGCGACGTAGTTGGCGCCGGCGGCGCCGTATTTCTCCGGCAATGTCACGCCGAGAAGCCCGGCCTTGCCCATCAGCCGGAAGAGACCGGGATCGGTCTTCTCTTCAAGATAGGCATCCTGAACGCGCGGCAGCAATTCGGCCTCGGCAAAAGCCTCGGCCGCATCGCGGATCATGCGCTCCTCCTCGGAGAGCTGATCCTCGAGAAGGAAGGGATCGTCCCAGGCGAATGCGCCAATTTGGGATGAAGGCGTGAAAGTTGAACCTGTGGTCACGGATTTTTTCCTCGAATGAAGTGTGACAATGCCGAGGCGGCCGCCGATACTGCTGCAGCGACCGCTCTAACCAGCCTGATCTACGTGGCAACGGAGCCTGACGGCGCGGAAAATGCTGCTTCAATTGAAGCCTCCAGGATGTCCAAGCCCTCCGACAGGACATCCCATTCAATCGTCAGGGGCGGCAACAGCCGGATCACGTTCAGGCGCGTTCCGCACGAGAGAAGGATGAGGCCGCGCGCTTCAGCTTCCGCGACGATCCGGTTCGTGATCGCAGGTGCTGCCGTCTTCGTCTGGCGATCCTCGACCAGTTCGAAGGCGACCATGGCCCCAAGCCCGCGCACGTCGCCAATTCGCTCCATGCCCTGCCGCGACGCAAGAGACGTCAACCGGTCGGTGATGCGACGGCCGATGTCAGCCGCGCGTTCGCAGAGTTTCTCCTCGTCAATGACATCGAGCACCGCATTGGCCGCCGCGACACTCAGCGGATTTCCCGCATAGGTGCCGCCGAGCCCGCCTGCATGGGCGGCGTTCATGATCTCGGCCCTGCCGGTGACGGCCGACAGCGGAAAGCCGCCTGCGAGGCCTTTCGCCATGGTGACGAGATCCGGCTTCACGCCGGCATGTTCGAAACCGAACATCTTCCCGGTGCGCGCCATGCCGGCCTGCACCTCGTCGGCAATCAGCACGATGCCATATTTATCCGCCATCTCGCGCAACCGGACAAGGAATTCCTCGGGCGCGACATTGAAGCCGCCTTCGCCCTGAACCGGCTCCACGATGAAGGCTGCGATGCGCTCGGGGTCGATATCGGCTGCGAACAGCCGCTCGAGTCCGGCGATCGCTTCCTCGGTCGAAATGCCGAGGAACGCGTTGGGGAAGGGTGCATGGTAGACGTCGGCCGGGAAGGGGCCGAAATTCTTCTTGTAGGGCATGACCTTGCCGGTCAGCGCCATGCCAAGCATGGTGCGACCGTGGAAGGCGCCGGAGAACGCGACCATGCCGGGGCGTTTCGTATAGGCGCGGGCGATCTTGACGGCGTTTTCGACCGCTTCGGCACCAGTCGTCACCAACATGGTGCGGTTTTCCGCGCCCGTCGGGGCGATCCTGTTCAGCCGCTCCGCAAGTTTCACATATCCCTCGTAGGGGGCCACGTGAAAACAAGTATGTGTGAATTGTTCTGCCTGAGCGGCGACCGCCTGCATGACTGTCGGGTGGCGATGGCCCGTATTGTTGACGGCTATGCCGGCGGCGAAATCGATGAACCGTTTACCATCCACATCCCAGAGTTCGGCATTCTGGGCTCTTTTTGCGAAGATGGCACGTGTTCCGACGCCGCCAGCGACGGCGGCCTTCTGGCGGGAGTGCAGGTCTGCTGAGGCAGTCATTGTGAATATCCGGAATCGTTGATCGGAGTGTGCGGGGTCAGCCCGCATGACCATGTTGCCTGGGCAGAAGCCACCGCCCAGGCAATGTTGCTGTCGAGATCAGCCGAGGTGCACCCATACCGACTTCGTCTGGGTATATTGGGTCAGCGCCTCCAGGCACTTGTCGCGGCCATTGCCCGTCTGCTTGTAGCCGCCCCAGATCGACGTCATGTCGCCATGATCGAAGCAGTTCACCCACACCACGCCGGCTTCCACATCGCGCGCAAAGCGATGCGCCTTTCCGACATCGCGGGTCCAGATCGAGGCCGCGAGGCCGTAGACAGTGTCATTGGCGATTTCGACGGCGTCATCGATGCCGTCTACGGGAATAATCGTGGCGACCGGCCCAAAGATCTCTTCACGTGCGATCTGCATGGAGTTGTTGACGCCTGTGAAAAGGGTGGGTTCGACAAAGGCGCCCGCCGGCGAGGATTGAAGCGTGCCACCGCCGAATTTCAGGGCGGCGCCCTCCTTGCGGCCGATGTCGATGTAGTTCAGCACCCGCTGTTGATGCGATGCGGTTACGAGCGGCCCGATCGTCGTCGAAGGATCGAGCGGGTCGCCGAGCACGAAGTTCTCCCTGGTGCGGGCGGAGAAGCGCTCCACGAAGTCGTCGTGGATGCTCTTGTCGACCAGAATACGCGAACCGGCGTTGCAGACCTCGCCCTGGTTTCCGTAGATGCCGTTGACCGCATAGGTGACCGCGGTATCGAGATCATCATAGTCGCCGAGCACGATCTGCGGCGTCTTGCCTCCGCATTCCGTCGACACCCGCTTCATGTTCGACTGGCCGGCATAGACCATCAGGAGCTTGCCCACCTCGGTCGAGCCGGTAAAGCCGATCTTGTCGACGTCGTTGTGCAGGCCGAGAGCCTTTCCGGCCTCCTCACCCAACCCGTGGACGACGTTGAAAACGCCGGCCGGGCCGCCCGCTTCGATAAACAGTTCGGCCAGCAGGTTTGCCGAAAGCGGGGATTGCTCCGCCGGCTTGAGGACAACGGAGTTTCCAGTCGCAAGGGCAGGACCGAGCTTCCAGGCCGCCATCATCAGCGGGTAGTTCCACGGCACGATGAGGGCGACGACGCCCAGCGGCTGCCGAAGAATGTAATGGAGGGCGCTGGCCGACGTGTTCGTCACTGCTCCCTCGATCTTGTCGATCGTCTCGGAGAAGAACTTCAGGGAAGTGACCGAGCCCGGAATATCGATGTTCATCATGTCCATGACCGGCTTGCCCATATCAAGGCTGTCGAGCAGGGCGAACTCTTCCGCATTCGCCTCAACGAGTGCCGAGAAGCGCTCCAGGACTGCCATGCGGTCACGCGGATCCATGCGCGACCAGGAGCCGGACTTGAAAGCCTTGCGAGCGACGCCCACGGCGCGATCGATCTCCGCATGGCCACCCCTCGCGACCTCCGCAAGGACTTCGCCGGTTGCCGGATTGATAGTGTTGAACGTGCGTCCGTCCGCGGAAGGAACATATGCGCCGTCGATGAAATGCAGCGTCCTGAATTTCAGGGACTTGGCCTTGGTGTGCCAGAAATCCCGCGTGTAGGTTGAGGCGTCCATGATTGTACTCCTATTTTTTGTTACTTTGACGTGGTTTGGTCCCTGAGCATCGTGACAGAGAGCACGACGAGCACGAAGGATGCGGCGACGATCACGGTGCCGACGGCATTGATCTCGGGCGTGATGCCGCGCCTGAGGGTCGAGTAGATGTAGATCGGAAGGGTCACGTCGCGACCGGTGAGGAAATAGGTGACCGGGATTTCATCGAAGGACAGCGTGAAGCAGAGCAGCGCCGATCCGATGATCGAAGTGCGAATGTTGGGAAGGATCACCCGGTAGAACGTCTCGAAGGGCGTCGCTCCGAGATCCGCCGATGCTTCGAGGAAACGCCGGTTAAGCTTGGCGAGGCGGGCCATCACCTGGGAAACGACGACGCCAAGCAGCGCTGTCGCATGACCAATTACCACGGCGGTGAGGCTTTGAGGGATGCCGATCTGCTTGTAGAAGTTCAACATCGCAATCCCCGTCACGATGCCCGGCAGGCTGAGCGGTAGCAGGATAGCGTTGCGAAAAAGGCCCTTGCCCGGGAAGCTGTAACGATCGAGCGCCAGCGCCGCCGTGACGCCGATCACCACGCTGAGGAGCGTCGCGAAGCTCGCCACGATCAGGCTGTTGCCAAGCGCCGTCAGCATCTGGTTGTTCGCCAGGAATTGTTGGTACCAGCGTAGCGTAAAACCCGACAGCGGAAAGGAGGTCACCGAGCTGTCATTGAATGAAAACAGCACGAGGATGACAATCGGCACGTAAAGGAAAGCCAGCACCAGCAGGCTCAAGCCTACCAGTCCGCGCTGCCACCATTGAAGAGAAGCCATGGTTGCGTCCTCCTAGTTCATGTCGATGTGGTCTCGCCGGTCGAACCGGCTGGAGACGGTGAGAACGGCGAGCACGAGGATCAGCACGAGCGTTGCGAGCGCCGAACCGAGCGGCCAGTTGAGCGCTGCGCCGAACTGGCTCTGAAGCAGGTTGGCAACCATGGTGCCATCAGGCCCGCCAACGAGCACAGGAGCAACGAAATCTCCAAAGGCGAGGCAAAAGGTCAGTGTCGCGCCGGCCGTGAGACCGCCCAGGGACAACGGAAAGATCACCCTCCAAAAGGTCATGAAGGGGCCGACGCCGAGGTCTTCTGAAGCTTCAATCAACGCCTTTGGAATGTTGTCGAGCACGGTGAAGAGGGGCATCACCATGAACGGAACAAAGATGTAGACCAGAGTGATCACCATCGAGGCCTGGTTGTACAGGAACAGCGACAATGGCTCATCGATGAGGCCCAGGGTCAGGAGCAGGGAATTGAGCGCTCCGTTTGTTCCCAAGATGATTTTCCAGGTGTAAGCGCGCAGGAGATATGACACCCAGAGCGGGACGATGACGGACATGTAGAGAAGGTTTCGCCACTTCTGGGACTTGACCGTGAAGACCAGGAAATAGGCGAGCGGGTAACCAAGCAGGATCGCTCCAAGCGTGACGAGCACAGCGATCTTGAGGGTGCGCAGGATGACGGTGATGTATTGGGGATCGCTGAACAGTTGGGCGAAATTGCCCCACTGAAAATCAGGAACGAAAAGTGGGAATTGGCGGGTCCAGAAGCTGACGGCGATCATGACCGCGTAGGGGACGATCATGAAAATCAGCGCCCAGCCCAGCGGGATGGAAAAGAGGGCTGCGAAGGCTGCCAGGTTCCGGCGGCCGACGATCATGTGCGTGGCTCCGGAGCAAATAGCATCACATCGGCCGGGTCCACGTGGAGGCCAATGGTCCCTCCAGGCTCGAGCTGACGCCCGGTTCCGGCCGTACGCGGGATATCCGCGAAGATTCGCCCGGCGTCTCCTGCCAAAGCGAGTTCCAGGCGCACGCGGTCTCCATGGAACAGCGTTTCGACGATTCGAGCCTCCATCGTGTTGGCTCCGGCGAAGACGTCCAGTCTTATCCTCTCGGGTCGGATGCCGGCGGTGACGACGCCCTGGAGACTGGAGGCTGCAGACGGATTCCCGCCGACACGCCTCAGAAGTGTTCCATCATCGAGCCGAAGAAGATCGAATGCTCCGTCCCGCCCCTCGTAGCGCGCCGACACCAGGTTGGAGGCGCCGATGAAGTCGGCCACATAAGGCGTGGACGGATCGTCGTAGAGTTCGGTGGGTGCTCCGACCTGAACGATCTTTCCCTGTTTCATGACGACAATGCGATCGGACAAGGCAAGCGCCTCGGCCTGGTCGTGGGTCACCATCAGGAAGGTGATGCCGAGTTCGCGGTGGAGCCGCTTGAGTTCGACCTGCATGCCTTCGCGCAATTTCACGTCGAGCGCCGACAGGGGCTCGTCGAGCAGCAGAACGCGCGGTCGGCGCACGATCGCGCGGGCCATGGCGACGCGTTGTCGCTGCCCCCCGGAAAGGGCCGCCGGAACCCGTTTGCCCATCGTCTCCAGGCCGACCATCTCGAGCGCCTCCTCGACGCGGCGCTTCCGCTCCCCCGCTGCCACGGCGCTACCCTTGACGGACAGGCCGTAGGCTATGTTTTCCGCAACCGTCATGTGGGGAAAGAGCGCGTAGTCCTGGAAGACCGTGTTGACCGGACGACGGTAGGGGGGAGCCCCAGTGACATCCTGTCCGGCGATGGAAACCGTCCCCGAATTGGCATATTCGAACCCGCCGATCAGTCTCAGCGTGGTGGTCTTTCCGCATCCGGACGGTCCAAGAAGGGTGACGAATTCGCCTTCACCCACCTCGAGGTTCGTTTCGTGTAGGGCCGTGAAATGGCCATAGATCTTTGTCACGCCGTTCAGCGTCACGATAGCACGCGAGCTCATGCGTTCTCCGAAATGTCAGATGTAAGAGGAAAGGGAGGATGCGCGTGGCATCCTCCGACCCAACGGTCGTTCAGGGGGCCGCCTTAATCGCGTTCCAGACCTCGAGGTACTTGTCGAGACGCTTCGGCTGCTCCCACATCACGAGGCTCTTGACGAACTCGACATTGTTGACCTGGCGTTCCTTCTTCATGTCTTCGTTCATGCAGCCTTCCACGGCCTTCGGATTCACCGGGAAATAGCCGGTCGCCTCTGCAATGCCGCACTGTCCGTCAGCGGATTGCATGAACGAGATGAACTTATACGCGCATTCCGTGTTCGGAGAGTCCTTGGCGATCATCATCGAATCCATCCAGCCCTCGGCCTTTTCCTTCGGCGTGAATTCGACAACCTTGAAGCCTTTGTTCAGCGCGTTGACGTCTTTGCTCGTCAGGCCGGTCCAGGCGTTGGAGACATAGACCTCCTCGTTGGCCATCAGCTCGGTCAGTTCTCCGGCAGACGCCCAGTATTTCCGGATGAGCGGCTTCTGCTCGAGCAATTTTGCCTTGACGGCATCCAGTTGCTCGTCCGAGAGATCAAAGACGTTGTCGTAGCCGAGATAGCGAGCAGTCCAGTAGATCGCCGATTTGTCGTCCCACAGAGAGATCTTCCCCTCGTTCGCCGGATCGAAGAGAACGCCGATGGAATCCGGTGTCGAAGACAGCTTGTCCGGTCGATAGATGAGCGAGACGGAGCCCCAGATCAGCGGCACCGCCCAGGTCGTGCCTTCAGCCACCACGGCGCTCGCCTTGGAGAATTCCGGGTAGATGCCGTCGAAGCCTTCGACCTTGGTGGTGTCGATGGGATCTACGAAGCCCGCCTGGTGCAACATTGGAACGGTATCGAGCGAAGGCGTGATGATGTCGTAGACTCCGCCGCCAGCGGCCAGCTTGGCGGCAAAGTCGTCATTGGAGCCGACATAGGACGCCGTGACCTTGCAGCCGGATGCGGCTTCGAACTTCGTGATGAAGCTGTCCGCGGCATAACCTTCCCATGTGAGCACGTTGAGCTCAGCCGCGCTGGCTGAAGCCATGTGCGGCAGCGCGGATATCGCTGCCAATGCGCCGATTGCGAATCTTCTGATCAGGCTCATGATATAGTTCCCCTGTATCGCGTTTCATTGTTTGCGCTTCGTCTTGCGGACGAGCGTGGCGATGTCGATTCCGAGCGCCTTGGCGGCACTTCGTTTGCTTCCATTCTCTGCGATGGATTTTTCCAGGATCCAGGTCTCGAATTCCTGGACGAGGTTTTTCAAGCTGGCCCGCACAGGCACAGAGGGTGCCGGCACCTCCAGATGCTCGGGCTCGGCGCTCGTGGAGGCGAGCACGGGCGCCATGAAGTGTTCGGGAAGGGCGACATCCTCGGCGGAGGCCACGGCATGCTCCAGGATGTTTGACAGCTCTCGCAAGTTTCCGGGATAGGAGTGCGTCAGGAGCAGATCTGTGAATTCCGGAGACAGCCGAAGCTGAGGCTTCCGTCCAAGATTGATGCGACGGAGCATCTGGTCGGCAACAGCCCTCACGAGATCGGGCTCTTCGCGCAAAGGGGGGAGTGGAATGGTGACGACCGCGATGCGGTAGAAGAGATCCGGTCGGAATGCACCCTCGGTGATCTTGCTCCCCAGGTCGAGGTTCGTGGATGTAATGAGCCGGAAGCGGGCGCGCCGTCGTTGCATCGATCCCACCCTGCTGAAGGTCTGGGTCTCCAGAAAGGACACGAGCTTCATTTGAGACGTGACGGACAGATCGGTGACCTGGTCCAGAAACAATATTCCCCCGTCGGCGGCTTCGATGAAACCGAGCTTTCCGCGCGTGGATTGGTCCAGCGGCGAGCCAGGCTCGATCCCGAACATCTCCACATCGAACTGCTCGTCGGCGAGCATGCCACAGTTGACATGGACGAACGGCACGGCACCGGCTTTGTCGGAGCGCCCGATGTGCCTGGCGAATTCGGTCTTGCCCGTTCCGGTCTCGCCTGTCAGCAGGATTGCACTCCCGCGTTCCAGTGCCATCTCGGCCTTGCGTGCCAGCCCCTGCAGCCGCGGCGTCATGTGGTAG
This sequence comes from Rhizobium alarense, assembly GCF_021555155.1. Classification (GTDB taxonomy): domain Bacteria; phylum Pseudomonadota; class Alphaproteobacteria; order Rhizobiales; family Rhizobiaceae; genus Rhizobium_D; species Rhizobium_D alarense. The sequence continues at coordinate 14,349 of NZ_JAKGBU010000025.1, forward strand.
GCAGTCCTTGTTGCGGCGTCTCCCGTCTCCGCCTCAAACCGAAACCGCTCCAGGCCTTCGTTCGGCCGATGTTGTCGGTTCGCCTCTCGCATCGTGAGCAGCGCGCCGTAGGCCCCCCCTTCCTGGTTTCGCAGGATGCTGAGCGACGCGAACACGTTTCTCTGCGAGTTGAGCGCGCCCGAGACCTCCGTCCGCTTCAGTTGATGGAGGGCGGCGGCAAGCTTCTGGATGACCGGGCCGGCGGTCTTGGCATGCTTCGCCAGTTCGGTTCCGACAAGGTCCGCGCGTGCAAGGTTGAGGAGCAGCTCCAGTTTGCCGTTGACGAGCTTGACCGTGCCATCGGTTTCCAGGAAAGCCGCGCCATCGGGCAGAGCCTCGAGAAAGCCGCGAAACTGCGGATCGTCGACGAAGCCGGGACGAAGCCCCCGCGGCGCGAATGCATTTATGTCGTTGGCATAGAACTTCACGACAGCGCCTCCTCAGCAACCGGGCGCGACCTTCTTTTCGACTTTTTCCGGGCCGTCAGGACGTATTGGCGCATTTCTCCCTCGATACGCGCCGCCCTGAAGCGCCAGTTGTTCCGACCGTCATCCGCCGAGATGATGATGAGGTCGCATTCGCTTCCAGCGGACTCCTCCTCCGCAAGCGCTGCCTGCCGCAGCCTCTCGACGGCGTTGCGCGTCTCCACGAATTGCTGGAGCGGCCGTCCGAGCATCTGATCGACGGGGCGGCCCCATGCGGTTTCGGCAGCGGGGTTGGCGGCCAGCAACAGTCCGTCCTCCGACATGACCAGGATCGGGTCTGGCGCGGCGCTGAGAATGTCGAGCATGGTCTCGGCGCGGTCGTAAAGCTGCTGTTCGCGCTTCTTGTGCATCCCGACATCGCGCGTCGTGCCCCAGAGGCGGATCAGGAAGCCGTCCCTGATGGCCGCGCGGAAGTCGTTCTCCACCAGCATCTCGCTTCCGTCATGGCGCCGGTCCACCGCTTGCGCATGGTCGAGGCGATAGTTCGACCGGACGAGGTCGCGTATCATCTGCCGGTTGATCTCGGTTGCGGGGAAATAGCGGGATACCGGCTGCGTGTTGAAATCCAGCTCTTCCGGCAGCCGGTAGAGGCGGGCCATGGCTTCGTTGCAAGCCCGCCACCGGCTCCGGTTCTTGAAGATCTGCTCGACGATTTCCTCTTGTGCCAGGGATGTGTCGACAGGCTCGAGAAACTCGATGCACCAGCAGGCGTCGGTGGCGGCTCCGATCATCTGCGACAGGATTTCGACCCGCTCCACCAATTCTGCGCCAATACCGAGCACTGCCGGCGTCAGCGGCTGCTTAACGACCGCAAGACCGTTCAGCCCGTCCACGAAGGCGCTCGCCACCATCGGCATTTCGCCATGGGTCCCGGAGTTCATCCACACGGGAAAGCTCCGATCGGCGGCCCGTTCCCCGCAGGCGACGGCGCGTATGAGGGCAGCGGATTCGCCGCTATAGACGCTTTCGAGCGGCGTGCCGATTACCGCTCGAGGGTCGATGGCCAGCTCCTTGGCTTCCCGATCGTTGACGCGGCAGACGCGGCCTTCGACATCGATCCAGTCGATGAGAAGGCTGTCCATGTCAAAGGCCGTATTCATTCGTTCGTTCATACCGAGGGTCCCTAGCAGTAGCTCCAGCCATGCGAAGACTGACTGCGAAAACGCAGCAATCCAGCCACAGGCGGTGTGAATTACAACGGCCTAATGGAATCGGCCGAGAAAATTTTAAGAATCCTTGCAGAATGTATGCAGATCTGCAGCAATGTGATGCGGTCTTGCCGATTATGGGGCGCGCTTACGTTATTTTCACGTGAGCGCTGGAGTGATGGGAGCAATCCACCGCTCGGAAATGCCCGTGGCAGACATCCAACGCTCCGGCGTTTCGAGCCGCTCCCATTTCCCCTACATGGCCGGGTGGTTCCATGCCGGCAGGTGAAAAGCCTTCAGCGGCTCAGCGAACCGTTTCGTCAGGCCAGTTCCCCCGCTGAGGTCACGCGCCGGTGCTGGCGCCCTCCGCAGGCTTGCCCTCACGTGAAAGCCTTGCGCGGACCTCGGCGGTAAGCCACCTCGCGGCAGGTCCCGGCGGGTTGGCGGCATTGTGAATCGCGTAGATCGGGTACTCGCCCTGGTCGAAAGCGGGAAACTCAAGACGGACAAGTCGGCCATTGGCGATGTCGTCCTTGACCAGGGATGCCGGAAGGCCGCCCCAGCCCAATCCGCCGCGGATAAACAGATGCTTCGTCGCGTTGTCGCTGACCCTCCAGGTCTTGAGGGAGAACACGTTGAAGTCCCGTCCCTTCGTCAGCCCCGAGGCGTCGTATACGACGAGCTGCGTCTCGTCCCTGACGTCGGCAAAGCTGATTGTCCGGCCCAGCATTCCAAGGGGATGATCCGGGGCTGCGACGGGAATCATCGCCGAATGGCCGATCCGTTCGGAAACGATCTGATTGTTTCCCGTCGCCATGGAACCGCCGAAGCCGACGGCCGCCCTCCCGTTAATGACCGCATCCATCACGATCCCGAGCGTGCCGACCGTGACATTCAAGGACACGGTCGGGTACCGGTTTCGGAAGGCACGCAGCACATCGACAACGATGTCCGAAGGCACGGCGCTGCTGATGGCAATGCGCACCTCTCCCTCAAGACCGTTATTCAGCGCCTTCACGCGCGCCCGCATCAGGTCGAGATCGCCAAGCAGCCGGCGCGCATCCTCGAGGATGGACCTGCCAGCCTCCGTAAGCTGGGGCCGTTTCGTCGCGGAACGGCAGAAGAGCGCCACTCCGAGCTGCGCCTCGAGATTGGCGATCGTATAGCTGACGACCGATTGCGTGCGATTGAGCGCGCGGGACGCGGCCGAGAAACTGCCTTTCTCCACCACGGTAAGGAATACCTGAAACTGATCCAAGGTCGGATGGGGCTGCATATTTCATCGATCCTATCGATATGTTTGTTCGAATTTATCGCAGTTTTCGCGATGATGTTCCAGCTTTATGTCTTCGACAAACCACGTGTTGAATTCTTTCGGAAGGGAAATACATGCCGTCCATCCTGCTTCTCACCACCAGCCCGCGCCCCGGCTCCTTCTCGACCCAGATCTCCGTCGAGCTCGCCGAGCGGCTGCGGGCGGCCAACCCTGCCAGCGCGCTTGTTCACCGTGACCTCGCCGCCAACCCGTTGCCACATATGGACAGCGGCTTCACGGCCGGAATCCACAAACCCGCCGGAGCCCTGAGCGCTGCGGAAGCCGCTGCAATCCGAATGTCGGATGAACTGGTGGCAGAGATTCTGGCGGCGGATACGCTGGTGATCGGCACCGCCTTCATCAACTTCAACATCACCTCGAACCTGAAATCCTGGATCGACTATATCGGCCGGGCAGGCAAGACCTTCAGATACACCGCTAGCGGCCCCGAGGGGATGGTCAAAGGCAAGAAGGCTTACATCGTGTTGGCCTCGGGCGGGATCTACTCCGAAGGCCCGGCGGCGGCGCTTGATCATGCCACGCCATACCTGAGGTCGGTTCTTGCCTTCATCGGCATCACGGATGTCGAGGTGATCCGTGTCGAAGGTGTGAACCGCGGCCCCGATGGCGCCGCAAATGCCGTTACCGCCGCGCGGGCGCAGATCGCTCGGATCGCCGCCTGAAGCCACCTTGAAACAGGAGTTTTACATGCAAGCAAACACCGTCTCCACTCACATCCGGCCTGCCGGCAAAATACTGCAGATCAGCCTCTGGAGCGTTCAGACGCTGATGTTCGCCGCCTTCATTCTGTTCGGTTTCCAGAAGCTCTTCATGCCCGCCGAGGCGCTCGCCGCGATGTGGCAGACTCAATGGCCCGTCGAATATCCGACGCTATTGCGCTTTACCGGCCTCATCGATGCGGCGGGCGGGATCGGCATCCTCTTGCCCGCTCTTACCCGCATCCAGCCGCGCCTGACCGTGCTTGCGGCGCTTGGCTGCACGCTGCTGCAAATCTGCGCCATCATCTTCCATGCCACGCGGGGTGAATTTGCCGCCCTTCCGCTCAACTTAATCCTGCTTCCTCTCGTGGCCTTCATCCTGTGGGGCCGCGGCAAGAGGGCGCCCGTCGCGTCGCGCGGATAAAGGGCTATGCCTGAACGGGAGCATTTTCCCACTCGATGTCATCATCGCAACTATTCCTTCGCATTTCCTCGGAGTTCTGCATGAAACTTTTCTACAGCCCCGGCGTTTGCTCGCTTGCCTCACACATTGTTCTTCGCGAAACTGGACTGCCCTTTACACCCGTGCGTGTTGATCTGCAGACGCACACATTCGATGGCGTCGACTACTACTCCGTCAACGCGCATGGCTATGTTCCCCTGCTCGAACTCGATGACGGCCAACGCCTGACCGAGGGGCCGGCGATCATGCAGTATGTGGCTGATCGGGTACCGGAAAAGCAGCTTGTGCCTGCCTGGGGCACGATGGAACGTTATCGGCTCGTCGAGTGGCTCGCCTTCATCAGCAGCGAACTGCACAAGAACTTTGGGCCGCTGTTCAATCCCGCCATGCCGGAGGAGGTCAAGGAATTTCACCGCGGTCGTGTACTCGACCGTTTCCAGTGGATGGAAGGGCAGCTCGATGGCAAGGCCTACGTGATGGGCGACACATACACTGTGGCCGACGCCTACCTGTTCGTCGTCGTCGGCTGGGGAAAGTATGCCGGCGTCGATCTTGCCGACTTCAAGAACCTGCAAGCACTTCTCGGTCGTGTTGCAGCCCGCGCACCGGTGCAGGAAGCGTTGAAGGCAGAGGGACTGTCCTGAGCCTATGAGCCTATGAGCCTATGAGCCTATGAGCCTATGAGCCTATGAGCCTCTCGTGCGTGCAGGCGCGCGCCGGGGCAACGTCAATTGCTCAGGTTATCGCCTGAGAAAGGCTTCCTGACTGCGCAGATATTCAGGTGAGGGTCCAACATGAATGAGCATTGTGGAAGGGTGGTTTATCCTGGGAACACCCCGCATATTCGCACCGCTGCCAAATTGCCGATCCATCTGGCCGACGGTAGGGAAGTTCTGGGCACGATTTACAGCTTCGGCGGTCACACCGACAATAAGGAGCATGTCGCGCTCGAGCTCGGCAGCCCTGACGAACAAGCACCGCTCGTGCGGGTACACTCCGAATGCATGACGGGCGACGTCTTCGGTTCGGCGCGTTGCGATTGCGGACCGCAGCTCCAGGAGACGCTGCTGCGTTTATCCGACGAAGGCGGGTATCTTCTCTATTGCGGCAAGAGGGACGCGGCATCGGCCTTTACCGAAAGCTGGAGGCGTACCGCCTCCAGGAACTCGGACAGGATACATACGCCGCCAACCGCACCTTGGGGCGTGGCGAGGACGAGCGCGACTACACGGCTGCCGCTCAAATGCTGGTTGCCCTCGGGATCACGCGTATCGCGCTTCTCAGCAACAACCCCGATAAGTGCGCGCAGTTGGCGGCCGCTGGCATAGAGGTGGCCGCAGTTCGGCCGACCGGCGTTTTCGCGGGTCACCACAATCTTCGCTATCTTGAGGCCAAGGTCCGGCACACCGGCCACACGATCGATTTGACGAAGTGAGAGGAGCAGGCAGAGAGAACCGATCTCTGGGCGATCCCCTCCGGGCAGAAAATAGGAAGCTCGTAGTGTCCCAAATGCGTTGGAACAAAGGCGACCATCTTTCCCTCGTTGGGACAAATCCGCGGGAGCTCTCAACAGCCTTTTCCCGCCTGCTACCCGCAACAGCAGTTGTTCCGGGCGGTCGAGAGGGCATCAGCTATGATATCCACATGTTCTGTGCGGGGGCGGTTTCCATTATCGCCAGCAGCTATGAAGGCGACCTCACGGTCCGTTTTCCGGGCCTCGCCGATAAGAATATGGTGATCATTCCCTTGGCAGGAAGCGCCCTCATCACCGTCGGCAAGCGGCAAATGCTGTCTGAAGGAGATCGCGGAGTGATTGCCGATGGCCTGTTAGAAAACCAAATACGCATCAACGGTCTCCGAAAACATCTCTGTCTCAGAATTTCCAATCGCGAACTGATCCGACGGCTCGCAGTTCGCTTGAATTCTCCAATAAGAGAGCGTCTTGATTTCGCACCCGAAATTGATCTTTCCGGTGGCGCGGGATTAGGCTTGGCTCGGCTGGCTGCCATGATGCACAGTGGTTTGGCGGACGGAACGCTGCGTAAGTCCCCTGTCGCACTCGGGAATCTCTCAGATGCGGTCATCGAGCTTCTGATCGAGGCTGTCCCGCACGCCTACTCTCATGAGTTGTGTCGCAGCGTAGAACCTCCTTTGCCGCGGCATGTCAAACGCGCAATCGACTACATGCACGCCAATATCTCGCGCGTGATAACGCTCGACGAGATTGCGGATGCCTGCGGCGTAAGCGCCCGAACATTGCAGGGAGGATTTCGCGAGTTCCGGATGACGACGCCCATTGCCTATTTGCAGCATTTGCGGCTCGACGCGGCACGCAAAGAGCTTTTGCTGGGTGAGCTTGATGCATCGGTGAAGGCCGTTGCGCGGAAATGGGGTTTTGCACATATGGGACGATTTTCAGCTCAATATCGAGACCGCTTTGGTGAGTTCCCATCTCACACAATTCGCAAGATCGGGGGCGGCGCGTTCGATGGGGATAAGTGATAGTGATCAAGCTGGAGGAGCCTCGCGAAGCTGAGATCGTCCCAGCACGCCACAGTTTGATTTCAGCTGCCGACATCCAGTGTGCACGAGGAAGTTCCATAAACTAAGTTATGCAATCTTAGATTGCATTTTAGGACAACCTACTCATAAAGGGATCATATGATCTGTTCCACCTGACGATCGACAAGGAATTCCGAATGCAACACTGGCTGGACAAGTTGACCGATCTCGCCGCAATCCCTAGCGACGAAGGCATCCTGAAGAACGCGTTGGCAACTCTTACCGAGCAGCTTGGGTTTGCGGGGTATGCCTATCTCAACATCCAGCCAGGGCGCTCCATCGCAATTTCGAACTATCACCCAGAGTGGCAGTCCGACTATTTCAAGCGAGGCTATCTTGCGATCGATCCGGTTATTCGACGCGCCAGATCGCTGAAGCGGGCCTTCACCTGGGGCGGCGAGCAACAGGTGCCACGGACCTCAAAGGCCGAGCGTTCCTTCTTCGCGCATGCTGCCGAGTTCGGCATCAGGTCGGGCATCACAGTTCCCATCAAGACGGCATACGGCTCAATCGCGATGTTCACGCTTGCCTCGGAGAAGCCGGCAGTCGACCTCGATCGCGAGATCGACCCTGTCGAGGCTGCATCCGCGGTCGCGCAACTTCATGCCCGCATCAATTTCGCTGATCCGACTCCCAGTGTCGAAGAGCCGCTTGGTCTCGACCCCAAGGGAGCCGCCTATTTGAGCTGGATCGCTGTCGGAAAGACGATGGAGGAGGCAGCCGACCTAGAGGGTGTCAAATACAACAGCGTGCGCGTCAAGATTGCCGAAACAAAGAAACGATTCGACGTGCACACGCTGACCCATCTGACCGCCGTCGCCATTCGGAGAAAGCTGATCTGAGCCTCAGTTCACCGACACTTTTGGGATATAGCCGAGAATGGTGACCAGCGTGTTCACCACATACATCTGCGCGTGCATCTCCATGCAGGCCTGGATGTATGTGAGATGTTGGGTGCCGCCGGTGACCTTACCAGATTTGTAGTTCTCGGGCAGTGCCTGGAAGAGCCGGTCAGCCTCGTCGACCAGACGCCGATGGGTTCGGATGGCATCTATGGTCAGGCTCTCCAGATCAGCCTTGGGAAGACCCTGCGTCAGCCCGTACACGGGACGCATCTCGAGTTTATCTTCCGATGGTAGCGCGTCCGGTGTCATTCGATCCAGTCTCCGGCTTGTCCGCGGTGCGCCCCCGCAAACGTTAATCCCTGATCCCGAGCCGGGGGTTGCAAACCGTCCTAGACAGTCCTGAGACCTTTAGCACCGAGGTGCCTGGACATACGTCACAGGCCCCCGGCCAAATGGTCAGAGGATCCTGGCGCCGTCTCGGCCGACGCCAACCGCTAGGAAGGGTTTGCACACCCCGGGCAGCGCGTACTGCCCTATCCGCCCTTATAGAGGGCGGAAGCTGAATTCGCCAGTGCAAACATGCACATGATCAAAGAAGTCGCGCGGTGAATGTCGCGAGCATCAAGGTCATTCAGCATCAATTCCTGAAAGATCGACACGGATGCCGGCGTTGTTGGGATCGTCGCCACGGGCCACATCCGTGACAGGATCGGTCACTACGTCAGGATCTGCTGATTGCTCGATGGCATCGCTCGCAGACTTCTCCTTGTAAGGTTCAGCCACCTCCACCTCACCAGGATCCGGCGCCCGGAACACCGCCGTCCCCTCGAAATACCCGGTCTGCCAGGCGATGATCGCATCGTCGAGAACCTCGGGAAGAACCTCGCTCTCGGTGGGATTGCCGTACCATTTCATCACGATGCGATAGACCCTGGCGAAGAGCGCCGTGCCCTTACGGATATTTTCACAGGCATCGACCAGGTCCGGTTTCAGCTCACCGGCCTCCATAATGCCGAGACCGGCTGGATATTGCGTGATGCCGACTCGAACGACATTGCGGCCGAGATTCTGACGGATCAGCGCCATTGCCTCGTCCGGCGTGCCGGGCCTCGGCACCAGCACCATGCGGTTTCCGGACCTTACTGTGACTGCGAGCGGATCCTGCGACCCCGCCCGCTCAATGAACTGTTCGATAATCGCGGGCTTCAAGCCCGGATCGGCGCATTGTTTGATGAGGGCGGCGTCAACCATCCCGGTTTCCTTTTCTCAAGTGTTGAAGGCCATGACGACGGGCAGCTCAAACAGCTTCGCCCAGGCGGTCACGCTCGCCTTCTGGATCGCAACGATCGAGGTGCCTTCGGTCCACCAGCCGTTACCGGTTGCGACGATGACGCCAGGGGAATGCAGCATCGACTGCAGGACTGGCCAGAGGATGAGTTGCTCGTAGCAGATGAGCGGCGCGATCCTCGTTGTCCCAACCTCCACGACCGGGTTTGCGAACAGGTGTGCCCGGGCACCGCCGCCCTGCCCTGTCCATCGCAACCATGGCTGCCACATCGAAACCGGAACCGGCATGCGCTCCTTGTAGAGAATGTCGCCGGCGCGGGAACCAACCGCCACTATGACATTGTCGTAGCCTTGCGCATCGATGACGGCTGCGCCGGCGACGACCGTGACGTCGCCCCCGTTCAGCCCCTCCCGCCAAAGGCGAGCGACTGTCGGCGTCCAGAATCCGAGCGCGCTTTCGGGGAGGACGACGACGCGGGTTCCCTTGCCTGCCGCCTTGCGCACTGTTGCGATCAGGTCACTGTGATACTCGAGCGCCCCATCTCGACCGAGCATCTGGCCGTATTCAAGATCGACGCCCCTCCATCCTTCCGGTAGATTCGGCCCTGTCCACGTTGCGGCGGACCAGAGCCAGAAACCTCCGAGGCCAATGGCGGCAGCCGGCCAAAATCTCGTCACCATGACGAGCAGGCCGGCCGCAGCCGCCGCTAGGCCCCACCAGCCCCAGCCCGGAAAAACAACGCCGGCTGCGGTCAGCGGATGCGCCCATCCGGTGATGCCGAAGGGCGGAAGCCCCATTAGCACCGCCGCCCCCAGATAGCACACCACCCTTCTTATTCCCGGTCGCCCCTCTTCGGCTTTCCTTCTCCACGCCACTGCATGCACGGCGACGAAGGAGAGTGAGGCCGCGAACCAGAGCAGGAAGCCCGGCCAAAGATCGGCTGAATAGAAGTTTGCGACGCCCAGCGGCAAACCGCGCGAAGCGGCCAGAAAATAGCCGGCCGACACGAGCGCCGCGACCGCACGCGATGGCGACATCGCCCAAAGCGCCGGGAAGAGCATCGCAACAGGAAGGGCGAGCACATTGCCGCTCCAGCCGAGTGAGCCGCAGGCGACGGATGCGACGATGAGCAAAGCAGATCGCCAATGACCAGAAATGTGATCACGGATCGAAGGTGAGGATCGGCCGGGCGAGCCCGAGAAGGCCGCTGTCCGGAACCGGTCCGAAGTATCGGGAGTCATAGGAGCTCACAAAAGAGGAGTGGAGATAGAGATGTCCGGGCCGCACGATGCCACCAGGATACGGTGTGACCGGCCTGCCCTCTCCGTCCGTCTTCCGGACGACGGATGCGGCAAGGGAACGGCCGTCGATCACGACGTGATCGGTGATTTCGACATGCTGTCCGGGAAGCGCTGCGACCGTCTTGATCAGCGGCGCGAACCCGCCGGCGCACAAGCCCCTCCGGAGATATCCTCGCCGTCGTGCCTCCTCGAACATTGCGGTCGCGGGCGGGCAGACGAACACCAGATCGCCGATCTCGGTCGAGCGGCGGAGCGTCTCGATACGCCAGAGCCCGAGCGGCTCGCTCGGCGTCAGGTTTAGCCGATAGCCGCCGACGGTCGCGATCGCGCCAACGCTGGCGACAACCATCAACAACGCGCTCAGCAGCATGATCTCGCCGCGTCGCCTCATTGCTTCATCACCGGGGCTTGGCGCTGCGCGAGACGCAGCTCCTCGGCCTGCCGCAGGGTCTCGGTCGTGCGTTCATGGGCGGCGAGCTGCTGGGCCGTGCGCATGACCGGCCAGGCTTCCTTCAGGCGCTCCTTCTCTTGGTAGGGGAGGCCTTCGGAGAGCTTGTCGAACAGTTTGCCCGACGGCTCACGCGCGGCGTTGGTAAGCAAGGTGCGTTCGCCGAACCGCTCAGTCACAGCCTTGTTGAACCCGTCGATCTCCAGCTTCGTCTCGCGGTTGCTGAGCGCATATGCAAGGGCCGCCGGAAGATCGTTGCGGTCGATCGCATCGCGCACGCGCTCGAGCACCACGCGCGCGGCTGGCGACAGCGCCGGAATGTCGATCGAGACGCGCTGCCTCAGCGCCTGCTCGTCAGCCTGGAGCCGCTGCGCCGCATTCTCCCGCATCTGCAGATAGCGTTCGAGGTCACGCCTCAGGGCAGGCACATTGATCTCGGCGACGCGGCGCGCCTCGCGCTCCGCCTTGCTGGCAAAAATGCCGGCCTTGCCCCTGAGAGGACCGATCGACACCGGTTCGGCCTCGAGCTTTTGAAGCGCCCGTGTCCCCAAGTCCTTATCCGCCAGCACGGCGTCGAAGTTCATCGCCCGGAATGCGGTCTCGGGATCGGCGAAGACATAGCGGAAGCGGATCGAAACCTCCTCCCATTGCTTCTTCAAGGCCGGATCAGCGTCGAGTCTCTCGCTGACCGTATCGGCGACGGAATTCTCGAACCGGGTGATGCCAGCGACCATGGGTTTCGACTCCTTGGCTGATTGGGTTGGCGAGGATTGCCGCAAGCCGAGCCGTTCGCCGAGAGCGCGAAGGCGATTGGTAAGATCGGTGAGCTTGCTTTTCTGGCGCAGCGCCCAGTCGAGCCGGTCTCGCAACAATGTCCGCGCCACCTGCATGATGTGCAGCCCCCGGTTCTCCGCAAATTGCAGCGCCTGGCGGTAGAGCGTGCCGCGCTCGTAATCGAGGGTTGTTTCCTTCGCGTTTCGCCGCGACAGGATCTTGGTCAGCCCACCGTTCATTTCGAAGGAGCGGCGACCGAAATAGACCTGAAGGTTCTCCCGATGGCGGGTCATCGCGACGTAGGTCAGATGACGATCGAGCGAGAGCGAAGCCAGCACCTTCACCCGGTCGACGGTGGCACCCTGGCTCTTGTGGATCGTGGTAGCATAACCGTGGTCGAGATTGTTGTAGAACCGCTGCTCGACCGTCACCAGCCGGCGCTGATCGCCCTCACCCACGGCCACGGTGATGCGGTTGGGCGCGGCCTCGATCACACGGCCGATCATGCCGTTCTTGACGCCGAGCGAACCCTCGTTCTTCAGGAAAACGATCTGGTCGCCGGCGTCGAACTGGCGGGTGCCGTCGGCGGTTCTGAAGACGTGTCCCTCTCCGACGATCCCGCGCTCGACCAGCTTTTCTCGCGCCATCATGTTCAGCATGCGGACGTCGCGGCGCAGATGCGCCAGCATCAGCATCGACTTCGCGGGATCGTAGTCGCGGTTCCAGGCCGAGATGAGGCTCTCGACGGCTTCCGATTTCAGGTTTTCTCCAACGACATGACCGCGGGTGCGATAGGCCAGCAACCCCTGTTCTATGTTGCCGCGCGCGAGATCGAGCGAGGCATGCCGCATCCACTCTTCGCGCTGACGATAGATCGTCTCGAGCTCGGCGTAGCCGATACGATCGACAATGGCGCGGAAGGCAGCACCCGCCTCGATCGGCTGCAGTTGCTCGGGATCGCCGACCAGCACGATCTTCGCGCCCGACCTGACGACGGCCTCGATGAATCCCGCCATCTGTTTCGAGGCGACCATGCCGGCCTCGTCCATGACGAACACGGTCCTGGCGTCGAGCGTGTCGCGCCCCTGTTGCCACCGCAATTCCCACGAGGCGAGTGTCCGCGAGGCGATGCCCGCCTCCTTCTCCAGTCCCTCGGCCGCCTTGCCGGCAAGCGCACCACCGACGACCCGATATCCGGCGACTTCCCACGCCTCGCGGGCCGCCTTCATCATCGTGGTCTTGCCAGCACCTGCGCGGCCGACCACGGCTGCGATGCGCGCCGAACCGGCAATCCGTTCGATCGCCGTTTTCTGCTCGTCGGACAGGCGCGCATGTCGCGCGAACGTCGCCGCCAGCACCTTGTCATCCACGCCATGCGTTTCACGGCCCGACAGCCACATCGCCTGCCGCGCCATCGTCGCCTCGAGCCGGATCATCTCCCGCGTCGAATAGCGCGCCGGCACCTTCGCGCCCGTGGCGAAGTCGATCGTGTCGCGCTGAAGTCGGAGAACTTCCGGATTCAGGATGATGCTCAACATCAGTTGCTGGAAGACAGCCGAATCATCGACATAGCGGTTCAAAACCTTCGCGACATCGCGTTCATCGAAGACGCTTTTCTCCCGCGTGATCAGGTCGAGCGCAATCCCGGGCTTTCGAAGAATGCGGCGGGTGTTTTCCGCGCGCCGCGCCTCGTTCAGCTCGATCCGTTCCAGCTCCGGCCGGACGCCTTGCCTCTCCGCCTTGCGCTCGATCGCCTTGGCGCCTACGCCGAGATGGATGGTCGGCTCCAGATCGATGCCCTGCTTCTCATAGGATCGGCCATCGACGCGCAGCGAGATCCCGTTCAGCGTCAGATGATGATTGAGACGCTCGAACCAGGCGTCACGAAAGGCGTTGAAATCATCCGTCCCGCCGGCCCAGAGCTCGTAGACGATCTTGCCGGCCTTGTTGCGCAGCGGCTGCCCGTCTTCGCCGAGAATCGGGACCTTCTTCGTGCCGAAACTGTCCTCGGTCAGCGGACGCAGAGTCGTCATCAGGTGGATGTGCGGATTGCCGGGATTGTCGTGGTCGACCCAGTCCGCCACCATGCCCTTCGACAGGATGTGCCGCTCCACGAAATCCCGCACCAGCGCGATGTTCTGTTCGGCCGTGAGTTCCAGTGGCAGAGCAATGGTCAGGTCCTTGGCGAGTTGCGCATCGGAGCGCTTCTCAAAGGCCTCGACCTTGTTCCAGAAGGTTTCCGAAGCACCGGCAACCGAGCGATCGGCTATCAGCATCCGCGCCCATTTCGGGGCATCGGCGGGCAAGACAAACTCCTCATGCAGGAGCCCCTGTTTGCGGGTGTAGTCGATGGTGCGGGCCTCGCGCTCGTATTCCATCCTGGCGCAGTGCCGGTAGGCCGCCGAAAGCACGACGCTGCGGCCGTCGCCGCGGCTGACGATGCTGGCTGAGAAATGGGCGATGGCCACGGCGCAAGAAACTCCCGGTTCGAACCTCGTTCGTCGGGAGCCGGCCAGGCCGTTCAGGCCTCAACGCAAGGCGTCGCGTCAGCGACGTATAATTGCGCCCTTGGAGCCGCTCCTTCGGAACGGCGGGATGATCCTCCAAAGTGCAGGCCTTGCCGACGTGCAAATCTGCACATTTCCTTGAGCACGCATCCGGAGGAGTTTTGGCGTCGCGCATGCAACGCCAAGACAGCCAGGGAGTGCCACCGGAATGAAGAAACCGTCTTCGAAGATCAGGGAAGAAATCGCGAGGCTCCAGGATCAGCTCAAAGCAGCCGAGACGCGCGAGGCCGAGCGCATCGGCAGGATTGCGCTCAAGGCCGGTCTCGGCGAGATCGAGATCGCGGAAGCCGCACTTCAGGCGGCGTTCGAGGACATCGCCGGGCGGTTTCGCGGAGGCAATGGAGCTACGACCGGAAAGAAGAATGCCGGCGACGGCAGGACCGCCGGCGACACGTCCACGGCGGTCGCGCCTGGCGCGGATGCGGGCGGCGCTGGCGAGGCTTGAGCGGATGCGGCGAACCACATCGACCAATGCCCGTAAGAAGGACACGCGTGAAAAAATCGAGCTGGGCGGCCTGATCGTGAAGGCCGGCTTGCGCTACGAAAAAAGGGCGCTGCTACTGGGTCTGCTGATCGACGCCACCGGACGCATCCTCGGAGACGAAGCCGAGCGCTCGCGGTTGACCGCAATCGGCGCGGAGGCGTTCGGTCGCGACAATGAATAGGCTCCTTCTCACAATCCTGCCAGCGGCATTCATGGTCGCAGCCATGCTGGCAATGTTCGGCATCGAGAACTGGCTCTCGGGTTTCGGAACGTCGCCTCAGGCGAAGCTCATGCTCGGACGGATCGGCCTCGCCCTGCCTTACGCGGCGGCGGCCGCGATCGGCGTCATCTTCCTGTTCGCGACGGCGGGCGCGGCCAACATCAAGGCTGCTGGTCTAGGCGTACTGGCAGGCGCTTCAGTGGTCTGCATCACAGCGATCGCACGCGAAGGGTGGCGGCTGCATGATCTTGCCGATCGGGTGCCTCACGGCCAGTCGGTGTTCGGTTATACCGATCCGTCGGCGATGCTCGGCGCATTCGCAGCCGTCTTCACCGGGATTTTCGCGCTGCGCGTCGCGATCAGGGGGAACGCCGCCTTTGCCAAAGCAATTCCGCGGCGGATCACCGGCAAGCGGGCCGTGCACGGCGAGGCCGACTGGATGAAGATGGCCGAGGCCGCAAAGCTCTTTCCCGATGCCGGCGGCATCGTGATCGGCGAACGTTACCGCGTCGACAAGGACAGTGTGGCGGGCGCGCCGTTTCGCGCCGGTGAGGCACAGAGCTGGGGCGCCGGCGGCAGGGCTCCATTGTTGTGCTTCGACGGTTCGTTCGGCTCGTCGCACGGGATCGTCTTTGCCGGTTCGGGAGGCTTCAAGACGACATCGGTGACGATCCCGACCGCGCTCAAATGGGGCGGCGGCCTCGTCGTGCTCGACCCGTCGAGCGAGGTCGCGCCGATGGTCATTGATCATCGGCGCAAGGCCGGCCGCAACGTCATCGTGCTCGATCCCGCCACGCCCGCAATCGGCTTCAACGCGCTCGACTGGATCGGACGCCATGGCAATACGAAAGAAGAGGACATCGTCGCGGTGGCGACGTGGATCATGACTGACAATGCGCGCACCGCGTCGGCCCGCGACGATTTCTTCCGCGCATCCGCCATGCAGCTTCTGACGGCGCTGATCGCCGACGTCTGCCTGTCCGGGCATACGGACGAGAAAGACCAGACGCTGCGGCGCGTCCGGGCGAACCTCTCGGAGCCGGAACCGAAGCTGCGCGAGCGGCTGACGCGGATCTATGAACAGTCCGAGTCCGATTTCGTGAAGGAGAACGTTGCCGTGTTCGTCAACATGACGCCGGAGACGTTTTCCGGCGTCTACGCCAATGCTGTAAGGGAAACGCACTGGCTGTCCTATCCGAACTATGCCGCGCTCGTGTCGGGCGACAGTTTCTCGACCGACGAGCTCGCGGAAGGCGGCGCGGACCTGTTCATAGCGCTCGATCTCAAGGTGCTGGAAGCCCATCCTGGTCTGGCGCGCGTCGTCATCGGCTCGCTGCTCAATGCCATCTATAACCGCAATGGCGACGTCACGGGACGGACGTTGTTTCTGCTCGATGAGGTCGCCCGCCTCGGCTATCTGCGTATCCTCGAAACCGCGCGCGACGCCGGCCGGAAATACGGCATCACGCTCGCCATGATCTTCCAGTCGATCGGCCAGGTGCGCGAGGCCTATGGCGGCCGCGATGCGACAAGCAAATGGTTCGAATCCGCGTCGTGGATTTCGTTCGCCGCGATCAACGATCCGGACACGGCCGACTACATCTCGAAACGCTGCGGCGACACCACGGTCGAGGTCGACCAGACAAGCCGCTCCACGGGAATGAAGGGATCGTCACGATCGCGATCGAAGCAGCTCAGCCGTCGGCCGCTGATCATGCCGCACGAAGTGCTGCGCATGCGCAGCGACGAACAGATCGTCTTCACATCAGGCAATCCGCCGCTCAGATGCGGACGCGCGATCTGGTTCCGACGTGAAGACATGAAGGCCTGTGTCGGCGAAAACCGATTCCATCGCGCTGCATCCGGAAGCGAAGCCGACCCAATGGCAACGTCACAGCCATGACACCGGAGAGGAGAGGAATGCGGCCGATGGCGAGCGTCGTGCTGACGCGGAACGATGCGCGACCCGAAGCGATGTGCATCGAACCCGACGATGCCGATGGTGCGCATCGCGAGATCCTTGATCGGCTGATTTCGGAAAGCGAATGTCCTTCTGGACATCGGACATCGCCGAAGGACCAACGCCCGATCTTCCCGCTGTAAGTGGTGGCCGAAGGCCATGCCCGGGAGAGGGATAGGGGTTTGGGAAAAGGGAGGAGGGAACCGTCCCCTTTCCCCATGGGTGGGGGTGTTTGAGGGGGCGGGGCTTTGCCCTGCCCCTTCATGGGTAGAGTGCTGAGAGGGGGCCTGCCCCTCTTTCATCAGACCATGCCGGCCGGTCGATCCGGCTGGCATGGTCCGACAGCGAGACGAAGACGAGAGGCGGCGTCGGCCGCCTCTCGTCTCGGGCTTTAGCCGGCGTCCGCACCGACGGACTGGCGGTCGTCGTCACCGACCGGGTTGAGCTCGCGGATCACGGCGTTGATACGCCACAAGCCGATCTGCGTACGACGCTGGGCGACGAGAATGTCGACCGCGGTCTCGTGTGCCTCTATGGCTCGGATCGCCGCATCCATCGCGTCCCATGGTCCAAGGTTCTCGGCCGGGATAACATCTCCGTCCTCGTCGTAGCCGCCGGAGATGTACATCGGCGCTCTCATGACGCGCTCGTGGGCGCGCTCGGCTTCACGGATAAGACGGAAACCTTCGGTCCGCTGCCGCCAGTATTCCGGGCTGCCGCCATCGATGTACTTGATCTTGCGCTGTGCCATAAGATGTCTCCTTTCGTTCTCTGACGAAG
The DNA here is from genome assembly GCF_021555155.1 of Rhizobium alarense. Classification (GTDB taxonomy): domain Bacteria; phylum Pseudomonadota; class Alphaproteobacteria; order Rhizobiales; family Rhizobiaceae; genus Rhizobium_D; species Rhizobium_D alarense. Next base: position 31,747 of record NZ_JAKGBU010000025.1, read on the forward strand.
GGAGGCCGCACCGTAGCCGCGAGGGGTCAGGGATCGCGGACGCGACCGCCAGAGGCGGCAAGCGGAGGAACCGATTTTTTCGGCGTGGCGCGCAGCGCGGCGGTGGAAAAATTGGAGGAGCCGCGTGGTCCTTGACGCCGGAGTGGCGGGTGCAAAATGGGAGGCAGAGAGAGAAGGAAACCACGGTGCCGCCAGGCGCCGTGACCGTGTCCGGCGACCAGCCGGCCCTGTCGTCCTTTCCGCCCCTCGGCCTTTCTGCGCTCGCGCGGGGCCGGCCCAACGCCCGCGAGAGGATCATCACGCGACTGCGCGGAGACCGCTTGCGGGCTCCGGGAGCACCGCGCTCGCGGTGCGAGTAGAGCCGTCCCCGCAGGGGCTCGCCCAACAGGTTGCAGGAGCTGCTCAATGCCGGGCGGTTCTCGCTCGTGGCGGGGTTCTGCGACGAGGACCAATACCGACGCAAGCTCCGCACGGTCACCCGGAAAGGCCGGTCGATTGGCGAGACGTTGGTCGAGGAGGGGCTTGCGCGCCGCTGGGGCGGGCTGCGGCAGAGCTGGTGCAGCTGATCCATCAACGCCATGAATCGGTCGCGGCTGACCGATTCAAGAAAGTCGTTGGACCGTGGAACCTAAGGGCGCGATTCTGTCGTCATGATCGCGCAACCCTACCAGCTTTATGTCGAACGGAAGGACCCTACGAGAAACATGGCCCGATACTACGCCATGTCGATCGAGGCGACGCTGTTCGGCGACGTCTGCCTGACCCGCAGATGGGGGCGCATCGGCGCGCGTGGCCAAGCGAGGCAGCATCATTTCGAAAGGGAGGAGGATGCCGTTCTGCTTTTCCTGGAGCTGCTGCGTCGCAAACGCATGCGCGGCTACCGGCCGCAGTAGAGCAAGCGCTACAGGCGCTGGAATCGGTGTCCCCTGTCGGCCGGTCGATCTGGTCGACAGGGCTCCTGACAAGGCGAATGCCTCCCTCAGAAGGGAGGCTCGCCGCTGATGCGGCCGTCCTGCTCGGCCTCGATGACCGCAAGCTCGGCCAGCGCCATCTCCAGCTCCGCCGCAATCTGGCGGCGCTCGTCAGCGTCCAGAACCGCCCTGAGCTCGGCCCGAAGCTCTTCGACTTGCTGTTCGATGGAAATCATCATCGTCGTCTCCTTGACGTTTGTGAAAGACGACGCCGGCGGTCATGGCGGGTCGGAGGGGTCAAGGATCGCGAACGCGACCGGCGGAGCCGGCGAGTGGGGGAACCGAAATGCGCCAGCATTTTGGGGGTTGACCGCTCGTCCTTGAGGCCTCCGGGCCGCCATGGCATTCTTGGACGAACTGAGCAGACCCCCGTTCTCGTGTGGCACCAAGAAGCCGGAAGCGGGCTCGATGCCTGCTTCCGGCTTCGGAACCCCCGGACGTGACTAGCCGCAGTCCAGTTCGTCCTGGATACCGGTTTCGCGAAGGCGCTTGGTATCGTCGTAACGAATGACCTCGTAGTCGTCCGACTTCCACGTATACTGACCCCGCCAAATGTCTTCGAGTTGCGCCCAGGAGCCGTCCGGCCAGAGTGCGTAGTCATCCGGATGCGGTTTGCGGCGCCGATCATCGGATTTTGACATGAGTTCCTCCATCGGTTCTCGGGTGGGAGAAGCCCCGCCCTGGCGGCGAGGCTCCTGTGCGGCGGGGATCAGGCCTCCCGCTTCGGGCGGTTCCAGATGAGGGCGTATTCCCCCTCCTTCTCGCTCGGCCAAAGGGCTGCGGTGATCGGGGCGTTGAAGCTCGGGTCGTCCAGCTTGACCGAGATGTATTCCTCGCCATCGTTGGAGATCGCCTTCCAGCCCGCGCCGACCTCGACACCGTTGCCGGCGGTGATGCGGAAGTCCGGGGCGTCGCGCGAGACGCGCTCGATGGGGTTGAGGCGGGCCCGCATGCTGACGGTGAGCGTGCGAACGTTGCCGATGATCGAGTTGTTGCCGTTGGTGGTGAATTCGCCGATGACTGCCATTGTCGTGATCCTTTCCGGTTTGCTCGGGCCGCGCCCACCGCGGCCTCGATGGCGGTGTAAGGACCGATGGCGATCGACGCCGCACCCCTGGGGGGCCGGAACGTGAGTGGAGGACGGCCGGAAGCGGCTTTCTTGGTTACCGCGAGGAATGCGAACGCAGTTCGCAGGGGAAGAAAGTTGCGGACGGCCGTTGCGGGATGGCGAGCGAGACGAAGTCGTCCTTCGGTCACACCAGATCCATCGAGGTCTGCGTGGGTGTGGCCCATTCGGAACCGGATGGAACGCGACATGCCATGCGGTTATCGGCGCCCATTCGCAAACGGGCAGCTTGACGCCATCATTTTCGGCACAATGCGCATGACACGCCGCGCCCACGGTCTTGCCGCTTCCGTCGATACCATCGCCGGCGGCCACGGCCGCATCACCTTCGGGTCACTGCCGAACCAATGCCGGCTGGACGGTCATTCCCTCGAGCAGCGAGGCTAACGGGCTTGTCCTCGCCCCTGATAATGCACCACGCATCAACCCATGCTGGCTGGCGAAGAAGGAGGACATCGCCTCTTCCGGACATGGCTGGAGGATGCTCCGGTTCTCCGCCCCAGGAGCTCCGCTTGCCAAGCCTCTTTCCGCGCACATCGCCGGGTGCACATGAGACCACCCTTCCGGCAGCTCCGATGCAAAGAATGGGATGTCAGCCGTCGGGCAGCGTGTCCGGCCACTGTTGCGCGCCGTGCAGGACACGAAGGATCCGAACTGTCGTTTCCGTTACGGCATAGGCAGCGATATAAGGCGTGCCGGTAATCACCAGCTCGCGCGTCCCGGCAATCCTGCCGGGACGGCCACTTTCCGGAAACTCTCGCAGACGGCGCACGGCCGCGACGATGCGTTCATCGACCGTGACCGCGGCGGCGGGATTGTCCGCCTCGATGTGCGTGAATATGCCGTCGCGATCGGAGAGCGCGAAGGCGGACCATACGAGCTTCACGATTTCTGGTCGCCTGCCTTGCGCCGTGCCGCTGCACGCCGCTTAGCGAAATGCGCCTCGGCCTCGTCATCGGGAATGTCGGGCCGAGTATCGTTCAGCGCCTCCAGCACTTTGGCCCGGAACCAAGCGTCGTGCGCCTCGCTGCTCGTCACAAGTTCGAGCGGCAACGCGCCTTCATTGGCGGTCCGGGTGAGCAGGATCCGCACGGCGTCGGAGACGGTCAGCCCCATGCTTTCGAGCACGGCGGATGCACGATCCCGGACTTCAGCATCGATGCGGGTTTGAACGAGAGCATTTGCGGCCATTGTCGCCTCCTGTATTGGCCGTAATGTAATGCAATTGCATGACCAATGCCAGACTTCTACGTGCCGCACATGCCTTCGCATTCGTTCGGGCCGAAATCGAGCTGCCCATGGTCGGCGGTGTTGGACAGGTCGGCCTCGTCCAGCGGCGCGAATCAATGATCCACCAAGCTCTTGCGCCCGACGCCGAAGCAGGCTAATCGGCAATCTGTTACGTTATTACATATCATCCGCGCACGATCCGTGCCGAACAATCGAAAGGGTTTGAGGGAATGAAGAAGGTGATCAAGACATTCGGCTACGTACTGGCTGTATCCTCGACGCTGGTTCTCGCGGGGACGGCCAGCGCCCAGACTTCCTCCGGAAACAATCACAGTCACGGCCATTCCCATGATGCGAAGCGATCGGTGTACGATGGGTATTTCGATGACGACCAGGTAAAGGCGCGCCTTCTGTCGGACTGGGAAGGCGACTGGCAGTCCGTCTATCCTTATCTTGTCGACGGAACGCTGGATCCGGTGATGGCGGACAAGGCGAAGCATGGTGACAAGAGCGCCGGGGAGTATCGTGCCTATTATGACACCGGGTACAAGACCGACGTCGACCGGATCACTATCAATGGAAAGAAGGTCACGTTTTTCCGCGGCAAAGAACAGGTGAGCGGCGACTATGAAACGGATGGCCACGAAATCCTCACCTACAAGAAAGGCAATCGCGGCGTCCGCTTCATCTTCAGGAAGACTGCCGGCGATGACGCAGCACCTCAGTTCATCCAGTTCAGCGACCACATCATCGCCCCGGAAAAGGCTGACCACTACCACCTCTATTGGGGCAATGACCGCGCCGCGCTGCTGAACGAGGTCACCAACTGGCCGACCTACTACCCCTCGAACCTGAATGGAAAGCAGATCGTCGAGGAAATGCTGGCTCATTGATCGAGCCGAACGGTCGGCCGTCTGAAGCGGTTGCTCGTCAGGCGGATTGCGTTCCGCGGCGCGGCCGGGAAAGCGATCGCGATCAACATGCTCGCGTCTGACACGAAGATCGCCCGCAGCCGGATTGGGGAGGGCTCGCCGCCCTCCCCTGCGATCCTCGGAGCGTGAAGCATCAGGCGGCCTCCCGCCCGGTCTCTGCCTGCGGCTGGAGATCGTGGAGATAGGCGACGGCGCGCTGCGCATGTGCGGCCGCCTGGAAGATGGCCCGGCGATCGCCGTCGAGCAGTCGCAACCAAGAGGCGACATAGCTCGCATGATCGGGCCGCGGCTCCAGTTCCGGGACGATCCCGAGATCGGCGCAAAGGAAACATGCCCCTATGTCGGCACAAAGCTCTTCGCGCGCGCGATCCGTGCGATCCTTATGGTAGCGGCTGAGGTCGCGATTCAGGCGGTGGCTTGCGCCAACCCAGTGGGTGACCTCATGACCCAGGACGGCGTAATAACACTCTGGGCATCCCGGAACGCCTCGAATTCCGGCATCTGAATGATGTCGCTGGACGGCTGGTAGAACGCCTGCGATCCACCATGCCGGATCACCGCGCCGGTGTTGGCGAAAAACCGGTCCGCATGCGCAATCCGCGCGACCGGATCGGCGGCCGGCTCCGGACAGCGATAATAATGGTCCGGGAGACCTTCTATCTGATCGCAATTGAACACCGTGTACGCCTTGAGAAACGGGATGTCGCGATCGACGTCGCCGCCGCTCGCGTCTTTCTCGGTCTTCGTGAATCGGCTGGCATAGACGACGGTCGCACCGCTTTCGCCCTTGCGCACATGGGCGCCAAGTTCGTTCGCCTGCCGAAGGGTCATCCATGTGGCCGATGTAAAACCGCGCGCGATACTCTCCGACCAGAGCAGGAGGACATTCAGCCCCGTATATGGCTGTCCGTTATGGCGGAGCGGCCGGGTGATCCGGCCGGACATGTTGCCGGCACTCCAGGGCTGCACCCACGGGCGCACCCCCTTCTCCAGATCGGCGACGATGCGCTCCGTGATCCGCGCATAGATGTCGATCCTCGCGCTTTCTGATTTCCTGCTCATTCTTCTGACCTCCGTGTGAGGCCGCGCCCATCGCGGCCCGTCGCGGAGGGCCGATGGCAGGAGCGGTGAGGCGGGCAAGCGCACCGGAACGGCCGGAACGTTAGTGGAGGACGGCGCAGCCGTTGCGGCTTGCCGCCGGCTCCTGCAGGACCGATGGACGGGACGGGGCTGCGATGGGGCTTTTCAGCCTCTTCTTTCTTTCGCCGCTCTCCACCAGCGCCCGGCGATGACGGCCTGACACGCGAAAAGGCCGCCTCCGGCGGAGACGACCCCGATGCGGATTGCGATGTCGCAGCTCAATCGAAAGCCGACATTTGCGCCGCGGCCGCCTTGCGGTCGAGGGACTGGCCCGGATTGTCGACCGGCCGGTCGAAGGGCTTCCATGCCTCGCCGACGATCTGCTCGTAAGCGGCGACGGCACCTTCGGCGGCCATCCGCAGCGCGTGCGCCTGAACGCCCATGTCGGCCGCGAACTCGCGCTTGCGCTGGGCGGCGCTGTCATAGCCGACGGGACCGTCGAGATCCTCGTCGCGCGCTTCGGCGGCACCCTTGGCGGTGGCGTCACGCGCCTCACTGACGGCGCGGGAGTAGAACTGGCCGGCGCCGTGGGCGGATCCGACATAAGCGCCGACGATGCGCTGCAGATGGATCTGCATCGCCCGTTCGCTTAAGCCCTCGGAAAGGCCCGTGGCGGTCTCGACGATCAGGCGCTCGTGCATGTCGCGAATGCCGTCGCTGTCGAGAATGGCGGTCCCGAAGCTTTCGGCGATCCGGAGCGCCTGCGCTTCATCGGGGCATGTAAGGCGGACCATTTCGATGGTGGCGCCTTTTCGGAGCTGGACGACTCGGGCGGATTGGCGGGACTGGGTTGCGGACTTTGCCATGATGGTTTCCTTCTCGGTTTCCCCGAAGCGGTTCGGCCCCTTGGCCGGTCTGCCCTTCGGTGCGGTCGAAGGGAACCGGCGCAAGCCGGGCGTTTCAGGGTCCGGTCAGGCCAGATCGAGCGGAGCCGGTGCGCGGGCAAGCGGGTCTTTGAGACCTGCGAGGCCCGCGTTCCTGCTCTGCGACAAGCGGCTTGACCGGCCGCCCCGCGGCGCGACAGCGGCCTTGAAACGACCGGCCGCCGGTTCAGACCGCAACGAAACCGAAGGGCAGATCGGCCAAGGGATCGACATCGGATGCCAGAGCCGAAGAGGAAACCAGGCAAGGCGCGCGCCAGACCAATTCCCGTCTACTACAATAGCTTCGCCCACCAATGCCGGAATGCTCTAACGTCCTCCCGATGTCCGCTGGTCTGCGAGGCGCTCTCGATGGGAAAGCGGCGGCGATTTGATCTCGGCGGCTTTCCGCGATAGATGCGCTCCTGACATCCGGGGCCATTACAAGGTCTCCTACGGAAGGGACACAACAGATGAGCGACCAGAGCAACGACGATTACGTCTATGACGAAGCAACCGGGGAATGGCGGCCGGCCTCCGAACTTGCCGCGGAGAAGGCGAAGGCAGCCGAAGTCCGGGATGCCTCCGGCAATGTTCTCGCCGACGGCGACTCCGTCGTGCTGATCAAGGATCTGAAGGTCAAAGGCGCCGGCCAGACGCTGAAGCAGGGCACCGTCATCAGGTCGATCCGGCTCACCGATAATCCGGAAGAGATCGATTGCCGCCACGACGCGATCAAGGGGCTGGTCCTGCGCACGGAATTCGTGCGCAAGCGTTGACGCGGTGCACTACCGTTTGGGCAAGCGGTAACGATCAAGCCAGGTGGGGCCGCGAGTGTTGCGAAGTCGGCGTAGTATCCCGCCATCGTCATGGGGCGCTTCGCCCATCCAGGCATTGTTCAGGATGCGCTTCCACGAACGGCCGTGTCTGGCGGCATAATCCTGAAGAGCATTCACCTCTTCCTCGGTCAGAGGTGGAAGCGGCTCGGCGTCAAAGCGCCTCATGGCGCGCTCCTCTCACGACGGTGATGACGGCATCCTCGTTCCGGACCCGAGCGGAAGCACTAAATTCCGGTCGCGCCTGGAAAGCGGCGATGGCCGCCTCCTGGCGCGCGAGCTTGCGGGAAAGAGCATCGATCTCCGGCTGCCGTTCCGCGGTGATCGCCGCCAGACTGGAGCGATAGCGGGCGAGGAAGGCTTCCGGCGCGGGCGGTTTACCCCGCCGGTATCCGCTCCGGCGCCGTCCGAGCGACGGGATGAGAGCCGTCATCTTGGCGGTAATCTGCCGGTCGATCATGTCGAGCTGGCGTTGTGTCTGGCGGCGGGCCTCTTCCATCCGGAAAAGCAACGCCTGACGTTCCGGGGACCGGGTCATGACGTCTCCCTCCCCTGCCAGACGACAAAGCTCGACGGCCCGTCGTAGGACCGATGACGATCGGCATCGATGACGAAACCGAAGCGGCCCGGCTCGTATTCACCAGAGGGCACGAGAAAACGTCGTTCCCCGGCATTCTGCTCCCGCTTCCCGCCGCGCGTGGCGATCACTTCGATCATGCCGGTATGATGATCGGAGCGAAGGGCGGAGATGACGATCCAGTCATCGGCATGGGCCGCCTCGAAAGCGCGACGGTCCTTCACATGGGACTCCCCCGGCACCAGGGTCGTGGCGAAGATCGTTTCCCAGGCGTCGGGCCACCAAACCTTGATGGACCGTTCCGCGCAGCGGCGTTCGAACGCGGTGAACAGATGGGGGAAGGTGATCGCGACGATCGCCCAGGCGGAGTCCTCCTCATAGAAGCCGTCTTTCGACCGCAGAAGCGGGTGAACCTTCCGGTTGCGCTCGGCCGAGAGCCTGAAGCCGCCGTGCCCGGCGGTGGAATGGCACTCGACGCCCTCCGCATAGACGGTCGTGTGCTGCGACATCCCCCAGGGCGTATGGACGCGGGTGAAGATCTCGTGCCGGCCGAGTGCCTGCCGTTCGCGTTGATGTTCGGCATTCTCGATCACGCGCTCGCGAAACGCCGCCTCGTCGGCGAGTTCGCCGGAATGACCGTAGAAGTCGCATCGCCGCCACTCGGCGAGCGGCCGGGCGATTTTCCAGCCGGTGGCAAGATAGTGCCGGCCTTCACGGCCAGGCAACATCGCGAACGCCGTGTCACTCACGCGGGCGACCGGAAACCCTTCGGCGGATCGACCAAAGGTAACCCCCGGAAATCCGGGGGTGGCACTGGCTTCGGTCAGGACAGGGCTGGTGTTCATGATGCCGCCCTCCCTTCCACGACGTCGGCTGCGACCTCGTCCGCAGTGACGACCTCCAGCGCGGCATGAGGATAGCCGTGCCGGGACAGCCATTCCTCTGCGGCTCGGCGATTCGCTGCGAGATGGACGAGCTCGGCATTGTCACCGGCGCGATCGAACACGCGGCAACTGCCGATGGCAGGGCGTTTTTCAATCGTGAACGTCAGACGGGTCTCCAGCCAGAAGGTCCGATGAACGCGGATTGTGATGACGCCGGCAGCACCGTGGTCGGCTTCATGAAGCGTGATGCTCTCGGGCAGGATGATGCTGCCTGAGCCAAGTTCTCCCTGTTTGCTGATCAGGCGGCCGCTGCTGTTATTGCTCTGCCATGCAGATAGCTTCCTGCGATGGTGTTCGGGTGGCCGCGGCGCGCCGTCCGACCAGGCGATGATCGAGCCGAGGGGTGCCATAAATGCGATATGCGCGGACATGCAAGTTCTCCCTAGGTTTCGAGGGGTGCGAAAACGAAACCGCCGCCGGTGGAAATCACCGGCGGCGGAACATCATTCGAAAGGAAAGTGCGGGGGCGGCTATTCCGCCGCGACGCGATAGGCCTCCTGCGCCTCGTCAGGCTCGGCTGTAACGGAACCGTCGTCTAAGGTGTCGGGCAGATCGGCTTCACCCTCGAACGGATCGAGGGCTTCACCTTGACCGACGACGCTCCCGCCAACCGGAGCGCCTTCGCCTATATCTGCATCCGTCTCCGCATCGACCGCGGCGCCCTCAACGGGCGCGCCGGCAAAGCCATCCCCTGTGGCGTCAACCTGGGCTTCCTCGTCGTCGAGAGTCTCGGCATGCTTGATCAGATCGCCGACGTCGTTCGGATCAGGAGCGAAGATCGCCGACGCATGGACGAAATGACCGTCCTTGAAGTGGTCGACCAGGGCCGCACGGGTTTCGCGCACCTTTGGACGCGGCAGGACATTGACCTCCTTCGCCGCCGCCTCCAGCGCCTGCCGCGACAGGCACAACAGGAAATCTTCGGAGCCCATGTTTGGCAGAAAGCCGTCGGCGCCAATGGCGTCACCGGCGATGCGGGAGACGACGCCGCTGTTCGACATGCCGCGGCGGCAGGACAGGACGTCGGTCAACATGGAGCGGGCGGCGATGCGCACCGTCTCCATATCAAAGGAAAACTTGCCGTCCTCGGAGAACAGACGGGCGGCATGACGCCGGAAGCGCTTCGGCCCGAACACAGTGTCGTTGGAGCCGGAATCGACACGGACATTCTGGCCGGCAAAGGCGAGAACGAGCAAGGCCATGAGCATGTCGTCCTCGATCGGCGCGCGGCCGAGCGCCTCGTGCAGCGCGTCGGTGCGGAAATCGCCGATCATGTCATGGCCCTTCTGGGTGACGTCGGGGCGCGGCTTCGGCGTGTCGATGATCCTGCCGTCATGAACATCGCCCTGCCCGCCTGTCGCGGAGACGCCGCCCTTGCCCTTCGCTTGTCTGTCCTCCGGCATGCGGAAGGCAACCGACTGCACCTTGCCGTCGCGGTCGAGATACATGGCGACATGGTCGGACTTCGAAGGTTTGCCGTAAACGCGTTCGGCCTTCTTCGGCAGTTCCGGCTGACCCCAATTGTTGACCTCGACGATCGCACCCTTCTTCGGAAGGTTGTTGGTCATCCATTCCTGTTGGGCGCCAAGGAAGGCTTCGACATTGGTGGTATAGCGCGTGTCTTCGTCAGCCGGCGAAAACAGGTCCTCGACCCACTCGATGCCGTAGGCCGCGGCGAGGTCGTCACCGAAGCTCGCATCCTTCGCATACATGCGCGTCTTCGTGAGCGCCCGGGAGATATTGTACCAGTCGGCCCGCTCGTTCTTCTTCGGCTTGTCCGCCTTCCACACCTCTTTCTGTTCGTCGAGCGAGGCCGCGGCGACAGTGCGGAGCTGCTGCTCGTTCGGCATGTCACCGAGCGCCATATGATCGAGCATGGCCGGCAGCACGTTGGCGAGCAGCCTGAGTTTCCGGATCTGCCGGACCGGCAAAGCGAGTGCGACCGCGATCGCCTCCTCGGTCCAGCCCAGCGCAACGAGCCGTTCTATGCCGCGCCATTGGTCGACAGGATTAAGCGGTTCACGGGCAATGTTCTCGACCATCGAGCGCATGGCGCCGTTATCGTTCGCCGCCTCGCGGACGATCACCTCGATTTCCTCGAGGCCGGCGGCGATCGCCTGTCGGACGCGGCGATGGCCGGCCTGAATGATGTAGCCGTTCCCGCCATCCGTCTGCGGCGAGACGACCGGGGGCTGGATGATGCCGACAGCCTTCACTGTCGCCAGAAGCAGGGCGTCAGCCTGCGGCGACGATTTGGACCGGCGCGCGTCGTCGGGATTGTCCTTCAGCGCGCGGGGATCGAGTTTCAGGATCTGCATCGGATTTGCTCCTTCCGGGGTCGCGGAACCGGCACATCGCCGGCTCTTGTCCGTCTTCAGTTCTTCCGAAGACATCTCCCGGACCGCAGGGCGGGCAGACCGGCGCAACTGCGCCCGAGCGGCCCTGCCGGTCCGGGCGAGCGGGGCGAAGCCTTGCGAGAACGACCGGCAGGGGTGAGGAGGGGGCGGTTGAGCGCAAGCGGCGACGGGAAGGCCGATCTGCGACCGGTTTCCTCTCCTCTTTTTTCTTTTGTTTTCTTTCCATTCCGGCGAGGTGTCAGCGGCAGATTGCAGCGGGCACTGGGCCGCGGCGAGCGGCATGGATTGATGGGCGGAATGCCAGCGAAAGCCCATAAGTGTGGAGATCTTCAGCCTCCAGAGGAGGACGGTTGCGTGTAGCGCCGCCGGCAATCATCTGGCAAATGGAAGTATTGTCGTCTGATTGGGAGCGTCGGGCTCCGGGCGTCAATCGCGGCGGTTGATTTTTACGAGGAACTTCGTATATATGGCTAGGACAGGATTTAAGGAAGCCAAACGAAAAGTGATTGCCGCCCTCAAGAGCGGGAGATACCAGCACGAGGCGCACCGTTCGAACGTAGACACGAAGAACCTGCTTCTGACCGGGTTGGTAACTGCCGAGGAAATCTGCGACGTGCTGAAGCGCAGCCAGGGTCAGGATCACACAGCCTCACCGCATCATCAGGCGCCCTCGATCGAGGTTCACATAATCCAGCGTGAGAGCTGGTACATCAAATTCTACTTTGTTGACCCGGACACGGTGTTCATCAGCGTGCATCAATGAGGTGACACATGAAGCTCTATCAACCAGGTGACACGAGCAGGGCAATTTGCCCGCATTGCGGCAAGCTTGTTTCCACGACCTTCGCCTATCGTGATGTGCCTTTCGAGGACGGGTCCGGCGTGGTCAAGGGGATCCTGGCAGCGGTTTGTGACGAATGCCAGAACGTGATTGCGATCCCGGCACAATCGACCCCGGCCATCCGGCGTGCGCGGGACGCGGCCGAGATTTCCCTTGAAGTGAGCATTCCTGCTCCAGAGGTCGAAATCCTTGACGCGGCCGCCTACCGTGTCGACCCGTCGGCAACAACGCGCTTCAGGAAATCTCTCTTCGCCTTCTATCTCCAGCGACTGCGGCACAGCGAAGAGACGGCAGAAATGCTGCGCCGTGATTTCGAGGCCTGGAATGCTGTTAAGACAGAGCAACGCAAGCGCGTCAGCCGCGGGATCAGGATCCCCCATCGTCGGCTGTCCTTCAAGATCTCGCCCAAGACCGACCGGGACGTTCAATGGCTCATGGAAACGAGCGGCATGAACAAGACCGACACCGTTCGCAGCGTCGTCATGGAGATAGAGAAGGACCTTTTGGGACCGAATACACCCCGCGAACTGAGACATCTCCAGGATATCGCCGCAGTCGTTAACGCCTGAAGGCGGCGGCCGAACGGCAACTGATCAAATGGAGGAAGCGGCACACCAGTCGAGGTCGGTTCGGGGAGAGGGCGAAATGACACTCCAGGGCCAAGAAAGCCCATTCCAATTGAACTCACGTGGATTTTGATGCGGGAAGGCCTTGATTTGCAGGGTGCGACTGGTGTCCAAAACAGACTATACTCAAAACGGCCAGCGGAGGACGGTTCTGTGAACGACCAGGAATTGCAGCACATCATCAGCAAATCACGGGACGCCAAACACGGCGGGTTTGGCGTCTTGTCCACAGGCGAGAAGCTGGCCGCTGCGCTGGTGCTAAACCGGCCGGACTGGCTGGCCGAAATGAACTACACGCTCGCCGAGGCAATCGAACGCGTCGGCTCGAAGTGGCTATCATTGATCCCTGAAGCAGCGCGCGAGCTGGAATACGAAGACGAGCGCGCAGCGGATAAGGCATGATCCGGCGGGCCAGCTCTTTGTCAAGGACCGCTTAGAGCGTCATTTCGCCCTCTCCCGGAACCGACCCCTAGTTGCGTCGCGGCGCCTGTCGGCCGGTCGCGTTTCCTGATATACGGCATCGACCTTCTGAAAACATTGCGATGAATATCGTCCCCTGCCGGGTTGCAGGGGACGATATTCATCGCAATGGAGGGATCAGGCCGCCTCGTCCAGGTTCTCCACCCCCTCGCGCCCCACGGCAGCCAGCGACTCCTCGACCTCACGCAACTGCTGGCGCTTCTCAGCCAGTTCGTCGGCAAAGGCGAAGGTGCCACCCTGCCGCGACTGGTAGGAGGAAAGCCGCCGCTGGTACTCCGCCAACCTCTGGCGATAACGTTCCCGCTCCTCCTCGAACCCGTCGAGCGCGTGCTCGAGGCGGGAGATGGCACCGAGCGGCGTGACAGTGACGGCGAGATCGATCTCGTAATCCGCGCCAGTGCGTTGAATCAGAGTCTGGTAGTGGTAATTGTCACCACGGCCAAAACGTTCGCCCTCATAAACGAGATCGAAGCCGCCGATCGATGCGATGTGGATTTCACCCTGGCTCTGGAGCTGGACGAGGGTGAGGATTTCCTTCATCAACGCCCGGCCGGCATCCTTGCGCTCCGTGTACGGCTTACCCATCACGGTCATTGCGAAGGCATCGCCTGATGTCGGAACCAACAGTTCGATGTCCTGTCCGATCTCGCCGATGCGGCGGTTCGCCGTCTCGATCTCGCGCTCGGCATCGCGAAGCTGCCGGCGGACTGCAAAGAGATCGTCGTCATGGGCGGCGCGCAGACGCTCCAAGCGAGCAATGTCGGCCTCCAGCCCCGCCTTCTGCATCAGGCGCTCGTCACCACTGGCAATCGCCTTGGCCATGGCGAACTGGTTGGCCTGACCTTCGTTCAGATCTTCCAGCCGGCGGATCGACGTATCGCCGGAAAGAGCAGCGGCGATGAACCGGGCCTTTCGTTCGTTGTTCTGCCACATGGTCGCATCGAGGCTGCCTTGCGTGGCGTAGGCGTAGATATCGACCTCATCGTGCTGGTTGCCCTGACGGACGATGCGGCCCTCCCGCTGCTCGATCTGCGACGGCAGCCACGGCACGTCGAGATGGTGCAGCGCCTTCAGCCTGAGCTGAGCGTTAACGCCTGTACCCATCGTCTCGGAGCTACCGATCAGGAAGCGAACCCGGCCGGCGCGCACGTCACCGAACAGGCGCTGCTTCGCCTCGGTCTTCTTGAAATCCTGCATGAAGGCGATTTCCGACGGCGGCACGCCCATGCGGACCAGTTCGTCGCGGATCCAGCGATAGGCCGAGAACCCCCTCGTCTTCTCGACATTGATGGTGCCGAGATCGGAGAAGATCATCTGCGCCGCGCCGGGAAGTTCGTAAGGCTTGCCGTCCGGGCGGAGATTAGGTGTTTTCCGAGGTCTGCATCCAGATGCGGTGGGCGTTGCGAACAAGCAGATTGAGCTTGTTCTCCGGCTCGTCATCCATCGCCGGCATGACCAGGCGGAGATCGATCGCCGCATGGCGACCATCGGTGATGACGGATAGCAGAATGTCGTCACCGGGCTGCGCCGGCCCCTCGCGCTCCTCGATCGCCTTGATGCGCCCTTCGAGGATTTGCTGGTAGGCCTTGAAGGCCGGCGTTGGTGCCGCGGTTAGAATCTGCCGCTTGCCGGTGGCGATCTCTGGCACCTTGACATGCGCTTTAAGATCCTCCGGCATCACCACATCGGCGAAGGCCCGGAACATGGCGATCAGCTCCGGCACATTGACGAACGAGGCAAAGCGCGACGCAGGCTTGTATTTGCCGGAGGGCTGAAGTTCGAGCTCGGTCTTCTCGTCACCGAAGTTCGAGGCCCAGGCGTCGAACTCATGCAATCCGCGCTCGCGCAACGCTTCGTAGCCAAGCAGCCGCTGGATCGAGAACATTTCGCCGAGCGTATTGGTGATCGGCGTGCCGGAGGCCAGCACCAGGGCGCGGCCTGGGTTCTTCGTCTCGATGTAGCGGGACTTCACATAGAGGTCCCAGGCTTTTTGCGATCCGTTCGGATCGATCCCTTTCAGCGTGCTCATATTGGTGGCGAAGGAGAGTTTTCTGAACTCCTGCGCCTCGTCGACGACGATCTGGTCGATGCCGATTTCGGAGATGGTCAGCAGATCGTCCTTACGGGTGGAAAGCGCCTCCAGCCGCTCCTGCAAACCTTCCTTCAGGCGTTCGAGCCGCTTGCGCGAGACCCGGTCCTCATCATCGACCCTGGTCAGCAGGTCCTCGTAGAGCTGCAGCTCGTCGTGGATCATCCGTTGTTCGAAGGCCGAGGGCACACCGATGAACCTGAAGGCGGAGTGCGTGATGATGATCGCATCCCAGACCGCCGTCGCCGCCCGCGACAGGAAACGCTGGCGCTTGTCCTTCGTAAAATTGGTTTCGTCGGCGACGAGAATGTTGGCCGACGGATAGAGCGCCAGAAACTCTCGGGCCGCCTGCGCCAGGCAATGGCCGGGCACGACCAGCATCGCCTTGGCGATCAGGCCGAGCCGGCGTTGTTCCATGATAGCCGCCGCCATCGTCATGGTCTTGCCGGCGCCGACGGCATGGGCGAGATAGGTGGAGCCGGAGGAGATGATCCGCCAGATACCGCGTTTCTGATGCCCATAAAGAACGAAAGCGCCCGAGGCGCCGGGAAGCTGCAGATGGGAGCCGTCGAATTTGCGCGGCGCGATGTTGTTGAAGCGGTCATTGTAGACCCGCGCCAGCCGGTCGGTGCGATCGGGGTCGCTCCACACCCAGTTCTGGAACGCCTCCTTCATCCGCTGCAGCTTGTCGCGGGCGGCTTCCGTATCGACGACATTCAGAACCCACCGCTCGCCATCGGCGTCCTTGATGGTGTCGAAGATCTGCGGCACCCGGGAATTCAGCGCATCGGCGAGCAGTTCGCCGGCATGGCGGCGGCTTGTGCCCCATTCCGAAGTGCCGACGGCGCTATAACCAAGTTGCCGAGCCTCGACCGTCCATAATCCCAGTTCCGGCATATGATGAATGCGGATCTCCGCGCTCATCGTTTCCTGCACGAAGGCGACGACATCGGACGCCGGAATCCAGGGCGCCCCGAGCCGCGCGGTAATATCCGACGGACGCAGATCGGCGGGCTGGACTTCCTGTAGCGCCCGGACATTGCGCAGATAAGCGGGATCGAGCGCAGCGGCGGCCTCCGCGGCAGCAAGCTTGGTGCGGACCGGGCCAGAGAGGTAGGCGTCTGAGGTCTGCCAAGAGCCATCGGTCGGATCGCGGAAGATCGCGTCACCCAGTTCAGCGATCACCGCATCGGGGTCACGATGCAGGAGTTCGGCGATATGGTCGACGTCGACGCGGCCGCGCTCGTTGAGCACCACGGCCAACGCATCGGCCGCCGATCTGATCACCGGGACTGCCGGTGGCGAGATCACCCGTTCGGAAAAGATCGGACCGGGACGGGCGGTATCGGTCTCGAGGTCATAGTCCTCGATCGACGCCACCAGCCAGCAATCGGGGTCGTCCAGAAACGGCTGGAGGTTTGGGCGACGATGTGTCTCCCGAACCTCGCCGGTTTCCTCATCTTCAGAGATCGATACGGTGGTGTGATTGATCGGTCCGAAATCACGGACGAACGAGGACCAGGCGATGCGCAGGCGCACCTGCAGATCCTTCCAAGGGCGGTCCTGTTCCTGAGCCTTCAGCACCTCCCGCACAGCATCCCGGACCGGGATCAGCTTTTGGATGATGCGAACATGCTTTCCGGACAAGCATTCGCCTGGCTGCCTCTCGGCAGACCGCCCCTTGCGAACCTTGATCGGAACCGGAGAGCCATCGACCATCTGCATCAGGCCGTGCCTGGCGTCGATGAAGAAGCTGCCCTCGCGAACTTGTCTCTTTCCGGGGCGAAGATCGATGATTTCCCCGAGCTCGTCCTCCAGTTCGATGTCGATTGCTGACGGCTCGCCGTCGTAACGATCTTCCGGAAGAAGAGAGATGGCGGCCTTCAGTGCCGTTTCGAGATCGACGCCAGCGCGAGGGCGGCAGGCATAGGTCTCACCGAACGGGCCCGACGTCAGCGCGTGGTCGCCAAGCACGAAATCAGGATGCCGTGCGAACCAGCGATTGATGCGGATAGCGCCTTCGTCTTCTGTTGCAGGGCGGACTTCATCCACGTCGAGCCAGGTCTGGTCGCCCTCTGCTTCTCCAGCCTTGCGCTTGCGGAAGAACAGGAGATCGACGACGACGTCCGTGCCGGCATCGCGGCGGAAGCTGCCTTCGGGCAGGCGGATGGCGGCGATCAGGTCGGCCGATCTGGCGATGTGCTCGCGGGCTGTCGCATCCGCCTTGTCCATCGTGCCGGAACTGGTGACGAAGGCCGCGAAGGCGCCGGGCTTCAGGAGATCGATGGATCTCGCGATGAAATAGTCGTGCAGACGCAGGCCAAGCGACCGATATTGCCGGTCCGAACGCACGGTGCGATCGGAAAAGGGTGGATTGCCAATGGCGAGATCGTAGATCGGCGAGAGATCGGTGCGCGCGAAATCGCCTTCGATAATCCGGGCCTTCGGCTGCAGGAGCTTCACGATCCGCGCCGTCACCGGATCGAGCTCGACGCCGGTGACATAGCTGTTATCGCGATACGCCCTCGGCATCAGCGCCGGAAACAGGCCCGTGCCGATGCCCGGTTCCAGCACGCGACCGCCGCGCCAGCCCATGCGCTGCAAACCGCACCAGATCGCGCGGATGATGAACTCCGGCGTGAAATGCGCATACTGCGTGCAACGCGACAGGCTGGAATAGTCGCTCTCCGAGACGGCACTTTCGAGCGACGAGCCGAGATCGTCCCAGCCATCCCGAAACTCGACTTCACCCGGACGGCGGAACATGCCGTTCGCCAGTTCGGACGCGCCGAAGCCGGTGAAGCGGACAAGCTTCGCTTGCTCGCCTCTCGTTGCGGCCCGGTCCTGTTTTTCGATGTCAGCGGCAAGCAGGATCGCCGCCACATTCAATCTGGCGCGTTCCTTCCAGGACGCAGCAAGGCCGCGATCCTCGCCGTCATTGAGATAGAAGTTCGTGCGCTCCCCTTGCCGGCGTGGTGCTGACCGCCGGGGCGGCGCGATCGGCAGCGCCGGTGCGGGCGCGGGCGGCGTCGGGTCGGGATCGTCATCATTCGCAGGTTCGGGGGCCGCCTCGGGCGCGAAACCACCGAAGGCCGTCACGCCCAGGCCGAACCCTGACGAGGGGGCTGTATTCCCGAACATGTCGAGGGTGCCAGACGGATCAAGCGAAAAGGGATCATTGGACATGAAAATGCTCTCCTGGGAAAAGGGCGAGCGCCGTCGTTCCGCTGGAGGTGACCTACGGAAGGGACGGTCGCAAAGTTGTTGGAAGGGTGGCTGCAACCATCGCTGTCAGCGACGGATCAGGCTGATGGATATGGACGTGTCGTCCATCACGATCCGCAGATGCGTCGCGTCGGGCTGAGCCGCGATGAGCTTTTCGAGTTCGACGGCGTCGATGAATTCGACCCCGTCGTCGCCCCCGAAATATGGGCGCTTGTAGTGCCAGTAGTCCGGATTGGTCTTCGGATCGCATTCCTCGGCATAGATGACGAGCGGACGCTGTCCCTCGGCGAGTTTTCCGTTCGAGAGAAGGTAGACGCCCTCGTCACCGACCAGCCATAGGCCGGCTCTGGCCTCGGCTTCAGGGGATATTCCCTGATACGGAATCCGAAAGCCGCCATTTGCGGCCGCGTCGGCACGGCCACGCGCCAGAACGGCGCAAATGTCCGTGAGAGAGAAAGTGAACATGTCGCCCTCCGTCACGCCGCGAGCGCGTCGGGCAGGTAACGCAGATGTACCGGCAGCTTCGCCGCGATCTCCACGTCCGTCAGGTCTTCCAGCAGCTTGCATGTGGTGCCGCCTGGTCTGGCGAAGAACATGACCGTGCGCTTGCCGCGATCAGCCTCTGGCCAACGCTCGCCGGCGTAGCCGCGATAATCGTCCGCCGTGCTGCTCCAGATATGTTCCAGCCTCTCCTCGCGCGTCATCGCCCGGACGGGACGGGATTCGCGCTCGACGATCGCGGCGCGCATGCGTTCGGGCGAGCCCTTGTCGGCGAGGTCGCAATAACCGTGGAAGTGCCGGATGCGCCCGTCGATCGACAGCGTGAAAAAGATGCTGGTAATGGAATCGGTCAGGAACTCGCGCATGGCGAACATCTCAGCCTTCATCCAGAGCGGCGGCAGGATCTCGAACATGTAATCGTGGGATGCCTCACCGATCTCGAACCATTCGCCGCGATAAAGCCCGCTGTCGTCGCAATCCCATCGGTTCGGGCGCTGCGCGTGACGGTCGAACATGCGGAACATCTGCCGGCGATCGGCGATGCCCTGATAGACTTTACGGATGGGAGAGAGGTTCATGAGCGGGCTCCTTCTGGCCTCGTCGGGCTGGAGCGCGGCTCATCTTTGCGATGGCGCCATCTTCTCTTCAGCCCTTCCTGACCCCTCCCCCGCGGCCGCCTCTCCGACGGCCCGGGTCAAGGGCCGGCAAAGCCGGGCGAAGCTTCACCCTTGACGCGGCCGGCGGGCATGCGGCAGGCCTCTCCTGCTCTCCCTTTTTTTCCTTTTCTTCCCTTGTTCTCTCCTGCAATGCGTCATTCCAGTCCCCGGCCGGCGGTGTCAGGCGAAACCAGTCGCAGCCGGCATCTTCGGCGATGTCGCGGAGGCGGCCGGCAAAGGCCTCGCCCTGACTGTTAGCATCCGTGGCGGCGACCAGCTGCGCGCCGGGGCGCGCGGCGAGCACGCGAACCGCGGCTTCTGTCGCCGGCGACCATCCCCCGCCCGTGCTGAGATAGAGGCTCCCCTCTCGCATTCCTTCGAATGCGGCCAGGCTCATGGCGTCGATCGCAGCCTCGGTAACGCACAGACGCGGAGCATCGAGGGAGCCGAACCGGAACAGCACCTTCGACCCTCCGGTCGAGAAACCACGCCAGTCGGGGCCGCGCTCCTCCCAGCCAGTCATGCCGCCATCGCCATCGACATGGGCCGCCCACATGCTGCCGTAGGGACCTTCCCGCAGCACATCGATCCGGAGGGCGGCACGGATGATGGTCTCCGGCAGGCAGCGTTCAGCACGCAGATAGTGCCACGTCATCGACCCTCGCCAAGGCTTGCGGCGCTTTGCCCACCGCTCGGGGATGGCCTCGGCCGGAACGGGATCTCGAGCGTTTTGGGTCCACACCGGCTCTTTGGCAACAAAACCGACCAATGCGGCGACCTGGTCGAGCGCTTCGACGAAGGACACCCCCTCGAGATGCGTGACGAGACTGAAGACGTCGCCTTTCGCGTCGGACAGGGGATCGAACCAACCCCGCCCGCCGTGGATGACGATGACGATTTCCGCCCCGCGCCGATATTTTATCGCCTTGCGGGTGCTCTCCTTCACGTCGACCGCAAAACCGGCCTGCTCCAACACGACGCCGCAGAGGACACGGTCCCGCAGGTCTTCCAGTTCTTTTTTCTCCATGCTTTCTGTCGGCGCTCGCACGTCCGCCCTTCTTGTCCGTTTCTCTTTTCTCCCCGCAGTTTGCGGGACCCTTTCCGGCGGCCCGCGAAGAGCAAAGGGGGCAAGGGCGCGGCCGGCAAGGTGCAGATCTGCACCCGGCCGCGGCGAAGCTTCCCTTGCCGCCTGCCGCTCGCAAGCGGCACCTGAAAACGCGAAAGCCGGCTCAACGAGCCGGCCCGTATTCGAAGGGATCATAATCGGCGATGGTCTCGACCTCGCCGTCATCGAGTTCGTCGCTAGGTAAGACGCCGAACTCGTTTCCCGACCTGAAGAGCGTGACCGGGACCATGAGGGTGCGGGCGAGCGCGAAAGCGTGGCGTTGGGCGAGTGCAAGATCCTGTGCCATGTGAGAAACCTCCGTCCGGAGCGGGCCAATCCCGCTCGATGGCTCCTCGAAGGACCCGGGACGGTCGCGATCACCGCTTGAGGCGAACGCCCAAGCGGCCGCAGCTTGCTAGCGGACCCTCAACGGGTTGATCGACGGGGATCCGGACCTGGTTCAGGACGCCATCCATAAAGAGCGGGATTGGTTTGCTTCGGAGGACCAGCGGTTTTTCCGGCACAGGTCTTTCATCGGCGCCACAGCTACAGCGCCAACTCGACATTATTTCCGCCACACACCGTGCTGGTGCTCAGCGGTGACAAGTGGTCTGCTGATTGGCAATCGCCTTGACGAGTTAAAAGTCCATTGCGGCACGTTGTTCGATGCGGACGATGGCGACCTTGGCCCAATGCCATTATTCGCCGAGATCACATTGCATCCGGCCAGCGAAGGGCTCTTCGCTGCGCCTCGTAGTAAACATTCACCGGGTCAGCCAGGCTGTGTCGGCAGGGTGCCAGTCAATTCGACGAGAAGATCCCGGATAGCAGCGGCCGGTTCGGACAGCGGCGCATGCTCCGCGGTACAAAGCGATAAAGCTTCCCCAATTGCCGGGTTTGTTATCTTCTTTATGGCAATCTCATCGCCTTCGCGCACAATCCTGTCGGCGATCGCTCTGGGAACAATCGTGGCCCCGAGGCCGTTTTGGACCGCGCTAGAAAGTGTTCTGACGGCATCGATTTCGGCGACGACCTTCAACTCGGTCCTGCTCCTGGTGAATGCCACGTCGATCGCCCGGCGAACGAAATTATAAGCGGGAGGTAGCAGGAATGACAAAGCCGCCAGCGACGACACAGTAACACTCTCCTCGGCGGCCCATTCCTCAACCATATCTGCCCGAGCGACGAGGAAGAACTCCTCGCGCAGCATCTGTTCGAACTTGACGCCCTTGATCGGCCCTGCGCCATGAATGAGCGCCATTTCAAGCCGCCCGTTCATGATCATCTGGCTATAGGGTTGGCTGACGCTTTCCGTCAGTTCGATGAGAATGCCTGGAAAGCGCTCACGCGCCCTGGTTATCAGGTCGACAGCAATCATGCCCGCACTGCTGAACGGCACGAGGCCGACCGACACTCTGCCGTTCAAGACCTCGCCAGCGTTCATTACCTCTGCCTGGGCCTGGTCCATCTGGCGCAAAACGATCTGCGCATGCCTGTAGAGGATCTTGCCTGCGTCAGTCATCTTCACACCGTGCTGACCACGGATCAGCAACTTCTTGCGAAAATGATCCTCAAGTGCAGCCAACTGCTGGCTCAATGCCGGCTGCGCGATGTGCAGGACGTCGGCGGCGCGGGTGATGCTGCCGGTATCCACGATGGTAATGAAAAATCGGAGTCGACGAATGTCCACGGAGGGCTGCCTCTTTCAGAAGCCTCTACGTTAATGAGGGATAACGTACAGCGTCAACAAAACTGCATTTCTTATCGGTGCAGGTTGCCAGCCAAAGACCCGGTCATTGTGTTCCTGGGCCGCAGAATAAGAAATCCGTCTGCCCCCATAGGCGTTGAAAGCTTGTCCCAAGAGTTATGGCCTGCGTAGAGTCGGATCAGGGCGCGGCTCAAGCCCGCGCGGAATATGCAATGGATTGAGGACAATCATGAGCTTTTCAGATTATCGAACCGCGGTGGTGACCGGCGCGTCCGCCGGCATGGGCGCCGCTATCGTCGAGCGGTTTTGCAAGGAGGGCCTGACGGTTCACGCCATCGCGCGCCGCCAGGACCGCCTGGACGAACTCGCCGCACGCACCGGCTGCATTCCGCATGCCATGGATATGAAGGACATCGACGGCCTGACGAAGCTCCTGAGCAAACTCGAGGTCGATATCCTCGTCAACAATGCAGGCGTCGGACGCGTCGGCAACATCACGCATGCGAGCGCCGATGACATCGACGATCTGGTCGACCTCAACCTGCGCAGCGTTCTGCAGGCCTGCCGAATGGTGTTGCCGGGCATGATGGAACGCGACCGCGGCCACGTCATCAACATCGGCTCGATTGCCGGCCACTACAATTTCGGCGGCAACACGATGTACCATGCCACGAAGGCGGCCATCCATATGCTGTCCCAGCAACTCCGCATCGACGTTCTCGGCAAGCGCGTGCGGGTGACCGAAATCTGCCCCGGCCGGGTGGAAACAGAGATCTTCGACCGCAATCACGGCGTCACCAAGGAAGAGGCGCGCAAGAAATATTACGAAGGCTATGAAGTACCGTCCGCCGAGCATGTCGCCGAGATCGCCGCCTTTGCGGTCGCCATGCCGAGCTATGTCAATCTCGGTCTGATGGAGGTCATGTCGACTTTCCAAGTGCCAGGTGGCCTGACGACGCTGAAGAGCAAGGAATAAACACCCACATTGCGGCATCGAACGCGCCGTCGACTTCTGCAATGTCCAAAAAATGACGCGCTCAGGCAAAACCATCTGAGCGCGTCATGCATTTTTGACATCTGTGGTTCAGGTCTATCCGTCGGATACTCTCCGCTTATACCTGCGCTGAGAGCGGGACGATGGAAGTACCGCTTTGTTCAAGCGCCTTGCGGATCGTGCGGGCCAACGCCACCGCGCCCGGCGTATCCGAATGGACAAGAATGGAATGGGCCGGCATGTCGATCGTTTCGCCGTCGATGGTTTCGACGACGTGTTCGCGAAGCAGCTTCAGCAAGCGAGCGAGGACCGCCGCCTCGTCCTTGATGACCGCACCCGGCAGGGAACGGGGGGCAAGCTGGCCATCTTTCGTATAGGCCCGGTCGACCAGGAAGAGACGCCAGCAGGGCAATCCCGCCTCTTTTGCCGCCTTTTCCAATGCCGAGCCCGGCAGAACGAGAAGGCGGATTTCAGGGTCGAACTGCCGGACGGCGCTAACGAGCGCCTCCGCCGTTTTCGCATCGGCGGAAGCGAGATTGCCGAGCGCGCCATGCGGATTGACGTGCCAGATACGTTGCCCCGTCGCCCGCGCGAAGGCGTCAAGCGCACCGAGCTGGTAAAGCACATGCTTTTCGATTTCGCTCGCGTCCATCTGGATCACGCGGCGGCCGAAGCCCATCCGGTCCGGAAAACTGACATGCGCCCCGATGTCAACGCCGTTCTCTTTCGCCAGCCGCACTGTCCGATCCATGATCATCGGGTCTCCGGCGTGATACCCGCAGGCGATGTTGGCAGACGTGATCAATGGCATCAGTGCTTCGTCGTCGGCGATGCTGTAGGGGCCGAACCCCTCCCCCAAATCGGCATTGATATCGATGCGCATGACTATCCTTTCGCGGCTTTTCCGTCCTCGTCCGGGAAAAATTCGAAAACCGGCGTCGCGTATCCAACCAGTTGACCCGGTTCCCAAAGCCGTCGTCCCAGCCGGCCAACTGCCGGCGCAACGACCGCGCTCAACAAGTTGCCGGCCCGGACATAGGCAACCGGCTCTCCTGCCACGACGCGCCGCCCTTCGACGGGTTCGCCCTCATCGGCGGGATGAAGTGGATGACGTTCAAGCAACGTGCCAATTGCGGGGCTTCGAAGTTCGACCGGGGAAGCGGGAGCTCGCGCCACCTGCGCAGATGCGGAAATCGCAGCAGCGTCCGGAGCCGTTGCCAGCTTCATGGCTATCCGCCGGCGGCCATTAGTGATGTCGACTTGCGAGAAGCCTTTTTCGAGCATCAATTGCAGCAAGCGGTCGAAATCGACGGTCTTCATGCCTGCCTCCAGTGCCGAGAAGCCTCGCGCAGACGAGCTGTCTGATGCCTCAGATCGTCAAGATAGATTCTCACATCGATGAGCGCATCGAGCCCTTCTTCGTAGCTGACCTCAGCGAAATGCAGCCTGTCGCCGGCCTTCGCCTGGCCGACGCGCCAGAGATCGGCCTCGATGACCGTGCCGATCTTCGGATACCCGCCCATTGTGGCGGCATCGGCGAGCTGGATAATCGGATGCCCGCCCGCCGGCACCTGGATGACACCGGGCACGACACCGTGCGAACGCAACTCAACTTTATGCGCAAGCTCCAGATCTGGTCCGGCAAGCCGGAAGCCCGCACGGTTGCTCTGCGCGGTGACCTCCCATTGCGCATTCCAGAAAAGGTCCTGCGATGCGGTGGTATAGTGATCGTATTCCGCCGCGACGACCACCCTGACCGCGATTGGGGAATTGTCGGTCAACGCCAACGCCAGAGACGGCGGTAGAGCACCGACACCATCTTCCGGCAGGACGAGACTATTGCCCCCCGCCACGATGAGGTCGCCCTTGCCGACCTGGCGGCCTTCGAGCCCGCCGAAAACCTCACGCAGTTGCGTGCTGCGGGATCCGAGTACTTCGGGAACATCAACGCCGCCTGCCAGGCAGAGATAGGCGCGTGTTCCGGAGCGCGCTGGAGAAAGCGAAAGCGTCTGTCCCGCTTTTGCCCGCATCGCCCACCAGGGAGGAACCGGGCGGCCATCGAGCTTTGCGGCGCAATCTGCACCTGTCAGGGCAAAATTGACGTCCTCGCGAAAGGCGAATTTCACCGGCGGAAGGGGAATTTCGAGACCAGCGACACCTTCGTCATTGCCGAGCAGCAGGTTGCCGACGGCAAGCGCCAAGCGGTCCATCGCACCGGAGCGGCATACGCCGTAGCGATAAAAGCCGCAGCGGCCGAGATCCTGTACTGTCATCAGCGGGGCGGCGGAGAGAACCTCGATCATGACAGAATGCTCTCCACCTTGAAATGCACGATATCGCCCGGCCCCAGCAACGCCGGCGGCCGCCGTTCGGGATTGAAGAAGGAAATCTCCGCATGGCCGATGGTGTGCCAGCCGCTTGGGCCTGCAGATGCCGAAACACCCGTCTGCATGCCGGCGATCGAGAGTGAGCCACCAGGAATGCTCACGAGCGGCACCTTCCGGCGCGGCAGGAAGAGGCGGGAATCGAGACCGCCGAGATAGCAATAACCTGCATGGCTTCCGACCGCATACACCGTGTATGCCGGTGCTGTGTGGATTTTCACGACGTCGGCCACGCTCAGGCCGGTATTTTCGGCGACCTCGCGCAAATGCGGCCCGCCGGCGCCGCCATAGGCTATCGAAATCTCGATCTCGCGCGGCTTCATCTCTTTTTCTTCACCGCCCGCCCAGGCCTCGAAAAGCTTGTGCTCAAAGGCTTCGATGTCGCGTGGCGGATCGGAAAAGATCAGCATGAGATTGGTCATGCCCGGTACGGCTTCGCCGACGCTCGGCCAATCCATTGCCTGGTCCGCCAGCGCCCAAATGCGCATTTGCGTATGCAGGTCGAACTCTCCCGGCGCTTCGAACAAAAGGGCGGTATTGCCGAGCAGGCTGACGCGCGGTTCCTGAAGGATACTGGGCATGTTCTTGTTCATCGCGATGCCCTTTCCGCCAGAAGATGCTCGAGGTGATGGATGTCGATGTTGCCCGAGACGAAACCGTCGTCCTCGAGGAGTTCGGCATGAAGGAGCGCGTTGCAGGCCGGCCCCTCGATGCGCAACTGCTTGAGCGCTCCCTGCATCCGTTCGATGGCCTCGCCCCGCGACCTGCCGTGCGTGATGACCTTGGCAATCATCGAATCGTAATGTGTCGGGATCTCGTAGCCGAGAGCGAGATGCGTGTCGGACCGAACACCCGGACCACCTGGCAGCGCCAGCGCGGTTACACGACCCGGCCTCGGCGCGAAAGTGTAAGGGTCTTCCGCATTGATCCGGCATTCGATCGAATGGCCATCGCAACGGACATCCTCCTGGCAAATCGACAGCTCGTCGCCGAGCGCCACCTTGATCTGTTCGGCGACGATATCGATGCCGGTCACCATTTCGGTGACGGGATGCTCGACCTGCACGCGCGTATTCATCTCAATGAAATAGAAGGCGCCGTCCTCGTAAAGGAACTCGAAGGTCCCCGCCCCGGAATAACCGATCTCGCGGCAGGCACCGGCACAGAGCTCACCGATTTCGGCGATCCGTCCCCGACCGATCCCCGGAGCCGGCGCTTCCTCGATCACTTTTTGGTGGCGACGCTGGAGAGAGCAGTCGCGATCTCCCAGCCAAACCGCATTACCGTGGCTGTCGCACATGACCTGGATTTCGACATGACGCGGCCGATCGAGAAACTTCTCCATGTAGATGGTGGGATTGCCGAAGAAGCGCGCGGCCTCCTTGCGGGTCAGTTCCACAGCTTCTCTCAGCTCCGTAGCGGATCGTATGATGCGCATGCCGCGGCCACCGCCGCCGCCCGCCGCCTTGATGATGACCGGGTAGCCGATCTCGGCAGCGATGCCCTCAATGACCTTCGGATCGTCGGGCAGGCGTTCGTCGGGACCGGGCACGCAGGGTACACCGGCCGCGACCATTGCCCGTTTTGCCGCGATCTTGTCGCCCATGGTGCGAATGCAATCCCCCGAGGGGCCGATGAAGACCAGGCCGGCCTCCGCTACGGCATCGGCGAAGGCCGCATTTTCCGAAAGGAAGCCGTAGCCCGGGTGGATCGCACCAGCGCCCGTTGCGGCAGCGGCCATCAAGATGGCTTCGACATTGAGGTAGCTCGCCGACGGCGAGGCCGGACCTATGCAGATCGACTGATCCGCCAGCGCCAGGTAAGGCGCTTGCCTGTCGGCTTCCGAGTAGACGCAGACGACCTTGAGGTTCAACTGCCGGCATGCGCACAGGATCCTCAGCGCGATCTCGCCGCGGTTGGCAATCAGGACGGTATCAAAGGGCAATCGAGAATTCATGTCCGCCTTCACGCGATTAGTTTGCGGATATCCGGAAAAGCGGCTGACCGAGGGAAACCTGTTCGCCGGATTTCACGAGAATTTCCTTCACGACGCCGCCATGCTCGGCGCTAACCGCATTGAAGGCTTTCATTGCTTCAATGGTGCAGAGCGTATCGCCGAGGGCAACGGTCTGGCCGATTGCAATATAGGCGGGCGCATCCGGTGAAGGAGTAAGGTGAACGATCCCGAAGAACGGCGCCTCGACCAGTCCAGCCAAATCACCGGCAGTAGCCTGCGGGGTGGCGTCATCGCCAACCGCCGCCCCGTGAGCGGATACCGGCACGATGACGCCGTTCGCCCTCACCAGCCTGATATGCTCATCGCCTTCGCTCCACTCCAGTTCGGAAAGAGGAGTGACCGACATCCAGTCCATCAGGGCGTTGAGTTTATCGAAGTCCATTGAGCCTTCCGCGTCGAAATTCAGAAATCCGGAAACGTCATATCTATGGTCGAAACGCTACCATAAGGGCGCGGTAATGGGGTCAGACGAGATTACAATATCCGGCAGCCTCATCGTCCTCCGCTATCGCCCCATAATGAATGCGTCTTACCCGCCGAAGCGCTTCTGCCTTTATTCTGCGCACATTGATTTCAATGAGAGGACATGCGCGCGTAGACGCATGTGAACAGATGCCGGAATTCAAGCTTGCAAAGCGTGTGACATCCATCCAGCCGTCCCCCAGCACGGCAGCCGCAGCAAGGGCGAGAGACCTGAAGGCCGCGGGACGCGATATCGTCGACATGACGGTCGGCGAACCGGATTTCGACACACCCGACATCGTCAAGGACGCCGGCATCGCCGCAATTCATGACGGCAAGACCAAATATACCGCCGTCAACGGAACCCTGGAACTGCGCAAGGCAATTGCCGGCCGCATGCAACGGCACACCGGCATTGACTATCCGCTTGAGCAGATCACCGTCGGCGGCGGCGGCAAGCAGATCATCTTCGTCGCCCTCATGGCATCGATTGACGACAATGACGAGGTAATCATCCCGGCCCCCTACTGGGTGTCCTATCCCGACATGGTGGTCGCGAACGAAGGCAAGCCGGTCATTATCGCCTGCCCGGAAGCGGACGGTTTCAAGCTGAAGCCGGAAGCGCTGGAAGCGGCCATTACGCCGAAGACGCGCTGGCTGATCCTCAACACGCCGTCGAACCCCACCGGCGCGGTCTATACGGCCGGCGAGATGAAAGCGCTCGGCAAGGTGCTGGAACGCCACCCACGCGTGCTGGTGCTGACGGACGAAATCTACGATGAGATCTGGTTCGGTGAAGGACGCCTCGTCAGCCTCGTCGAAGCCGCGCCGCATCTGAAGGATCGCATCTTCGTCGTCAACGGCGTTTCCAAAA
The DNA here is from genome assembly GCF_021555155.1 of Rhizobium alarense. Taxonomy (GTDB): domain Bacteria; phylum Pseudomonadota; class Alphaproteobacteria; order Rhizobiales; family Rhizobiaceae; genus Rhizobium_D; species Rhizobium_D alarense. The sequence goes on from NZ_JAKGBU010000025.1 coordinate 60,682, forward strand.
GCTACGCGATGACCGGATGGCGGCTTGGCTACGGCGTCGGTCCGCTGCCGCTGGTCAATGCGATCAACAAGCTGCAATCGCAGATTTCCTCCTGCCCCTCCTCCATCAGCC
>NZ_JAKGBU010000026.1:0-9899 GCF_021555155.1 Rhizobium alarense
GGTCGAACGACGCTTCTCGGAAATCTTCGAGCGGGACGTCGCCGTGTTCTTCGTCGCAACCGGAACCGCCGCCAATGCACTCGCTCTTGCGGGTTGCAACCGCCCCGGCGGCCAGATCTTCTGCCATCCGGAAGCGCATGTGAATGTCGACGAATGCAACGCGCCGGAGTTCTTCGCGAGCGGGTCCAAGCTGGTGCCGGTCGCGGGCGAGCAGGGAAAGATGACCGCCGATGCCGTCGCGGCGGCGATCGCGCGCTTTCCGCCGAACTTCGTCCACGGCGGCCAGCCGATGGCCGTCACGCTGACACAGGCGACCGAGTCCGGCACCGTCTATGGGCTCGACGAGATCGCTGCGATCGCCGAGGTGACCCATCAGGCGAAACTTCCGCTGCACATGGACGGCGCCCGCTTCGCCAATGCGTTGATGACGCTGGAAACGACGCCCGCCGAAATGACCTGGAAGCGGGGTGTCGACCTCCTCTCCTTCGGCGGTACGAAGAACGGCTGCTGGTGCGCGGAAGCACTGATCCTGTTCGATCCGGCGCGCGCCCCCGACATGCACTTTCTGCGCAAGCGTTCGGCGCAACTCTTTTCCAAGTCGCGTTTCATCGCCGCCCAGTTCGACGCCTATTTCCACGACGACCTCTGGCTGACACTCGCACGCCACGCCAACGGGATGGCCCGCCGCCTCGCGGACGGCATCACGGCGTCTTCCAGCGCCCGTCTGGCATGGGAGACGGGATCGAACGAGATCTTCCTGATCATGCGCAATGACGTGATGGCGAAGCTGCAGGCGGAGGGCGCGGCCTTTTACGACTGGCATGCCCCCGACGCCACGCGGCGGACCATGCGGACCGACGAGAGACTGATCCGCCTCGTGACCAGCTTCGCGACCACGGATGCCGAGGTCGAGCAGTTCCTCGCGAAGCTGTGAACCGGACCGCATTGGCGGTGCCGGCGACGTGAGCCGCGTGTTATAATTGGACGAGAAGGCGTAACGCTGCAATCACTCGCGTTTTACCGAGATCACGCGCGCTTGATTTTCAATTGAATATTTGAAAGGCGAATGTCTCCTCACCCGGAACACACGGACCGGGGCGCCCCAAGGCGCAGATCAGAAGTAATATTGAGGAGATTATTCATGGCAGACAAGTCTATCGTCAGCGCAGCAGCGCTCGCCGCTGCGATCGCTGCAGCCGTATCCGGCGCCGCTCTGCTCGCCGGCCCGGCGCAGGCCGCCCAGGAGAAATGCTTCGGCGTGGCGCTCGCCGGCAAGAACGATTGCGCCGCAGGTCCCGGCACCACCTGCGCCGGCACCTCGAAGGTCGACTATCAGGGCAACGCCTGGAAGCATGTCGAGGAGGGCACCTGCATGTCGATGGAACTTCCCGACGGTCGCAAGGGTTCGCTCGAGGCCCTCGACCGCGACATGCCGAGCTGACCGGCAGGCCACTCCGTGCATGCGCCGCCTTGCGGCGCATGCCAGTCCGTTGAGCAGGAGGTAGCTCCATAATGAACGACACGAACGCGCGGCCCTCTTTCGGCCATACACCCCTGCCGGACAGGGCGGGAGCAGGTTTCAAGCCCGAACATGCCGAAGCCATTCTCGCGGAACCGGACCGGATCGGCTTCATCGAAGTCCATGCCGAGAACTACATGGGCGATGGCGGCGTCCCGCACCGGATCCTGGCCCGCATGCGGTCGGAGCTGCCGCTCTCCGTCCACGGCGTCGGCCTGTCGATCGGCTCCGAGAGTGGTATCGACCCGGAACACCTCGCGCGCCTGGCGCATGTCGTTTCGCGCTATGAGCCCGGCATGGTCTCCGAGCACCTCGCCTGGTCCACCCACGACAACACCTATTTCAACGATCTCCTGCCCGTCCCCTACGACGCCGCCACGCTCCGGCGCGTCGCCGAGCATATCGAAACGGTACAGAATGCGCTCGGCCGGCAGATCCTGCTGGAGAACCCGTCGACCTATGTCGCCTTCGAAGGGTCGGACATGAGCGAAACCGACTTCATCCGAGAGGTCGCGCGCCGCAGCGGCTGCGGCCTGCTGCTCGACGTCAACAACGTCTTCGTCTCGGCGGCAAACCAGGGCTTTCGCGCTATCGGCTATCTGCGGGACTTCCCGCTGGAACTCGTCCAGGAGATCCACCTTGCCGGCCACGCCGAGGACAGCGACGACGAAGGCGCGCCCCTGCTCATCGATGCGCATGACCGCCCGGTCGCCGACCCGGTCTGGGCGCTTTACGACATGGTCATCAGCCAGACCGGCCCGCTGCCGACGCTCATCGAATGGGACAACGACGTGCCGGACTGGCCGATCCTGCGCCGGGAAGCGAGGCTCGCGGACGGTATCCTCGACAGGCACCGCACATCTTACCTGATGGGCAGCCGCCATGCGGGCTAGGGACGAGAGTGAGGCATTGCAGGACCGCTTTTCCGCGGCCCTGCTCGACCCGGACCGCGCCGTGCCCGCCGGAGTGACCGCACCACGCGGCGGGGCGGCGAACAGGCGGTTTGCCGTCTACCGCAACAATGTGGTGGTCGGTCTGGTGGCGGCGCTCGGCGAAATCTTCCCGACGGTCCGCCGCCTCGTCGGCGACAGCGCCTTCCGCGCCGTCGCCGAGGCGTTCGTCCGCGAATCACCGCCGCGCTCGCCGCTGCTCTTCCGCTACGGCGAGAGCTTCCCCGCCTTTCTCGAGACATTCGCACCGTTCGCGCGGCTGACCTATCTGCCCGACGTCGCGCGCATCGAAAGGCTCTGGCTCGACAGCTGGCATGCAGGCGACGCAGAGCCGCTCGACGCTGCGCAGCTGTCCGCGGGCAATGCAGACCCGACGCGGCTCACCTTCATGCAGCATCCGGCCGTCCGCATCGTCGCCTGCAGGACTGCGGCGGTCTCCATTGTCATGCGCGACCGCGCCGGCGTGAGCCTTGCCGGGCTCGATCCCCGGCCGGCCGAATGGGGACTCGTGACGCGGAGGACCGTCGCGGTCGAGCTCAACCGTCTTTCCTGCGGCGGCCATGCGATACTGGCTGCGCTCCTCCAGGGCGAGACGCTGGGCGAGGCGTCGGCGGAAGGCCTCAAGCGCCAGCCGGATCTCGACATCGCGGGCACGCTGACGACCGCACTCGTCGCCGGCGCCTTCGCAGCCATCGGCTCATGATCCGGCAACCATCGGAAGGATATGACGAATGAAGCTCCTCGCGCGCGCAATCGCGTTTCACGACGGCCTGTTTGATCTGGTCGATCGAATGACGCGCGGCTGGTTCCTGCCGCTCTTCGCCCGGTTCGTGTTCCTGGCTGTGCTCTATCTGTACTATCTGAATTCCGCGCTGACCAAGGTCGGCGACGGGCTCCTCGGCTTCTTCACGGTCGCTCCCGGCGCCTATTACCAGATCGCGCTCCCGGCCGTCGACGCCGCGGGCGGCGATCCCTCCGCCGTACCGTTTCTTCCGTGGGGGCTGATCGTCGTCCTCGGAACCTACAGCGAGTTCCTGCTGCCGATCCTGATCGTCGCCGGGCTCGCCACGCGGCTGGCGGCCGTCGGCATGATCGGCTTCATCGCGGTGCAGACGCTGGTCGACATAACCGTGCACGCGGTGGACGCTGCGACGATCGGCGCCCTGTTCGATCGCTTTCCCGACAGTCTGATCGCCGACCAGCGGCTGCTGTGGATCTTCCCCCTCATCTATCTCGCGCTGAACGGCGGAGGATCGCTGTCGCTGGACCACCTGCTCGGCCGTCGGTTCCACATCTGCCCCCCAAAATGACATGGGGCGGCGCATGGACGCCGCCCCATGTCAAACGGCTGCCGAGACGATCAGCTTGTGTGGGCTTCGATCTGCTTCGGCTGCGCAGCCGTGGAAGCGATTTCGATGCGGCGGGGCTTCATCGCCTCCGGAATCTCGCGCACGAGATCGATATGCAGCAGGCCGTTCTTCAGTTGCGCACCGCGGATTTCCACGTGATCGGCGAGCTGGAAGCGGCGCTCGAAGGCGCGCTTGGCAATGCCGCGATAGAGGAACCGTCCGTCTTCCGCCGTCTCCTCGGCCTTCTCGCCCTTGACGGTCAGCGTGTGCTCGCGTGCCTCGATCGAAAGCTCGCTTTCAGCGAAGCCGGCCACGGCCATCGTGATGCGATAGGCATTCTCGCCGGTGCGCTCGATATTGTAGGGCGGATAGCTCTGGGTCTGGTCGGGCTGGCCGAGGGTGTCCAGCATGGTGAACAGCCGGTCGAATCCGACGGTGGAACGATAAAGGGGAGAGAAATCAAAGTGACGCATGGATGTCCTCCTGTTGAGCGACGATGTGCTGTCTCGTGAGGTCCGCGCCCGTTTTCAGGATGACGCGACCCCGGTTTCTGCGGCCGTCGACCCCATTCTGGCGGCGGACGACCGGTGAGCAGACCCTTTCGGCGTCCGCGGGATTGAGATGGTGAGCGACATTTGTCCGTTCAAGGTCGTCGTGAAAAATTCGAACCTTCCTACCTGAACGACGCATGAACAGCGTTTTCGGCAGTCGTTCAGACAGGGAAGAGCATAATCTCATCATCGAAAGCGTGATGCTTTTGATGGCTGAGGTGCAACGTCCCTTCCGCTTCAGCCAAATTATGGCCGGCCTGCGCATGAACGTCCCCCGTTGTGCTGCGCAGCCGGCCTTTTTTCTTTGACGATCGGGCGTCTTGCCGCCTATCCCTTTCAGAGATGCTTCGCGAGATTCCCGCCGATATGGATTCCATCCTTTTCGAGACACCCGACAATCCGCTGCCGGGAAAGCCTGTTGCGGGCTTCTTCGACGGCAAGGACGGAGCGCGCATCCGCTACGCCATGTTCCGCGGCGAAGGCAGCATCGCCATGGGCACAGTGGTCCTCCTGCAGGGGCGCAACGAATCCATCGAGAAATATTACGAGACGATCGGCGAATTGACGGCGCAGGGCCTGTGGGTGGCCACCTTCGACTGGCGCGGCCAGGGCGGCTCCTCCCGCCTGCTCGACGACCCCGCGAAGGGGCATGTCGAGCGTTTTTCGGACTATGGCGAGGATCTCGGCATCTTCCTGGAGACGATCGTGCTGCCGGATGGTCGGCTGCCCTTCTTCCTCGTCGCCCATTCGATGGGCGCACTCGTGGCGCTCGCCCAGGCGCCCTACCTGGAAAACCGCATCGAGCGCATGGTCCTCGCCGCCCCGTTCGTCGCACTTGCCGGTCAGCGCTTCAGTCAGGGCAAGATCGAGGTCTTCGCCCGGATCGCGACCGCGCTCGGCCTCGGCGGACGGACCTTTCAGAAACCACGGGGCGCCATCCCCTTCGCGGGCAACATCTATACGTCCGACGAACGCCGCTTCGCGCGCAACGCGGCGATCTGCAGCGAACACCCGGAACTGGCGGTGGGGCCGCCGACGGCGCGCTGGCTGAACGAGGTGCTCGGCGCCATCAACCGGGTCGGCGAGCAGAGCCATCTGACGCGAATCCGCATCCCGACCGTCATGCTCTGCGCTACGCGGGATGCCCTGGTGCCGCGCGCAGCCCTTGCGCGCCTCGCGCGCCGCTTCCGGGCCGCACGGCTGATCGAAATCGACAATGCGCGGCACGAGCTGTTCCAGGAGGCGGACGTCTACCGGGCGCAGGCCATGGCAGCCCTATCGGCCTTCATTCCGGGCAGCGACGCGACTGCACCGGACTTCGCCGCCTGAGGAGCGCACGGCCTTCAGCGCTGGCGCAGCAGTTCCAGTGCCTGTTCGTGAACCTCGCGGCTACCGGCCGCGACGATCTCACCGCCCATTTCGGCCGGACCGCCGCTCCAGTCGGTGATGATGCCGCCCGCCTGCTCGATGACCGGAATCAGCCCTCCGACATCATAGGCCTTCAGCTCGCATTCGACGACCAGGTCGACATGGCCGGCGGCGAGAAGCGCATAGGCATAACAGTCGCAACCGTAGCGGAAGAGACGGACCTTGTCCTGAACCGCCTCGAAGCGGCTCTTGCGGCTGTTGAGGAAGAGGTGCGGCGACGTGGTAAAAAGGATCGCATCCGCCAGCGACGCGCAGGGCCGGGTCGAGAGCACCCGCTCCCCATCCGGCCCCCTGTAATGCGACTGGCTTCCATCGGCAAAATAGCGCTCGCCGGTGAAGGGTTGATCGATCAGTCCCATGACCGCCTTGCCGTTGCGATAGAGCCCGATCAGGGTTCCCCAGACGGGAACGCCGGAAATGAAGGCGCGCGTGCCGTCGATCGGATCGATCACCCAGACGAATTCGCGGTCGAGTCCGAAGGACCCGTGTTCTTCACCAAGAATGCCGTGGTCGGGGAAGTGCGCCTCGATCAGATCGCGGATCACCATCTCCGCCGCCCGGTCGCCCTCGGTCACCGGGTCGAAACCCGATTCCTCCTTGTTGACGACGGCGCCGCCGACACGGAATCGCGGCAGCGTCTCGGCCTTGGCCGCGTCGGCCAGGCGATTGAAGAAGGCACGGTCGGGAAGCATTGGTATCTCTCGGCAGGGCGTTGCTGCGCTTCCTTAATCCATTGCGACGCCAAAGGAAACGACGATTGTTGTGCAGCCCTCGCGCGAATCGCGCGCCATACTCCACTCTCAAGAAAATTATTTGACGCTCGGCAATATTTTTCCGCGGCTGCGCTTGACATTTGTGCGCCGCAACATTAACGTTTTCCTTACAGTCACTCGTGGCTGTAAATACCCTCCTTGGGTGTTTCCTCCCTAGACTTAGCCGCGCCACAAGCGCGGTTTTTTTTGCCCGCATCGCGGCCTTTGCGGCCACCGCAGTCTCAGGGAAATCCTATTCCGCAGCCAGGGCGCCGCCTGATTCGACGGCGAGCGCCGCCACGTGATCGGCGAACTTGCCGAGGGCGGTGGAGATCGCCGCGCGGACCGCCTCGAATTCCGGGCGCTTCGCGAGCGTTGCCTCGTTCACATAGAGCGACCGGTTCACCTCGATCTGCAGGGCATGCAGCCCCTTTGCCGGACGGCCGTAGTGCTCGGTGATGAAGCCGCCGGCATAGGGCTTGTTGCGCACGACGACGAAGCCGAGATCCTCGATAAGCCGGACGAGCGCCCGCGTCATATCGGCCGAAGCGCTGGTGCCGTAGCGGTCACCGATGATGAAATCCGGCCGGTCGCCTGTGCCCGACACACGGATGTTGCCGGGCATGGAATGGCAGTCGAGCAGCACGGCGAAGCCGAAGGCGACATGGGTGCGCACGACCAGGCGCCGCAGGCAGGCGTGGTAGGGCTTGTAGATGTTCTCGACCCGGTTCAGCGCCTCCGCCACAGGCAGCCGGCGCTGGTAGATCTCCATGTTTTCGGCGACGACGCGCGGCACTGTGCCGAGCCCGCCGGCGACCCGCATCGAGCTGATATTCGCATAGGGGGGCAACGGACCCTCGAACATGCGGGGATCGAGTTCATAAGGTTCGCGGTTGACGTCGAGAAAGGCGCGCGGAAAGTGGGCAACGAGCATCGGCGCACCGAGATCGATGGCCGCCGAGAACAGTTCGTCGACGAAATGGTCCTCGGAGCGGCGCAGCGAAAGCGGGTCGAGCCGCGACTGTGCGACAAAACCCTGTGGATAACGCCTGCCGCTATGGGGAGAGTTGAAAACGACCGGGACGCGCTGGGACAGGGGCTCGATCACCTCGAAGAGGTCCGCCTCGCTGTCTCCCGTGGTCATCTCGGTCCTTTGGTCTAGTGAAAAGTCCATGCTTCGCCTATGTTGCCAGCGCCCCGGGTCCCTGTCCATAGTCGCGAGGCGGCGCGACGCAGACTTGTAAGGCCGCATTCACCGGATATTTACCGGGATGCGTTTTCGTATCGGAACCGCCCAAAAGGCAAAACCATTGCAGCAACGGCTCCAGCTTACATGACCTCGAAAATCCTCCTTGCAGAAGACGACAACGACATGCGCCGCTTTCTCGTGAAAGCGCTCGAAAAGGCCGGCTACAAGGTCATGTCCTACGACAATGGCGCCAGCGCCTATGACCGGCTCCGCGAAGAGCCGTTCTCCCTGCTCCTGACCGACATCGTCATGCCGGAAATGGACGGTATCGAGCTGGCGCGGCGCGCGACGGAGCTCGACCCCGACCTGAAGGTCATGTTCATCACAGGCTTTGCCGCCGTGGCGCTCAACCCGGACTCCAAGGCTCCGAAGGACGCCAAGGTCCTCTCCAAGCCCTTCCACCTCCGCGACCTCGTCGACGAGGTCAACAAGATGCTCGCGGCCTGAGCCGCTTCGATCCCCGTCATCGATCTTTCGGCCGACGGCGCGGGGGTCAACTCCTTCGCGCCGCCACCATGTGGCCGTGTCATCCGAAGTGCGGCATAGGCGATAGCGGCAAAAAGCACAGCCGCGAAAGGCGACGGCAACGAAGCGGTATCTCCGGCCGGCGATCGAGGCAGGCACATCCATATTCGCGAGATACCGCGCATAGCGCAGGCCAATATCCGCTTTGCACGGCATCGCCGACGGCCGCGGGCGCAACGGTCGGGCACCCCGGAAAAACGACGGGATACCGCGGAACGCCCCGGCAGGATGGCGACAACCGTGGATATCTCAAGCAACGCCGAGATGACTTCTCGCGCGATCAGGAGATCTATGGGGCACGCAGCGGCGAATTCCGTGATTTCCGCGCGGCGTTACGAGAAATGCCAGCATGATCGTCAATATAGAGGATTCCTTCTTGTCGGATGACTTTCTCCGACCATAAAAGACATCGCCGCCATCTGAATATGATCCAAACGGCTCATCCAGACTTGTGTTGGCAACCCTCAATTCCGCAATTTTTCTGACGCTAAACCAGATGCGGCGACGGGCATGCAAAAACACCAATTGAGCAAAGTGTCCCTCTGACAGTACACTTTTGACGGAAAGCAACGTTTGGATTGCCGTGTTGCTTGACATTTTCACGCCGCTCGCCAGTGCTGTCAGCATGACGCGCCGCCTTGCCCTCTCCTTCGCCGCATGCGTGCCGCTCCTCGCCGGGGCGGCCGCAGGCGTTGTCCATGCCGAGCCCGTGCCGCGCGCGGAGCCCGCGGCGGGAACGGTCATTGCGCGCAAGGCCGGCGAAGAGGTCCGCTTCTTCGATGTGTCGTCCTGGCGTTTCGTCGATCTCAGCCAAAGCCTCCTGACCGGCGACAGCCTGCGCACCAACGCGGTTGGCCAGCTCGCCATCCTCTTTGCGGATCACACGCAGGTTCGCCTGGGCCGCAATTCCGCGATGGTCGTCAAGCAGATGGCTGCGGCAGGCGACACCGTTCTGGGGCTCGACACCGGCACCATCTGGGCGCGCGCCCAGCGCAGCGGCCAGGGCCTGACGGTCGACACGCCCGCGGCCGCCGCGGCGATCCGCGGCACCGACTGGTCGCTCAGCGTCGACGGCGACCGTACGTCGCTCGTCGTGCTCGACGGCTCGGTGGAGCTGTCGAACGCCCAGGGCAGCGTCACGGTCCGCACGGGAGAGGCCGCCGTCGCCCGCATCGGCCAGGCGCCGCAGAAGATCATCTATGTCAATTCGGACGACCGCGAGCAGATGCTCTTCTATCTCTCGCTGCGCGACGCCTTCATCTACATGCCGGCTTCGCCCCTCGACGTGCGCCGCATGCGCCGGTCGATCGACGCGATCGACGCCAAGGCGCCGCAGCATCGCAGTGCCGACGAATGGCTGACGCTTGCCGAAACGAAACTGTCGCTCGAGACGCGGCAGGAGGCGAAGGCCGCGATTGCCGCCGCGCGCGCCCTGCCGCTGTCGCGCAGGGACCGGGCCCGGGCCGACATGGTCGAGGGCCTGATCGCCGGCGCGGAGCGGCGCTATGTCGAATCGGCCGAACTGCTGGCCCGTGCAATACCTGCCCTCGATCCGGACCGCCGCAGCGTCGCCGCC
>NZ_JAKGBU010000026.1:9999-59899 GCF_021555155.1 Rhizobium alarense
TGCAGATCCCGAGCACGTAGAGACTGTGCCGTCCGGCGTTTCGGGACCGCACGGTGAATTTGCCAAGGCCTATGCCGCGGGATTTCTGCAAAATATCCGTGCGGCGATCGACGTCCTGAAGGAAGCGGAAAAGCGCTATCCGGACAATGCCGCCCTTCCCGCCTATCGCGCACAGTTCGCCTTTCTGCTGAACGATCGCGACCAGACACGCGAGGCGACGGATCGCGCCCTCTCGCTCGATCCGAAGAATCCGATCGCCCTGCACGCGCGGGCACGCTATCGGGGAGAGATCGAAAGCGACCTCACCGGCGCTATGACAGACCTGCTCGCAGCGCTCGAGGTTACGCCGGGCTCGACGGTTACCTGGAACGACCTCGGTCTTCTGTATATCGAGCGGGAGGATATTCGGGGCGCGGAAAAGGCGCTCAAGAAGGCGATCGAGCTCGACCCTGAAGGCGCCCTTTCCCACGCCAATCTCGCTATCCTCTATCTCGACCAGGGACGCATGGTCGAAGCGAAGCGCGAGATCGACATCGCCTTTGCCGTCGACCCGGCCTTCGACATCGCACTCATTGCCCGCGGTCGCTACCATCTTCAGATGGGCGACCTCGAGCAGGCGGCGGAGGATCTCCTTGCCGGCACCACGACGAATCCGGCCTATGCGCAAGGCCAATTGCTGCTCGCCGCGGCCTACGACGAGAAAGGCGACCGGCTGGGTGCCGACCAGGCAGTCGACAATGCGGATCGTCTCGATCCCAATGATCCCGTGACGGCCTCCTATCGCGCATCGATCGCCATCGACCGCTACGATTCCGACGGCGCAATCGCCAATGCCCAGGAATTCATGCGCCGTTCGCGCCTGCGCGGGGGAGACTATCGCGGGCTCAGCGCCAACCAGGACGCAGGTTCGACGCTCAACGATGCCTTCCGCCTGCAGAGCCTCGACGCCTGGGGGCAATATTACGGCGACCTGGTCTTCGATCCCTTCACGGCGAGCGGATATATAGACCAGACGGTGCACGGCGCGCTCGACCTGGTCGCGAACAATTTTCTGCCTGGCGACAGCGTCGTCGAAAACGCGCAGCATGCGGGGACGACATCGTCGCTTCTACAGGGCCTGCTCTACGACCCGCATATGATCTCGAGCCCCGCACTGACGCCCTATCTGCTCCAGCGCCCCTTCATCGAGGCGACACTCGGCGGCGGTTTCACGACCTATAACCACGGTCATGGCGAAGGGGGATCGGCCGAAATCCAGAGCTATTCGCATGCGCCCTTCCCGATCAGCACCTATTTCAATGTCGACTGGTCCCGGCAACCGCTGAGCGGCGATGCTGCCCGCGCAGGTGTCTTCGAAGGCGACAACGAGATACTGAGCGGGGTGGGATACATCACCGCTACGCCCACCCCCTACAATCGCGTCTTTGCCTATGGCATTCGTTCGACGGACGATCTTTCGATCCGCCGATTCCTGCCTCTTGTCCCGACATTCGACCGGCACAGCGAGGAATCGGTCACGGATCTGGCCGGCATCGGCGGGAGCCACACGTTCGGCTACAAGAATGTCCTGAACGCCGCCTTCTTCTTCGCGGACAGCGAAAGCGACATCCTTACGAATGACAACGGAGGCGTCGAGGCCTACTCGGTCGATCTCGTGAGCAGGATCGGCGCGCTCAACCACACGGTTGCAACGGGGCCGCTCACCTGGCGATACGGCTTCGAGGCCGGCCAGATCGAGATCGACCAGACGAGCACGGGCCTGTCGCCTTTCACCAGCTCCGTTCAGATCGACTACGGCCGTGCCTATGTCGACGTCCTCCACGAAATCCGCCCCGATCTGAAGGCGGAATATGCCCTGTTCGGCAGCTACCAGGACGGCGAGGGCGTAGACGTGCAGCGGCTCGAGCCGCGCATCGGCCTAGCCTTCGAACCCGTCGGCGGACAATGGCTGCGCACCGGCTTCATGCGCCAGGGCCAGGACTGGGAGATCCACACGCTTTCGCCTATCGGCTTGCTCGGACTGCAACCCATCCAGACCGAGCTCAACGCGGAGGGTTATGCCGATACTTTCATGGCGCGCTGGGACGCGGAGTGGAACAGCAGGCTCTTCACCGCCCTCGACTACCAGCACCAGGATCTTCACGGGATTGCGTCGTCTTATCCGACGCTCTGGCCCGTCCCCTATTTCTCCGATTCCATCACGATCGGTGAAGGGCGCATCGACCGGATCGCCGCGACGGCAAACGTCCATCTCGGCTCCGGCTTCGGCCTTGCCGGCACGCTGGCCTATACCGATTCCGAGAACGAAGGCCGCAACCAGGTCGACAACGGCAAGAGCTTGCCCCTGGTTCCGGACTGGGCGGGGCGCGTCGCGCTTACCTGGGTCAACGAAGCCAACATCAAGGCGACACTTGCGGCGAACTATGTCGGGCAAAGGGCCGGCAGCCTGTCCGCGGTCCATGCAAACGGTTTTGTCGAGCGCGAAATGCTCGACGACTACTGGACGCTCGACGCCAATGTGAGCTGGGAACCGCTCGACAAGCATCTCGTCTTTGAATTCGCGGCCTTCAACCTGCTCGACGAGGATTTCGAAGTCGCGGCCGGGGTGCCCGGCTGGGGACGAAGCTTCAAGGGCACGCTCAAGGTCCGCTTCTGATGCCCGCCAAACGAGGCGGCGCGGCGGCCTTCGCGCAAAGCGCCAGCCCCGGACGGCGGCTGCGCAGGCTGCTCCTGCTCGTGGCCGCCACCGTCGCCGTCCTGTCGCTGCTTGCGACGCTTCCCGCCTGGTCGCTGCTCGAGCTCAGGAGCTTCGACTATCTCTCCACCGTCGACGATCCGCTGCCGCCCGACGGCGGCCCGGTCATCGTCGCGATCGACGAGCCGTCGCTCGCCGAGATCAACCGGCAATGGCCCTGGCCGCGGGATCTGCATGCCCGCCTCATAACCGCGCTGAGAACCGCCGGTGCCCGGGCGATCGGCGTCGACATCATCTTCGCCGAGCCCTCCGATCCGGCCCAGGACGAGGCTCTCGCCACGGCCCTCGGCCCGGACGTCGTGCTCGCGGCCGACGAGAGCCTCATCGTCACGCCGCAGGCCGAACAGCAAGTGCGCACCATGCCGCTTCTCGCGCTCACCGCCACGGGCGCGAAGTCGGGCATCGCCTCCATCGCGCTCGACGGCGACGGCATCTTTCGCGACGTTCCGTCCTATCCGGACGGCTTTGCCGCCGAACTTGCGCGCATCGTAGGTCGGGCGGTCACGGGCACCGGCAGCGGCTGGCTGCTCCAGGCCTACGGGCCGGCGCGCAGCTATCCGACGGTGTCCTACTACCAGGCGCTCGATCCGGAGAACTTCCTGCCGCCCGGCTTCTTCCGGGACCGCGTCGTCGTCGTCGGGCTCAGCCTGCAGAACGCCCCGGTCATCGACCAGGGAGGTGCCGACGCCTTTGCGACACCCTATACGGTCCACACCGGTCGGCTCGTCTCGGGTGCCGAGATCCAGGCGACGATCTTCGACAATCTCACCCGCGGCAGCGCCGTTGCACGCGCCGGCCCTGTCGCCGTCATGCTCGCCATCGCCGTCGCCGCGCTCCTCGCCGCCGTCACGGTCTGGCGTTCGACGCGCTGGCACACCGCTGCGGTCGCGGCCGGCGCCGTTCTGGTCTTCGCGGCGGCGAGCTACCTCGCGATCCGTCACCTCGGCATCTTCCTGTCGCCGCTCGGCCCGACGCTCGCCTTCGTCTCTGTGGCGATCGGCCAGGCGGCGCTCGACTATGCGGACGAGCGGCGCGGCCGCCGGGCGATCACCCGTGCCTTCTCGCAATATCTCTCGCCTGCGCTCGTCGAGCGGCTGGCGCGCGATCCGGCCCAGCTCCGCCTCGGCGGCGAGCGGCGCACACTTACCATCCTCTTTTGCGACGTGCGGGGCTTCACGACGATCGCCGAGACGATGAAGGACGACCCGGAGCAGCTCACGACGCTCATCAACCGGCTGCTCACACCGCTTTCCGACATCGTCATGAGCCATGGCGGCACCATCGACAAATATATCGGCGACTGCCTCATGGCCTTCTGGAATGCGCCGCTCGACGACGAACGGCACGCGCTCCATGCCGTGCAGGCGGCACTCGACATGCTGGAGGCGATGGAGCGACTGAACGGCGAGCTGAAGCGCGAGGCGGCGGCGAAGGGGCTTGCCCATCACCGGCTGCGCATCGGCATCGGCATCAATACCGGCGACTGCGTCGTCGGCAACATGGGCTCGATCCACCGCTTCGACTATTCGGTGCTCGGCGATTCGGTCAATCTCGCCTCCCGGCTCGAGGGCGTCTCGAAGACCTACGGCGTGCCGCTGCTGATCGGCGAGGAGACCGCGCGACGCGTGCGCGGCGACCTGGCGGTCTTCGAGCTCGACCGCATCACCGTCAAGGGTCGCCTGTCGGCAGCGCCCGTCTTCACCGTGCTTCGCGCCGCCGATCCTCAGGCCCATGCGCTTCATGACGCACTGGTGGCAGATCGTTATCGGGATCAGCTTTCCTGCGACGACCCCCGCTTCGAGCGTCTCGCCGCGGCACTTCCGCCGCTTGCTGCCTACTATGACATGCTGCGGACCGCTGGATCCGAGGGCGGCGCCTGAACCCCGCGGCATTTTTTTCGCGTGGACGGCATTGAAGCACGCACCCTCAACCGTCCTTGAGAGGAACATCCTCGCTTGCTCAGCGCGGACGCAGCCCTGCGTCCGTTCCTCCGTCGGTTGACAGACGTTCCCCCGAACGGAAGAGTGAGCGGCATCGAGACTGGCAGCGTTGGGAGGACATTCGTCTATGCGCGCGTTCATCGGATTCTCGGCCCTTATCTCCGCCTTCCTCGCCTTCACGCCGCCCGGCACGGCCGCCGGTCCCGAACGCACGATCGTCACCAGCGAGAACAGCGATTATTTCGGCTTCGACCTGCGTACCGTGCAGGATGTGACGCTCGACCAGTGCAAGACGAGCTGCGTCGACGATCTCTCCTGCCGCGCCTTCACCTACAATCCGAAGGCGAAGTGGTGCTTCCTGAAATCCGACTTCAACCAGATGAACCCCTTCCCCGGCGCGGTGGCCGGCCGCGTCGTCCGTACCGACGGCGAACCGGACATCGGCGCACCGCCCTCGCTCGACTTCATCACGGAAACGGCCGAACAGGAGGCACGCGACCTCAAGAACGGCCTTGCGCTCGCTCCCGACCAGATCGGCCAGGGCGCGGAGAGCCTCGCCGCACTCGGCCGGATCGAAACGGCATCCGGCCGCATCCAGGAGGCGGTCAATGCCTATCGCGGCGCGCTCTCGCTGGCATCCGACGACCGCTACCTCTGGATCGAGATGGCGCAGGCGGCCGGCCGGGCGATCAGCAACAGCTATCTGGCCGGTCAGGGCGTGCTCGCGGCACTGAATGCCTACGAGCTCTCCCGCACCACATCGAGCCGCGCCGAGGCGCTTGCCGTTCTCGCCGACGCGCTCGACAAGGCGCAGAACTACCGCGCCGGCCTCAATGCCTACAAGGCAAGCCTTGCCCTCATGGAAAATCCGGGCGTGCGGACCGCCTATCTGGCACTCAAGGTCCGCCAGGGCTTCCGCGTCGTCAACCACACGATCGACGCCGACAGCGCGACGCCGCGCGCCTGCGTGGAATTCTCCGAGCCGCTCATCAAATTCGGCGCCGACTATGCAAGCTTCGTGACGCTCAACGGCACCGCGCCCAAAGCCGTCGAGGCGAAGGACAGCCAGATCTGCGTCGAGGGCCTGACGCATGGCGAGCGCTACCGCATCGGCCTGCGCCCCGGCCTGCCGTCGTCGGTCGACGAGAATCTCGAGGCGCCGGTCGAGCTCGAGGTCTACGTGCAGGACCGCAGCCCGACGGTGCGCTTCACCGGCGAAAGCTTCGTGCTCCCGAGCACGGCGCGGCGCGGCATCCCGCTCGTCACGGTCAATACCGCGACCGCCGACCTCAAGCTCTACCGCGTCGGCGACCGCAGCATCGCGGGCGTGCTCGCAAACTCCCAGTTCCTGACACAGCTTGACGGCTACAGCGCCTCGCGCATCGAGGACGAGATCGGCGAGGTGGTCTGGGAGGGCAAGATCGAGATCGCCAACGACCTCAACAAGGACGTGGTCACGAGCTTCCCGGTCGACGAGGCCCTGCCGCAGCGCAAGCCCGGCGTCTACGTACTGACCGCCGCTGCCTCCGACAAGCCGGGGCAATACTGGGAATCGCGCGCCACCCAGTGGTTCGTGGTCTCCGATATCGGACTCACCACCTATGCCGGCACGGACGGTCTTCACGTCTTTGCCCGTGCGCTCTCTTCGGCCAGGCCGATGGCCGGCGTCGAACTGCAGCTTCTGGCCAGGAACAACGAGATCCTCGGCACCGCCACGACGGACGTCGACGGACGCGTGACCTTCACAGCAGGCCTGATGCGCGGCTCCGCCGCCCTCGCACCGGCGGTGATGACGGCAAAGAGCGGCGCCTCCGACTATGTCTTCCTCGACATGACGCGTGCCGGCTTCGACCTCTCCGACCGCGGCGTTACCGGCCGCGCGGCGCCCGGCGAGATCGACGTCTTCGCCTGGACCGAGCGCGGCGTCTACCGCGTCGGCGAGACGGTGCATGCCGCAGCCCTTGCCCGCGACATCGAGGCGGAAGCGCTTGCCGGCCTGCCGCTCACCTTCGTCTTCACCCGGCCGGACGGCGTCGAGGACCGCCGCGTCGTCAGCCGGGGTGCGGGCCTCGGCGGCCACACGGTCGATCTCGCGCTGCAGGACAACGCGATGCGCGGCACCTGGACGATGCAGGTCTATGCCGACCCGAAGGGCAGCGCGATCGCCGACAAGCAGTTCCTCGTCGACGATTTCGTGCCGGATCGCACCGAGTTCGACATGACGAGCGAGGCCAGGGAGATCGTCGGCGAAACGCCGGTCGCGATCGACATCGACGGCCGCTACCTCTATGGCGCGCCCGCAGCCGGACTCGACCTCGAGGGCGAGGTCACACTGAAGCCGGCCCGCAGCCGCGAAAGCCTGCCCGGCTATGTCTTCGGTCTCGCGGACGAGGAGGCGACGGAGGGTGTGCAGACGACGCTCGACGCACTGGAGCCGCTCGATGACGAAGGCAAGGCCGTGGTCGAGGTCGCGGTCGGCGAATTGCCGTCCACGACGCAGATGATCGACGCGAAGGTGACCGTGCGCATGAGCGAGGCCGGCGGCCGCGCGATCGAACGGTCGCTGACGCTGCCCGTCAGGGCCGAAGGGCCGATGATCGGCATCAAGCCGCAGTTCTCCGGCGACCTCGCCGAAAACGCACTCGGCCGCTTCCATGTCATCCTGGTCGACCCGGACGGCAGCCGCCTGACGATGAACGGCCTGCCCTGGAAGCTGGTGCGCGTCGAGCGGAACTATCAATGGTATCGCGACGGATCGAGCTGGCGCTACGAGCCGGTGCTGTCGACAACCCAGGTTTCCGTCGGCACGGTCGATGTCACGGAGAATGGTGCGGAAATTACAGTGCCGGTCTCCTGGGGCCGTTATCGCCTCGAAGTGGAGAGCCCCGAGGTCGACGGCCCCGCGACGAGCGTCGAGTTCGACGCCGGCTGGTACGTGGCCGCCTCCTCGACGGAAACGCCAGACGCCCTGGAGATCGCCCTCGACAAGCAGAGCTACACGGTGGGCGAAACGGCCAAGCTCAAGATCTCGCCGCGCTTTGCCGGCGAGCTCCTGATCATGGCCGGCGCAGAGAGCCTCGTTTCCGTGCAGTCCGCCAGCATCGGCGCGACCGGCGGCGAGGTGGAAATCCCCGTCACCGAGGCGTGGGGTGCCGGTTCCTATGTCACCGCGACGCTGTTCCGGCCCGGCGATCAGCAGGAAAGCCGCATGCCGATGCGGGCGATCGGCATCACCTGGCTGAAGGTCGATCCCGCCGAACGCAAGCTGGACATCGCTCTCGACGCACCCGAGAAGACGCTGCCGCGCCAGCCGCTCGATATTTCCGTCGCGGTCAACGGCGCGGGTGTCGGCGAAGAGGCCTATGTCACGGTCGCGGCCGTCGATGTCGGCATCCTCAACCTGACGCGCTACGAGGCGCCGGATCCGGATGGCTGGTATTTCGGCCAGCGCCGGCTCGGCATCGAGATCCGCGACCTCTACGGCAGGTTGATCGACGGTTCGCTCGGTGCGACCGGACGGCTGCGCACGGGCGGCGATGGCGGCCAGGTGGCGCTGCAGGGCGATCCGCCGACGCAGAAGCTCGTCGCCTTCTTCTCCGGTGTCGTGACGCTCGACGCCGAGGGCAAGGCGAAGGTCAGCTTCGCCATCCCGCAGTTCAACGGCACGGCCCGCGTCATGGCGGTCGCCTGGTCGAAAGCCGGCGTCGGCCATGCGTCGAAGGACGTCATCATCCGCGATCCGGTCGTCGTGACCGCCAGCATGCCGAAGTTCCTCGCTCCCGGCGACCGGTCCGACCTGCGGCTCGACATCGCCAACACCGATGCACCGGCCGGCGACTACACGCTGGAAATCACCCACAACGCGGCCGTCATGGTCGAGCAGACGGCCGCGGACCGAACGGTGACGCTCGCTGCAGGCGGCAAGACCGACCTCACACTGCCCCTCATCGGCGGCGAGCCCGGCGACGGCGTCGTGACAGTGGCGCTCGCGTCACCGGGCGGCAAACGCTGGGAGCAATCCCTGTCGATCCCCGTCCGCCCCGCGACCATGCCGATCACCACGCGGCGCACATTGGAGATCGCTGCAAACGGCAGCCTCACCGTCGACGACCAGCTCTTCGTCGGCAGCATGATGCCGAGTGCCTCCATCTCGCTCAACGTCTCGCGTTCCGCCGCCTTCGACATTCCCGCCCTCCTGATGTCGCTCGACCGCTATCCGTATGGCTGCGCCGAGCAGACGACGAGCCGGGCGCTGCCGCTTCTCTATCTGAGCGAGCTGTCGAAACAGTCGGGCCTGCCGGAGGATACCGCCACCCAGAAGCGGGTGCAGGACGCGATCCACCGCGTTCTCGCCTACCAGTCCTCGTCCGGCAGCTTCGGCCTGTGGAGCCCGGGCTATGGCGACCTCTGGCTCGACTCCTACGTCACCGACTTCCTGACCCGGGCGCGCGAGCAGAAATTCCACGTGCCGGAACAGGCGATGGTGCAGGCGCTCGACAACCTGCAGAACGCGCTGTCCTACGACAGCAATGTCGGTGATCGCGGCAACGAGCTCGCCTATGCCCTCTACGTGCTCGCCCGCAACCGCAAGGCGGCGATCAGCGACCTGCGCTACTATGCGGACACGAAGCTTTCGGACTTCCGCACGCCGCTCGCCAGGGCCCACCTTGCCGGGGCACTCGGCCTCTATGGCGACGGCCAGCGGGCGGAGCGGATCTTCCGCGAGGCACTCGGCCTGTCGTCGCTCGTCTCGAATGTCAGCCTGTCGCGCTCCGACTACGGCTCCAGCCTGCGCGACAGCGCGGCGGTGCTGGCGCTGGCGGCCGAAAGCCGGCCCGTTCCCTCCATCATCCCGGAGCTGACGCGCGTGGTCGCCGGGGAATGGCAGCGCAAGCCCTATACCAGCACCCAGGAGCAGACTTGGATGCTGCTCGCTGCCCGCGCCGTGGCGGGCCAGGACCAGGGCCTGAAGCTCGAGGTGAACGGCGAGGCACGCGACGGCGGCTACGCAGTGCGGCTCTCGGGCGACGACGTCCTGCGCCAGCCGCTGACCGTCGCCAACCGGTCCGGCGAACCGATCTCGGCGACGCTGACGACGGTCGCCGCCCCGATCGATCCGCTACCCGCCGGCGGCGACGGCTTCACCATCCAGCGCAGCTACTACACGCTGGACGGCGAGCCCGCCAACATTTCCGACGCGGTGCAGAACGAGCGCTATGTCGCGGTCATCACGGTGCGCGAGAACAATGACTGGCCGTCGCGCGTCCTGATCAACGACCTGCTGCCGGCCGGCCTGGAGATCGACAATCCGAGCCTCGTCGACAGTGCGCAGCTCGCGAACTTCGAATGGATCGGCGAGGTGCAGGCAGCGCATACGGAGTTCCGCAGCGACCGTTTCGTCGCGGCCTTCGACCGGATGCAGGGCGACAACCGCGACATCACGCTCGCCTATGTCGTGCGCGCCGTGACGCCGGGCCAGTACGACCATCCTGCCGCGTCCGTCGAGGACATGTATCGCCCGCAGTTCTCGGCGCGTACCGCCGCCGGGCGCATGCAGGTCACGGCCGAGTGACGGGGAGGCGGCGCGTGCGGCGGCCCTCGTTGCGCAAGCTCGTTCTCGCCGTCACGGCGACCGCGGTGATCGAGGCCGGCGCCGTCGCCGGCCTCGAATGGGCGGACACGGCATTCCCCCCGCCGATCGACGCCGCACAGCAGGTTTCGCGTGAAGTGCTCGATCGCGACGGCCGGCTCCTGCGCGCCTTCGCAACGCCGGAGGGCCTCTGGCGGCTGAAGACCACCGCGGCCGGCGTCGATCCGCGTTATCTCCGCATGCTGATCGCCTACGAGGACCAGCGCTTCAACGCGCATGGCGGCATCGATCCACTGGCACTGGGGCGGGCGACCCTGCAATTTCTCGGCAACGGCCGCATCGTCTCCGGCGCATCAACGCTCTCGATGCAGGTCGCGCGCCTCATCGAGCCGCGCGAAAGCAGGTCGCTGCTTGCAAAGCTCCGCCAGATGGCGCGCGCCATCCAGATCGAACGACGCCTGAGCAAGGCGGAGATCCTGGATCTCTACCTGACGCATGCGCCCTATGGCGGCAACCTGGAAGGTGTGCGGGCGGCGAGCCTCGCCTATTTCGGCAAGGAACCGAAGCGCCTGTCGGTCGCGGAAGCGGCGCTGCTCGTGGCGCTGCCGCAACTGCCGGAACGCCGCCGGCCGGACCGGCACCGCGCGGCGGCGGAGGCCGCCCGCGAGCGCGTGCTGTCGCGCCTTGCGGTGGCCGCCGTGATCGGCGAAGGCGAGGCCGAACGCGCCACGGCAGAGGCCGTGCCGTCGCGCCGGCTGCAGCTACCCGCGCTCGCCGCGCATGTGGCGGAACTCGCCCGTCGGACCAAGCCGGATGCAACGGCCCATCGCACGACGCTCAGCGCTCCTGTCCAGGAGCGGCTGGAGGCCGTCGCCCGCGCGGCGGCCGAAAAGCTCGGCCCGAAACTCTCCGTCGCCATGGTGATGGCCGATGCCCGCACCGGCGCGGTCGTGGCTGAGGTCGGTTCCGCGGGCTATTTCGACGCAAGCCGCTCCGGCTTCATCGACATGACGCGGATCAACCGGTCGCCCGGCTCGGCGCTCAAGCCCTTCATCTACGGCCTCGCCTTCGAGGAAGGCCTGGTCGCACAGGAGACCATTGTTGAGGACCGGCCCGCCGACTTCTTCGGCTATCGCCCGCGCAATTTCGACATGAGCTACCAGGGCGACGTCACCGTCCGCCATGCGCTGCAGCTCTCGCTGAACGTGCCGGCCGTGCGTCTCCTCGATGCGGTCGGCCCGACGCGCCTGATGGTTCGCTTGCGCCGCGCCGAGGTGCGGCCCGTGCTGCCGGCCGGCGAGGCACCGGGCCTGGCCATCGGCCTCGGCGGCGTCGGCATTACCCTGCGCGACCTTGTCCAGCTCTATGCGGCCCTTGCCAACGAGGGACGGATGGTGCGCCTCGGCAACGGGGTGGACCGCGACCCCGACGTGCTCGTCGCCGATCCCCTCCTGGACCGCGCCGCAGTGTGGACCGTGACCGACATTCTCTCCGCCGTCCTGCCGCCGAAATCGAGCCGCCGCCTCGGGCTGGCCTACAAGACGGGCACCAGCTACGGCTACCGGGACGCCTGGTCGGTCGGATACGATGGACGTCACGTGCTCGGCGTCTGGGTGGGGCGCGCCGACAATGGCGCGGTTCCCGGACTGACCGGCTACGACTCGGCCGCGCCGATCCTGTTCGAGGCCTTCGCCAGATCCGGGGTCGCGATCACCGCGCTGCCCCGAGCCCCCGCAGGGGCGGTGAGGATCGCCCAGTCGGAACTGCCGATCGGCCTGCGCCGATTCGCAACAAACGCCAACGGCCTCGTCACGGCATCCGCCCGCGAACCGGCCCCCGAGATCGTCTATCCGCCGGAGGGCGCGCATGTCGAACTCGGTGCGACGGGCGGCGGCGACATCATGCCGCTTTCGCTGAAGCTGCAGGGCGGTCGGGCGCCTTTCCGCTGGCTCGCGAACGGCAGGCTCCTGCCGGACGCCTCGCGTCGCCGCCAGGCGCAATGGACGCCGGAAGGTGCCGGCTATTCGACCCTTACCGTCATTGACGCAGCGGGACGGGCGGCAAGCGTCCGCATTTTCGTGGAATGAGCCGCGCGCTTTTCGGATGCCGTTCCATTCCGGGATGCGGCCGGTTCCTTGCACGCCCTTCGCACGACGGCGCGAAGCGCGTTCCGCAACCATTGCGGTCCAAACAAGTTCTTTCATTTCCGGCACGAGGCGCTATTAACGGGAGGTGGCGCCTTGGATCGGGCCGGCACAACACACGAATGCAGAAAGAAGCAGTCATGGCACAAGGCAGTCTCTACAACGTCGGCGACAGCGACGAACGGCCCTGGGGAACCTGGAAAGTCCTGGACATCGGATCCAACCACGTCGTCAAGCGCATCGAGGTGAAGCCCGGCGCACGCCTGTCGCTGCAGTATCACCATCATCGCGCGGAGCGCTGGACGGCAGTCGCCGGAGAAGGCGTCGCGGAGATCGACGGGGTCAAACACCCGCTGTCGCTCGGCAAAAGCGTGGACATCCCGCTGCGGGCACAGCACCGGGTGGCCTGCGAGGGCAGCGTGCCGCTGGTCTTCATCGAAGTCCAATACGGCGAACTCCTCGACGAAAATGACATCGTACGGCTGAGTGACGACTACAACCGCGCCTGAGAAGGCGGAGCGAACCCCAATGAAGCCCGGCCATCGATGACCCGCGTTCTTGCCCTGGCGGCCTATGATTCCTTCCTGAACGTGGCCAGACTGCTGGGCGACCAGTTTGCGGCGGCAGGTTGCACCGTCGATTATGCGCTGGTGCGCGCCCGTGTTGCAAAGCAGATCACCGACGCGCAGGTGAAGACCCTGGGCTTCGGTGACGTGCCGCGCTGGACGACCATCGCGGAGCTGGTCGAGTCGGGCCGGCTCGCCCGTTATGACATCGTGCTCGGCATCCTCGAAAACCGGTCGACACGCCGCCTGCTGGACGCACTTCCGCGCGGCTCGGCTGCAAGACCGCTGATCGTCTCGGCGTTTCCGGGCCTCGTCCTCCGGCACGCCCATGACAGCTTCGCGGCGCGCGCCGGCTGCGACCGGCTCTGGCTCAACTGTCGGCGCGACGTGGAGCGATATCGGGCCATGGCCGACAGCATGGGCGGCGACCACGCGGCGGCGCATCTGCTGGGCCTGCCCTCACTGCTTTCGCCCGTGAAGCGGGACGCAAAGGCGGCGGCGACCGGTCCCGTCGTCTTCTTCGAGCAGGCCGGCATTCCGAAATCGCGGGCAGAGCGGGAATATCTCGCCCACGCCCTGCTGCGGCTCGCCAGAAACAATCCGACGCGCCACGTCCTCATAAAACCCCGCATGTCGCGCAACGAGACCTCCCTGCACGTCACGCGCTGGCATCTCGAGGGGCTTCTGCGCGACGAGGCCGCTGCCGAGGGTTGGCCCGGCAATCTCGAAATCACCCAGGAAAACAGCACAAGCCTGCTGGCGCGCGCCGGTTTCTGCCTGACGATTTCCTCGACGGTCGCCATCGAGGCAATCCATGCAGGCGTCCCAACAACGATCGTCAGCGACTTCGGCGCGCGGGACGACTACGGCCTGCAGTATTTCTTCGGATCAGGTCTCATACGCTCATTTTCCGACATGGACTTCGACACGCCGCCACAGCCCGATGCAGCATGGCTCGCGCATTGCTATTGCGCACCGCAGGATAATATCGGCCGGCTCGTTTCGGAGGCCGTCGCGGCAAGCCGGCAGCGACAGGCCCTGACCGGACAGGCCGAATCGCAAGCCGAGATGTCCGGCGACATGCGCGCATTCCTTGCCTCCCGTCACGGCGAAGAGGCGGTGACCGAACGCTCGCACGAAAGGGACACGGACCTGAAGGGAAGCCTGCTGAAGGTGCTCCGCCGCATTCCCTTCCTACGCGGCTGATTGGCCTGATCAAACCCGCTGCGGCCGGCCCCGTCTTCGCAAGACAGACCGCGGTTCTCCTCCCGCTACTGGCTGCAGGCGCCGCTGCCCGGCATCTGGCCGCGCACGCCTGAAAGCGGCAGCAGCCGGAAGCGGATGCTTTCCTGGTAGGCGCGGAAGGCCAGATCCGGCCCCTTGTTGTCGCCCGCCTCGAACAGGATCCCGATCTCGCGCCGCGGTTCGTCGTAGACGGGCGCGGAATAACCCGAACTTCCAGGCCAGACCGGTTCGAACGCGATCGCGGCCCTGGCGGTCCCCAGAGCGCAGCCCCGCCGCGTACCCGGCTCCGGCTGCCCGTTCTCGAGGAAGAGCTTCACGGACGAGAGATTGCTGCGCAGATCGACATCCGTGCCCTTCTTGCGCTGCCGGATCGGTCCCTGATCGACGTTCACCAGGTTGAAATGGACGGCATAGGGCGGGTTCGCGTCCCAGATGCCGACGATCGACCCCTGAGCGGCGGCATCCGGGATCGGCGCGTCCGCGATCGGGGCATCCGCCGTCCAGGTCAGGCCGCCGTCGCGGCTGATCGAGAAGAGCCGCTCCTTCGCATCGTCGTCACGATGGCGGAGCGTCATGAGCAGCGTGTCACCGCCCATCCAGGCGATCTGGCGTTCGCTGCCGAGGCGGATAGCACCCGTGTCGCCGCAACCAAACGTCTTGCCGCCGTCGTCGCTGTAGACGCCGAACGGGATCGACGGGAACACGATCCTGGCCGAGTCCTTGTGCGGAAAGGCCACCGCATTGCCCGGTCCGACACGAACATCCGCATCGAAGAGGGTCTTGAGCGCACTCTGTTCCGCCTTCAGCGCGTCACCGGCCACCCCGATCAGGTCGGCGAGCTGCAGCAGATTGGCCGCAAGCGCCTTCGGCCCGCGCGTGTTTTGACGGATGAATTGCAGCGCCTCGCTCGCGGCCGGTGCCATCCTGCGATCGTCCGCAAGCAGTGGCGAAATCGCCTTGCGCACGGCAGGGTTGCGAACGAGCCGATCCGCGCAGGCGTTGAGGAGTTGCGAATGGATGCGCCGAGGCGGAGCCCAGTGCCGTCCGCCATCATCACTGGACGTTATGAAGAACCGGTCCTTCGCATCGCCACGAAAGCGGTTGCGTGCGGAATTCTCGCAGATTTTCTTGCCGTCGCAGGCGTTTTCGAGATTGTAGCGCACCGTGAACATGAGCACGAGCCGACGGCCGACCGCGACGAGACTCTGCGCGCCGGCGCGCACCAGGCGCCGCTCCGGGGCAACCACGGCGAAATCCGGATCATAGATCGGCGATGCCTTGTCGCTCATCTCCCAGCCGAGCCGGTCGGCGTCGACGATAACCACTTCTTTGGACCAGCGCTGGCCGGGCCCGGCGATCCGGGCGACGAGGTCGATATTGCCGTCATCGGCACACGGCCGCTCGTCGAAGATACCGCGACGACGCTGCGCCACGGCCACATAGCTGTCACCGACCATCGCAAGGCTCGGTATGCGATAACAGAACTCCTTGTTCCGCTTGAAGACGATGGGGGCATCGTCGGCGGCCCAGACCGCGGAAACCAGGAAAGCAGACACCAACGCCAACGCAAGAGCGACTACACGCATCGCAATCTCCTTGTCAGATGCGGACCGAAGTGGCCGGCTGGTCTATTTCTTGCCGCGCGGCTTGCCGAAGCGGCCGAGCGCCGTCATCCCGTTGCGTAGCGCAGTCGGACTCGTCTGTCGACGGACGCCGCGCCAAATATCCTGTGCAAGCCGTCCGGTCATCCGCCACGCCTGTGTGCCCCTTCCCGACAGGAGCAGTCGCAGGGCGAGGCCCGCTTGCGGCCGGGCGCCAAGCAGATCCTCGTCGGTCGCCCCGGCGAGATAGAGTTTCGTCGCGCGACCGCGGAAGCCGGTGCCCCGAATGTTGTCGAGGCTCGACGAATGGCTGCCGAACAGCAGCGCCAGCGTCTCGTCGCTGGCGGGAGCAGCCAGCCCGTTTGCTAGAGAGACCTTGCTCTTGAATTTCGCCGGCTGCATCGCGAAACCGAGGAGGAAATGGCCTGCCTTCACCATATCGTCGTAGACGTGACGGGCCGCGATCTTGCGATAGGCGGCCTGCAACTCGGCCGCCGACGTGGACGCCAGCAGCGCGCGGCTCTCGCTCGCATTCATGTCCGGGATCAGGTGCTCGGCGAGGAAGAGCGGAATGCGGTTGGAATTCTCGAAAGGGGCCAGCCTGCGGTAGACGTCGCGGCAGCCGAACTGCAGCACCGGGACGCCGAGCACGTCCTTGAGGAAGAACAGCGAGGTCGAGAAAATGCCGACCGCCAGCACGACGTTTTCGGGTCCGGCAAGGTCTTCCACCTCGTCGCTCCCCTGAAGCTCCTCGACGGCGAGAGCCGGAAAACGCTTGCGCAGTCCGGCCAGAATACTCTGCGAGGAGAAATACTTCATGCGGGGATGCGGCTTGAAGGCCACCCGTTCGATGAAAGCCGGCCATTGGAAGTCCGCGGGGAAGGCCGACAGCCAGAGCTTGATCTCGTCCGCCTGCGACATCATGCCGGAATGCTCGAAGCACTGTCCGACCAGCAGTGCCGTTGCAGGCGCATGCCCCTGTCCCATCGCGGCCTTCGCAGCCGGGAAGAGACCGGCGCAGTCGATGCGATGCGTCCGCGCGCCCACGTCGAGGCCGAAATACATCGACGGCTCAGCGATGAAATCGAGATGATAGGCGTCGGTCAGCCGGTGGATGATGTCGTCGGTGAACGTTGCCCGCGGCGGACTGAAGCTCATCAGGCCGTCGCCGTAATAGTGAAGTTCCGCTCCGGGAAACATGCCGGCAATGCCGAGCGCCGGATAGGCCTGCAGCGACGTCAGATAGACCCGCACGGCGGACGAGAAGCCGAGCTTCAGGAATATCGCCGAAACGATCTGCCGGGTATAGGCCGGCTCCGAAGCCGGATGGTACGGCTGGCAGAGATCGTTGAAATAGACGATCTCGTCGAAGCTGCCCGAATAGGTCCGCTCCAGGTAGGCCTTCGTCTCGGACGCACGAAGCTCCGGCGCAGACCCCGTGTCGACATAAAAGAGCACCTTGCGCGCCCGCGGCTCGCCACGCGCGAACTCGGTGCAAACCCTCAGATTCATCCGCGTGGAAGCGACATAGACATAAAGCATATCAGAACTTCCTGGCGGACTTCGGGAGATAGCGGCGCAGTCGGAGATGCCGCAGGAATCGCACGTTGCGCTCAACGACGTCGGCAAGCAAGCCGGGGTCGAAATCGGTCCAGATTTCGCCGGTCAGCGTGTCCAGTCTCCTGTTGACTGCGCGTTCCAACCGCTGGCGGTTGCGGAGGTGGAAGTCGACCAGCGACACGGCCATGATGTAGATCTTGCGCACGCAGTTGTCCGGCAGGCGGGCGTCATGAGCATAGCGCACGCAGTCCCGGATGGCGCCGAAGATGTCGAGTTGCCGCATGTCGCCGACGGAGCGCAGCGTCGGGCGCGGCTCGCGCCGATAGTAGATGTTGTTGACCGAGGAGCAGACATAGAAATCCGCTTCCGCATGCATGCGAATGACCGTCAGCCGGTCCTCGGCCGTATGCAGGTGATCGGCATAGCCGATCTTGCGGTCGCGCAGGAACTTCGCGTCGAAAACGCCCGCCCAGGCAAAGGGATAGTCGACCATGGCTGTCTTGTCGACAGGTACGAAGCCACTGATCAGGGCGCTGATCGGGATGTTGCAGACCGATTCCGGCGGTTTTCCGAGCTTGCGCAAAGGACCGTTGAACTCGATGTGCCCCGAGCGCACGAAAGGCGCCTCGAATTCCTTCGCTTGCTGAATGAGCGCGGAATAGTAGCCCTCGCCGACATAATCGTCCGAATCGAGATAGGCGATGTAGTCGCCCCTGCTCTCGGCGAACCCCCGGTTGCGGGTCGCCCCGAGGCCTATGTTCTTCTCGTTCTGCAGCACCCGGAACCGGCTGTCGCCGGCCGTCAGCCGGGTGACGATGTCGAGGGTGCCGTCGGTCGATGCATCGTCGATGAGGATATATTCCGCATCCTCGACATTCTGCAGCTTAAGGGACGCGATGGTCTCCGGAACGACGGTTTCGACGTTGAAGCAGGGCACGATGACGGAAAAGGGCATGAAAGATTTTCTTCTCGAGGACGTGCGGAAGGGCGACGCCCGTTCATCAGTGTCTTCGTATAAAAAGTGTGGACCGCCTTTTCAAGACGAATGGGCGTTCGTTACGGCCACTTTCGGCCGAATATGTGTCGGCACGAAATGATGGCCGCTGCCGGCAACGGCTTCCGGTCCCCCGTGCTGCCTTCGATCCGTCGATCGTCAGCCGGTCTCGTGCCAACGCGCCTTCCGCTTTTCAAGGAATGCCGCGATCCCCTCCTCCGCCTCCGGCGTCTCCCACGTATCCGCAAGCCGCGTCAGCGTCATCTCGATCGTCGCATCGTCGATCGGTGCCGACAGGCCGTGGACGAGCGCCTTGGCCGCGGCAACGGCGGCCGGTGCCGCGGCCAAATAGGGCCTCAACTCCGCCTCTGTCGCGTCGTCCAGCGTCGCAAGCGGGACCACCCCGTTCAGAAGACCGATGCGCTGCGCCTCGGCCGCATCGAAAAACCGGGCGGAGGTGAACAGCCGAAGCGCGGCCGAAGCGCCGATCCGGGCAATCACATAGGGGCTTATCGTTGCCGGTATGAGGCCGAGCCTCGTCTCCGTCAGACCGAAACGCGCGTCGGTGACCCCGACCGCCGCATCGCAGACGCTGATCAGGCCGACGCCGCCGCCATAGGCCTGGCCGTTGACCCGCGCGACCAGGGGCTTCGGCAGGTCACGCAGCGCCTTCAGCATCAGCGCGAGCTTGCGCGCCTCTGCCATGCGCTGCTCGCGGCTCGCCGCCATTTGCTCCTTCATCCAGTTGAGATCGCCGCCGGCGCAGAAGCTCTCGCCCTCGCCCGTCAGCACCACCACCCGGATGTCCGCATCCTCGGCGATCAAACCCGCGACCGCGGCCAGTTCGCGGATCATCAGCGCCGAGAGCGCATTGTGCTGGGCGTGGCGCCGCAGCGTCAGGGACGCCACGCCGCGCCGGTCCACGGAAAGCGAAATCGTCTCGAAATGCATCACGAATTCCTCCCCAAAGCGTTCGTTGCCACGCCTCCGCCGACGAGCGCGCGGGCGAAGGCCGCGGCCTCCTCCAGCGCCGGTACGTCGAGCCCGGTCCTGAACCCCATGCCCTCGAGCATAGCGACGACCGAGAGCGTGTCGACATTGCCCTTGGCACCGGGGGCATAGGGGCAGCCGCCGAGCCCGGCAACGGAGGCGTCGAAGATGCGCAGCCCCTTGTCGAGGCTGATCCGGATGTTGTCGAGCGCCAGCCCGCCGGTATCGTGGAAATGGCCCGCAAGGTTCTCCGGAAAGGCGACGGCACGCACGGCGTCCAGCATTGCCGCCGTCTCCTTCGGCCGCGCCCGGCCGACCGTGTCGCCGAGGCTGACTTCATGGCACCCGAGATGGAACAGCCTCTCGGTGACCCGCGCAACCTCGCCGGGCGCGACAGGTCCGTCATAGGGGCAAACGACGACACAGCTGACATAGCCGCGCATCGGAACGCCGTCTGCCGCCGCCGCCTCGGCGACGGGCACCAGACGCTCCAGGCTCTCCGCGATGGAACAGTTCAGGTTGGCGCGCGAAAACCCCTCGGATGCGGAAATGAAGATCGCGATCTCGTCGACGGCGGCGGCCCTCGCGGCTTCATAGCCCGTGATGTTCGGGACGAGGGCCGAATAGGTCACGCCGGCGTGGCGGGCAATGCCAGCCATGACCGCCGATCCGTCGGCAAGTTGCGGCACCCATTTCGGGCTGACGAAGCTCGTCGCCTCGATGCGGGCATAGCCGCAGGCGGAGAGTTGGTCGATCAGCGCGATCTTCTGATCGGTCGGGATCAGCCGCTTCTCGTTCTGCAGCCCGTCGCGCGCCGCCATCTCGACGATTTCGACGGCGTCGCTCATGGCGCGGCGCTCCCTTCGAGCGTCAGCAGCAGCGCGCCCTCGCTCACCTGCGCACCGACCGCCACCGCGAGTTCGGCGACGACGCCGTCTCGGGGTGCGGCCAGCACCAGTTCCATCTTCATCGCCTCCATTGTCACAAGCGGCTGCCCCCGGGCAACCGTCTGGCCGGCTCCCACCGACACCTGCCGGACGAGCCCCGGCATCGGCGCCCGGATCGTGTCGCCGCCCGTATCGGCCTCGCCGTGATGGCCGGGCATCTCCGGCCGGACGAAGACATGGCATGATCCGCCTGCGGACACCGAAAGGGTGTCGCCATCGCGCACGACCGACGCATCGAGGATGCGCCCGCCGACATCGGCGCGGAGAGACGTTCCATCGCAATCGAGCATCGTCAGCGACAGGCGCTCGCCCTCCACCTCGACCGCATAGCGCCCGCTACCCTCGACAGAGACGCCCACCTCTGCCTCCCGGCCTTCATATTCCAGGAAGACCGACTGCCGGTTTCCGCCCCACAGGCGGAAGCCCGCGAGTGACAGCCAGGGATCATCCGACATCGGCGAACCGAAAAAGCCGAGGGCCGCGATTGCCGCAAGCGCGACCGTTTCGGCTGAAGGCAGCGGATTACCTGCCAGAGCGTCGCCAGCGCGGGCGATCAGGCCCGTGTCCACGTCGCCAGCCGAAAAGTCCGGATCGCGGCAGAGCCGAGTCAGAAAAGCAGTGTTGCTGGCGACGCCGGCGATCCGGCAGCGCCGAAGTGCCGCCTCCAGCCTGCCAAGCGCGATATTGCGATCGGCGCCATGGACGATCACCTTGGCGATCATCGGATCATAGAAGGGCGTGACATCGTCGCCCTGGCGGACACCGGCATCGACGCGCGCCACATCCTCCGGCAGGTCGAACAGGGCGAGCTTGCCGGTCGCCGGCAGGAAACCCTTTGCCGGATTCTCTGCATAGATGCGTGCCTCGAAGGCCCAGCCATCGATTGACAGGTCCTCCTGCTGCTTGGGGAGCGGCTCTCCGGCCGCAACCCGCAACTGCCACTCGACGAGGTCGAGGCCCGTGATTGCCTCGGTGACCGGATGCTCGACCTGCAGCCGCGTGTTCATCTCCATGAAAAAGAAGCGATCCGGCCGAAGCCCCTCCGAGACATCGGCGATGAACTCGACAGTGCCCGCCCCGCGATAGCCGATCGCCTCGGCAGCGCGAACCGCTGCCCGGCCCATCGCCTCGCGCATCCCGACGGTCATGCCCGGCGCCGGCGCCTCCTCGATCACCTTCTGGTGGCGGCGTTGTACCGAGCAGTCGCGCTCGAAGAGATGCACGACATTGCCATGGGCATCGCCGAAGACCTGCACCTCGATATGTCGGGGTTTCGCCATATACTTTTCGACCAGCACGCGCCCGTCGCCGAAGGCAGCCTCCGCTTCACGCCGGGCGCTTGCGAGCGCCATACCGAAATCTTCGGCCACATCGACCCGGCGCATGCCCTTGCCACCGCCACCGGCGCGCGCCTTGATGAGCACCGGATAACCGATCGCCGCCGCGCGGGCCGCGAGGCAACCGGCATCCTGTTCCTCGCCATGATAGCCGGGTACAACCGGAACGCCGGCCTTCTCCATCAGCGCCTTCGCCGCATCCTTCAGCCCCATGGCGCGGATCGCCGGCGCCGAGGGGCCGATGAAGACGAGCCCGGCCGCTTCGACCGCTTCGACGAAATCCGGGTTCTCCGACAGGAAGCCATAGCCTGGATGCACCGCTTCGGCGCCGCTTGCCTTGCAGGCAGCGATGATCGACGGAATATGGAGATAGCTCGCCTTCGCCGCCGCAGGGCCAACGCGCCAGGCCTCGTCCGCCATCTCGACGTGCAGCGCCTGCCGGTCCGCGTCCGAATAGACGGCCACGGTTGCGATGCCGAGCCGCCGGGCGGTGCGGATGACCCGGCAGGCGATCTCGCCCCGGTTGGCGATCAGGATCTTCTTGAACATGCGATTTCCGTTCCGCCTCTATTTGGCAGCGACCGCCTCGACCTCGATCAACCATTTGTCGTCGAAGATACCGGCGATCACCACGGTGAGCGCCGGCGCCACTGTGCTCAGATATTCGCTGCGA
This sequence comes from Rhizobium alarense, assembly GCF_021555155.1. Taxonomy (GTDB): domain Bacteria; phylum Pseudomonadota; class Alphaproteobacteria; order Rhizobiales; family Rhizobiaceae; genus Rhizobium_D; species Rhizobium_D alarense. The sequence goes on from NZ_JAKGBU010000026.1 coordinate 32,342, forward strand.
ATCTCCCTGTTCGCCGCCGCGTGTTTGCGGTCGGCGAGATACATCGTCACCTTGACGAGATCGGCCTTCGACATGCCGGCCGCCTTCAACTGCGCCTCGACGTTCAGCCAGACCTGACGCGCCTGCGCCTCAAAGCCCTCCGGCACCATGTCGTCCGACGTCACCGGGATCTGCCCGCTGATCAGGAGCAGCGTCTCGTATCCCGTCAGCTTCACGGCCTGCGAATAGCCGCCATGCGGGTCCGGTGCACTCTTTGCGTTGATGTTTTCCCGTTTCATCGTCTGCCTCCCCAGTTGGTTAGCCTACATTCTGAAGATCCCGAAGCGCGTCGGCTCAATCGGCGCGTTCAGCGTTGTCGCGAGTGAAAGTCCGAGTACGTCGCGCGCCTTGCGCGGATCGACGACGCCATCGTCCCAGAGCCGCGCAGAAGCATAGAGCGGGTGACTCTGGCGGGCGAACATCTCGATCGTCGGGCGCTTGAACTCCGATTCCTCCTCCGCCGACCACGAACCGCCGTTTCGCTCGATGCCCTCGCGCTTCACCGTCGCCAGCACACCCGCGGCCTGCTCGCCGCCCATCACGGCAATGCGGCTGTTCGGCCAGGTCCAGAGGAATCGCGGCGAATAGGCCCGGCCGCACATGCCGTAATTGCCGGCACCGTAGGAGCCGCCGATCAGCATGGTCACCTTCGGCACGTTTGCGGTCGCAACCGCCGTCACCAGCTTGGCGCCGTTCTTGGCGATCCCTTCCGCCTCGTATTTCCGCCCCACCATGAAGCCGGTGATGTTCTGCAGGAAGACGAGCGGGATGCCGCGCTGGCAGCAGAGCTCGATGAAATGCGCCCCCTTCAGCGCCGCTTCCGAGAAGAGCACGCCGTTGTTGGCGAGAATGCCGACCGGGATGCCGTGGAGATGAGCAAAGCCGCAGACGAGCGTCGTCCCGAAGCGCGCCTTGAATTCGTCGAACCGCGAACCGTCGACAAGGCGCATGATGACCTCGCGCACGTCATAGGGAACGCGCGTGTCGGCCGGCACGATGCCGAGCAGTTCCTCCGGATCGTAAAGCGGCGCTTCGCTTGCGATCCGCTCGACCCCGACCTTCGGTGCGATTCCGAGATTGCCGGCGATCCGGCGCGCCAGCGCCAGCGCATGGTGGTCGTCGCGGGCGAGATGATCGGCGACGCCGGAAAGCCGCGTATGCACGTCGCCGCCGCCGAGATCTTCCGCTGTGACCACCTCGCCCGTCGCCGCCTTTACCAGCGGCGGGCCGGCGAGGAAGATCGTGCCCTGGTTCTCGACGATCACCGTCTCGTCGCTCATTGCCGGCACATAGGCGCCGCCCGCCGTGCAGCTTCCCATCACGACCGCGATCTGCGGAATACCCTTCGCCGACATCTGCGCCTGGTTGTAGAAGATGCGGCCGAAATGGTCGCGGTCCGGGAACACCTCGTCCTGGTTCGGCAGGTTGGCGCCGCCGGAATCGACGAGATAGAAGCACGGCAGCCGGTTCTGTTCGGCGATCTCCTGCGCGCGGAGATGCTTCTTGACCGTGATCGGATAATAAGTGCCGCCCTTCACGGTCGCGTCGTTGCAGACCACCATGCAGTCGCGCCCGGCGATCCGTCCGATGCCGGTGATCAGCCCGCCGCCGGGCGACGCGCCATCATGGAGCCCGTACCCGGCAGTGATGCCGATTTCCAGAAAGGGCGAACCCGGATCGATGAGCTGCGCCACCCGGTCCCGCGGCAGAAGCTTGCCCCGCGCCACATGCCGCTCGCGCGCCTTCGCCCCACCCCCGTCGAGCGTGGTCGCGACGGCTTGCCCGACAGTATCGATGGCATCGAGCATCGCCTTCCGGTTGGCTGCAAAGGCATCGCCGACGGTCGAGAGCTGAGAGTTGAGGGTACTCATTGACAGCATCCATATGATATCATATTTTGGTATCTCGCCATCGATGAAGACGGAATGGCGCCCGTGCGTACCAAGCATCGCAAGCCGCTCGAAGCCATTTTTGCCGATCCGATCAGCGGGACGATCGCGTGGCGTGATGTCGAAAGCCTGCTGGAAACGCTTGGCGCGGCAATCAGTGAAGGCAGCGGTTCGCGCGTCCGTTTCACGGTCAACGATGCGACGCTTTTCGTCCACCGCCCGCATCCGCAACCGGAGGCGAAGAAATACGTCATCCGCAATGTCAGGGACTTCCTGACGAGCCTGGGAATTACGCCATGAGGCCCTACAAGGGATATACCGGAACCGTCGAATTCGATGAGGACGACATGGTCTTTCACGGCCGCCTCGTCGGGATCGGCGACATCGTGACCTTCGAGGCGGAAACGGCGCAGGATCTGGTTCAGGCGTTCCGCGACAGCGTGGACGACTATCTCGCCTTCTGCGCGGAGCGCGGCAAACCGCCGGAAAAACCCTTCTCCGGCAACATCTCGTTGCGAATGGCGCCCGAACTCCACGGCCAGGTCGTCCGCGCCGCCGGCAACCGGGCCAAATCGGTGAACCAGTGGATCACCGATACGCTGAGCGAAGCTGCCAGCCGCGATGCCCAGTCGGCCAGCCAGGTCGTGAAGGTCAACCGGTAGAGAGCCGGACCGCCGCCGAGCACGCATCATCGGCTCTCCTCGAATATTTCCCGGCCGATCAGCATTCGCCGGATCTCGGACGTACCCGCACCGATCTCGTAGAGCTTGGCGTCGCGCAGCAGCCGGCCGGTGGCATAGTCGTTGATGTAGCCGTTGCCGCCGAGCGCCTGGATCGCTTCGAGCGCGAGGCGCGTCGCGTTTTCCGCGGCATAGAGAATGCAGCCTGCGGCGTCCTTGCGGGTCGTCTCACCCCTGTCGCAGGCAGCCGCGACTGCATAGACATAGGCGCGCGCCGAGTTGAAGGCGACATACATGTCCGCCACCTTGCCCTGCATGAGCTGGAACTCGCCGATCGGCCGGTCGAATTGCCGGCGCTCGTGCAGGTAGGGCACGACGATGTCAAGGCAGGCCGCCATGATGCCGAGCGGACCGCCGGAGAGCACGACGCGCTCGTAGTCGAGGCCGGACATCAGCACGTTGACGCCGCGTCCCTCCGCGCCCATCACGTTCTCGGCCGGCACCTCACAGTCGGAAAACACCAGTTCGCAGGTGTTGGAGCCGCGCATGCCGAGCTTGTCGAGCTTCTGCGCCGTGGAAAAGCCCTTAAAACCCTTCTCGACGAGAAAGGCCGTGATGCCGCGCGGCCCGGCGGTCGGATCGGTCTTGGCGTAGACGACGAGCACGTCGGCATCCGGCCCGTTGGTGATCCACATCTTGTTGCCGTTCAGCACATAGCGGCCGCCGCGCTTCTCGGCCCGGAGCTTCATCGACACGACATCGGATCCCGCGCCCGGCTCGGACATGGCGAGCGCGCCGACATGGTCGCCGGAGATCAGCTTCGGCAGGTATTTTGTGCGCTGCTCCGCCGAACCGTTGCGCATGATCTGGTTGACGCAGAGGTTCGAGTGAGCGCCGTAGGAGAGGCCGACCGAGGCGGAGGCGCGGCTGATTTCCTCCATCGCGACGCAATGGGCGACATAGCCCATGCCGGCGCCGCCATAGTCCTCCGACACGGTGATGCCGAGCAGGCCGAGCGCGCCGAATTCCTTCCAGAGATGCATCGGGAAGGCATTTTCGCGGTCCACCTCCGTCGCAATCGGTGCGATGCGTTCCGCCGCGAAACGGCTCACACTTTCGCGCAGCGCTTCGATCTCCTCGCCGAGCCCGAAACTCATGCCGCCTGCATACATCGTCCCCTCCATTCCTCCGCCGGTCACGCGACGGCCGTTTCCTTCACCGTTCCTGCCGTCTCGAAGGCTGCCAGAAGCTCCGGTTCCCTCGCCTTCACCTTCACGGCCGCGGCCTCCTTCACCGGGCCGAAGCCGCGGATGTCACCATAGCTCGAGAGCAGAGCATCCGCCGCTTCGACATTCTCCGGTCGCAGCCCGGCAAGAACCCGCTCGACCAGTGCCTCGTAGTCAGCGATCAACTGCCGCTCCATGCGCCGCTCGGCCGTCCGCCCGAAGACATCGAACACCGTGCCCCGCAAAGCCTTCATCGCCGCAAGCATCCGGAAGACAGTCAGCATCCAGCGACCGAACTGCCGCTTCTTCGGCCGGCCGCTGGCGTCGACGCCGCGCTTGAGGAAGGGCGGCGCGAGGTTGAACGAAATGCGGTAATCGCCCTGGAACTGCGCCTCGAGGCCGGCGCGGAAGGCCGGATCGACATAAAGCCGCGCCACCTCGTATTCGTCCTTGTAGGCAAGCAGCCGGGCATGCACATGCGCGACGGTGCGCACCAGCCGGTCGCCGGCGCCAACGCGACGGCTCGCCTCGGCGACGCGATCCACCAGCGCCTTGTACCGTCCGGCAAGGGCCGCGTCCTGGTAGGCCGTCAGGTGTCGCATGCGGTGGGCGATCAGGTCGTCCGTCGCCATCGTTTCCAGCGTCGGCGCCTGCTCGCGGTTGCCCATCAGCGCCTCGACCGTCTCCGGCGCGTGTGCCAGCAGCCGGCCCCAGTCGAAGGCCGCCTGGCTCGCCTCGACGGCGACGCCGTTGAGCCCGATCGCCTGTTCGATCGACTGGCGCGTCAGCGGAATCAGGCCCTTCTGCCAGGCGTAGCCCGCCATCATCAGGTTGGTGGCGATGGCATTGCCGCAGACCGTTTCGGCGATCGCCGTGAAATCGCGGAAATGCGACGGCTCGCGCAGCACCTTGCGCACCGTCGCCTCGACGTCGCCGCGCCTGAAGTCGAAATCGCGGTTGCGCACGAAATCGGCCACCGGCGTCAGCCGGGTGTTGACGACACCCGTCGCCCGCCGGCTGTCACAGAGCGTGACGGCATCCTTCGAGGCACCGACCACGTCGTCGGCCGCGATCAGCAGATCGGCGCCGCCGGTGACGATGCGCGGCGAGGAGACGTCCTGCTCGTGCAGGCCGATGCGCAGGTGGCTCATCACCGCACCGCCCTTCTGGGCGAGGCCCGCCATGTCGAGGATCATCGGCGCCTTGCCGTCGAGATGGGCCGCCATGCCGAGGATGGCGCTGACCGTCAGGATGCCCGTGCCGCCGATGCCGGCGATCGCGATATTGTAGGAGCGGTCGCCGATCGCGACGACTTTCGGCTCCGGCACACCGGAAATGTCCGGCCGGCCAGCCGAGCGCTTGCGCAGCCTGCCGCCCTCGACCGTCACGAAGGAGGGACAGAAGCCCTTGAGGCAAGAGAAATCCTTGTTGCAGGTCGACTGGTTGATCTTGCGCTTGCGGCCCATCTCCGTGTCGAGCGGCTCGACCGAGACGCAGTTCGACTGGACGGAACAGTCGCCGCAGCCCTCGCAGACCGCCGGATTGATCATCACGCGTTTCGGCGGATCCTCCAGCAGCCCCCGGCTGCGGCGCCGGCGCTTCTCGGCGGCGCAGGTCTGCACATAGACGATGGCCGAGCAGCCGGGCGTCTCGCGCAGTTCCCGCATCACCGTGTCGAGCTCGTCGCGATGCAGCACCTTCGTGCCGGGCGCAAGGCTGGCGGGCGGATAGACGTCCGGCGTATCCGACAGGAGGTAGATCGGCGCCACACCCTCGTCGTGGAGCTGGCGCACCACCAGCTCCGGGCTGAGCGGTCCGTCGACGGCCTGCCCGCCGGTCATGGCGACCGCATCATTGTAGAGCAGCTTGTAGGTAATGTTGACCTTCGCCGCGACCGCCTGCCGGACGGCAAGGATGCCGGAATGGAAATAGGTGCCGTCGCCGAGATTGACGAAGACGTGCTTCTCGTCGGTGAAGGGCGCGATACCCGTCCAGGTGACGCCTTCCGCCCCCATATGGGTGAAGGTCTCGGTGTTGCGGTCCATCCACTGGACCATGAAGTGACAGCCGATGCCGGCGAGTGCCCGGCTCCCCTCCGGTACCTTCGTCGACGTGTTGTGCGGACAGCCGGAACAGTAATAGGGCACGCGGGCGACGGGCGCGACATGGCCCTTGCGCAGCTTCTCGCGGCCGAGCAGATAGTCGAGTTCGTCGGCAATCAGCCGCTTCAGGCCGGCATCGAACTCGAACTGCAGCAGCCGCGCCGCAATCGCCCGCGCCACCATGCCGACGGTGAGCCCTTCCGACAGCGGCAGGAAATGGTGATCCTGATGGTCGAACTTGCCGACGATGCGCGGCCGCTCGCCCGGATGCCAGTTGAAGAGCTGCTGCTTGATCTGGTGCTCGATGACCTCGCGTCGCTCCTCGACGACGAGCACTTCCTCCAGCCCTGACGCGAACTGGCGCACGCCTTCGGGCTCCAGCGGCCAGGGCATGCGCACCTTGTAGACGCGCATGCCGATCTCGGCCATTTCGGCCGGCCCGATCTGGAGTTCCCGCAAGGCTTCCAGCACGTCCTCATAGGCCTTGCCCGAGGCGATGATGCCGAAGCGCGCCTTCGGTGAGTCATGCGTCACCTCGTTCACCCGGTTGGCGCGGGCAAAGGCGATGGCGGCATAGCCCTTGTAGGTCTGCAGCCGCTCGTCCTGCACCAGCGGCGGATCCGGCCAGCGGAGATTCAGCCCGCCCGGCGGCAGCTCGAAATCGGTCGGGATGTGAAACTGCCGCTTTTCCCCTGCAAGGCCCACCGTCGCCGTCGTCTCGATCGTGTCGGAGATCACCTTCATCGCGACCCAGCAGCCGGAATAGCGCGACATGGCGATGCCGAGCAGGCCGTATTCGACGAGTTCCTGGATGGAGGACGGATAGAGCACCGGGATGATCGCCGACATGAAGGCATGGTCGGACTGGTGCGGGATCGACGATGACTTGCAGGAATGGTCGTCGCCGGCAAAACAGAGCACGCCGCCGTGTTTGGCCGTGCCGGCGGCGTTGGCATGCTTGAAGACGTCGCCGGAGCGGTCGACACCCGGCCCCTTGCCGTACCAGTAGCCGACGACACCGTCCTTGCGCGCGCCCGGCGAGAGATGAAGCTGCTGGGTACCCCAAATGGCGGTTGCCGCCAGATCCTCGTTGACGCCGGGCCGGAACTCGATGCCATGCGCCGCCAGATGCCTGCCCGCCTTGGCGAGCTGCTGGTCGTAGCCGCCGAGCGGCGAGCCGCGATAACCGGAGACGAAGGCGGCCGTGTTGAGGCCCGCTGCATGGTCGCGCCGCATCTGGACGATCGGCAGGCGCACCAGGGCCTGGATACCGGAGAGGAAGACCCGCCCCTCCTCTGCCGTGTATTTTTCCTCGAGAGAAAAGGTCTGCTTGAGCATTCCATCCTCCTTCTCGATGGCCCTCCTCCACGACGGCCATCCTCCCTATTTAGGATTCTACGCCGGGATAAGGAGACGCGCGTCCCTATTTTGCCGGGGGAAATTCACGATTTCGGGATGCCATCCGCAATCAGGGGTATTCCGCGGGATGTCATCCTCCGATTGGCCGCTGCGTGCGAATTCATGTTGCATCGCAACACCAGCAACCGGTCGTCAGACAGGCACTTCCAGCGTGTTCTTGAGTTCGTCGAGAGCAAAGCTCGAATTCACGAAGCCGACGCCCGGAAGCTTCAGCAGCGCCTTCTTCAGGATCTCCTCGTATTGCCTGACACTGCTCGTCAGAACGCGCAGCACATAGTCGTGCTCGCCGGTCATCGAGTAGCACTGCACGACCTCGGGCATGGCGCGCACCGCCCGTTCGAACTCGAGCAGCGTCTCCTCATCATGCTGCTTCAGCCGCACGAAACAGAAGACGGAGACGTCGTAGCCCACCATCTTCGGATCGATCCGGATGACGCGATCACGGATGATACCGAGCTTCTCCATCTCCTTGATCCGACGCCAGCAGGGCGTATGGCTGAGCCCCACGCGCTGGCCGATCTCGGCAACCGTCAGCTCCGGCTCCTTCTGCAGGAGCCTCAGGATCCTGCGGCTTGTCTCGTCCATGGTCGTGCGTCCTCCTCGCGCGGCCGGGCCGAAGCCCCCGGCCGCGACTATGGCGGGCCGGGCGGCTTTCGGCAATCGCCGACGATGCGCCGCCGCCGTCATCGGCGCCCGCGCGAATGCAGCGGGCAAACGACAAAAAAGCTTCACGAAGCCTATTGACGCCGCACGGGAATTTTGGTCTATGCGCCCCCATCGGATGGGCGTGTAGCTCAGCGGGAGAGCACTACGTTGACATCGTAGGGGTCACAAGTTCGATCCTTGTCACGCCCACCATTCGAGTTTCTGAAGGCCTTCCGAGCGATCGGGAGGCCTTCTTGTTTTCTCCGGCGCGCCTGGCGAATCTCGATGCCGGTACGCGACCGCCTCGCAGCGTCACTGCCGCGGGTCGCTCAGCAGAATCGCGTCCAGGTCGCTCGGCGTCTTCGACGTCCGGGTCGTCTGGGGGTTCGTGACGATGTCGATCGGCGCGGTGACCGTCGTGGCGGCGACCTTGCCGATGCCGCCCGCCGTCCCGGCGACGACCGCCGTGATCCCCTCCCCGAGCGAGACATCCGAATCGGTCAGCGTCTGGCCCGTCACCAGCCGTTTGCCGATCAGCTGAACAATCTCGGGACTTTCGGCAAACTTGCCGTGATTGAGGCCGTCTTCGGTCTTCACCGTCGTCAGGTCCACGACCGTGATGCCGGCGCGCTCGAGTTGCGTCCGATAGGGTTCGTCCGCAGGATTGATGGCTCCGAGCCGCTGGACGTCGCCGGAAATGAAACGCGACAGGGCCAGCGCCTTGTCGTCCTGCGAGACGAAGATCGTGAAGTTCGGCCGTTCGGCGCCCAGTTCGGTGAACTGCCGCGCGAAAACGTCGACATCGATGTCCGGCGAGGCAAGAATGACATTCTTGATCTTCGACGCCACGTGGCCGTCGCGGATCGCCATCTGCCGAAGCGCCTCCATGGTGAGCCACGTTCCCATCGAATGGGCCAGCACGGTCACGGTGGTGACATCCTCCTCCTTCGCAACCGTGCGCAGCGCGGTCTCCAGCATGGTGCGAGAATAGTTCGTGCTTTCCTTGTCATAGTTGTAGTCGAACAGCTTGGCGCGGGACGGCCAGGTGAACAGGATCGGCGCCACATTCGCACCGGAGTCGTGCACGATCTGCGCAAACCGGAAGACTGCGTCCTCGTAGCGATTGTTGAAGCCATGAACGAAGATCATGACATGGCCGTCATGTCTGTGGCGTTCGAACCAGACACGCCCGCCGCCCGGCGACGGCAGTTCGTCAACCCGGACGACGGCGAACTCGGTTTCCGGATTGGCAGGCAGCTTCTTCGGCCACTGCACCGTGCCGGGCGTCCGGTGCTCGTCGGAAGGAATGGAGACCGCGACACCGGTGAGATAGGGAACGGCACTTCGTTCGCCCGAGAAAAGCGTTGCCGGATCGCCCGAGGGCGCCCGGCTGGTCGCGACGAGCATCTCGACGACGCTGCCGGCCGTGTCGGCTTCTGCATAGGCAACCGGAGCCATGACGCCCTTCGGCCGGCCGCCGCAGGCGCTTACCGCCAGCGTGATCATGACGACGAACGCGACCCGCAGGCAACCTGCGACCCCGGACCGTGCAGCATCGTTTCTCCGCCAGCATGCCATGTCGCTCTCCGGGCCGGTCACTCGACAAATCTCTGTAAGTCCAAAGAGCCACGGAGGCAAATGAAGATCGAACGATACCGGGGCGCGGCACGGATCTGCGCCGGGCCTGCGGCAGACGCGCAACAAGCAAAGGTGTGTGCCATCCCGCAATTTGACTTTTGCCGGCAGTGTGCATAATTCGCGGATCGGAGCCTGCCCGGGAGGAATATGATGCTTGCCGAAATCCCAGCCGTTCTCGTCCTCAATCCCAGGGACAATGTCGGTGTCGTACCGGCCAACGCGGATGCCGGGCGGGCGCTGGTGAACGGGGTGGTTGCGGCCGAGCGCATTCCGCGTGGCCACAAGGTGGCAATCGTGCCGATTGCCGAGGGTGCGCCGGTGCTGAAATACGGCCAGATCATTGGCTATGCGACGAAGGCGGTTCGTCCCGGCGAGCATGTGCACCTGCAGAATCTGGCGATCGTCGACGTTGCCCTGCAGCACGAATTCTGCGTCGACAACGCCCAGCCTGTGATGGTTCCGGAGGCCGAGCGGCGCACCTTTGACGGCTACGACCGCGGCAATGGCCGCATCGGCACGCGCAACTATATCGGCGTGCTCTCGACGGTGAACTGTTCCGCCACCGTTTCGCGCTACGTGGCCGAACACTATGCCCGCAAATTCCGCGAGGCCGGCCACGACAACATCGACGGCGTGGTGGCGCTCACCTATGGCGGCGGCTGCGCGATCAACATGAAGTCGGAGGGCGGGCGCATCCTGACGCGCACCTTCAAGGGCTATGCGCGGAATCCCAATTTCGGCGGCATCCTGATGATCGGGCTTGGCTGCGAGACCTTCCAGTACGGCCCGCTGATCGAGGAAGCCGGCCTCGAGGAGGGCAGGACCTTCCGCAAGATGATGATCCAGGAACAGGGCGGGACGAAAAAGACCATCGAAGCAGCCTGTGCGATGATCGATGACATGCTGCCGGACGTCGGCCGCATCCGCCGCACGCCGCAGCCGCTCTCCGGCATCAAGCTGGCGCTCGAATGCGGCGGCTCGGACGGCTATTCCGGCATTTCCGCCAACCCCGCGCTCGGCGTCGCCTCCGACCTGCTGGTGAAGGAGGGCGCGACGACGGTTCTCGCCGAAACGCCCGAGATCTACGGCGCCGAACATCTCCTGACCCGCCGCGCGGCGCGTCCCGAGGTCGCACAGAAGCTTCTGTCCCGCATCGAGTGGTGGCGGGACTATACGGCGAAGAACGACGCCGAACTCAACAACAATCCCTCGCACGGCAACAAGGCCGGCGGGCTCACAACCATTCTGGAAAAGTCGCTCGGCGCCGTCGCCAAGGGCGGCTCGATGCCGCTCAACGCGGTTTATGAATATGCCGAGGAGGTGACGGAACCGGGTTTCGTCTTTATGGACACGCCCGGCTACGATCCGGCGGCCGTCACCGGCCAGATCGCCGGAGGCTGCAATCTCGTCGCCTTCACCACCGGCCGCGGCTCGGTCTCCGGCTACAAGCCGGCTCCCTGCATCAAGATCGCCACCAACACGCCGATGTACGAACATATCAGGGACGATATGGACATCAACTGCGGCACCATCGTCGATGGTACCGAGACGATCGAACAGGCCGGCCGCCGCATCTTCGACTTCGTCATAGAGACGGCATCGGGCAGGAAGACGGCAAGCGAAGCCTACGACTACGGCGACAACGAGTTCGTGCCGTGGCAGGTCGGCGCGATTACTTGACGGCGACCGTCGGCAAGGAAGCAAATTTGATCCATCCTGACGCCACCGTGTGAAGAAAAATCCTCTCCCGAAATTTTGCACGCTACGGCGGATGCTGGTGATTGCCGCGGGCCTGTTCTCCTGCGGTAGCGCAATCGCGCATGCCCAGACGGTGGGTGCCCGGGTGCCCGGAAACTACCGGGGTGCCGGCTACTGGTTCCCGGGGATCGTCGAGAAGATCGGCATCGCCTATGGCGACGGCGACAGGGAGACGACGAAGACGGGCCGCTGCCTCAGCCGCTGACGAACAATGGCGGGCATTGCCTGCCCCTGCCCTCACGCGTGCATGACGATATTGACGAGCGTGCCCGCGGGATCGCGCACGAAAAAACGCCGCACGCCCCAGGGCTCATCCACCGGTCCATACTCCACGGGATAACCGCCCTTCACGACGGCGGCGTAAACGGCTTCCAGATCATCCACCTCAATCGACAGTCGCGGCACCGGCGTGCCCGCACCGCCTTCCGAGGCGAAACTGACCTGCAAGGGCATGGTGCCGCGGGTGCCATAGGTGGCGATCCAGCCGTGGTCCATCAGCAGGTCCAGCCCGAGTATGTCCTTGTAGAAGCCCGAGACGGCGGACGGATCGGCCGTCTCGATATTCGCGGCGATGCGTTTGACCTTCATCAAAACCTCCTCAGCGCGCAAGCGGCGTCGCATAGGCCGGCATGTCCGGCCGGTGCGCTTCGCGCAGGTCCGAGACACGGGCGATGACCTTGGGCAAGGAAACGGCGATGTGATGGCGCAGCGCCTTCGCCGCCCGGTCGCTGTCCTCCACGTCGAGCGCGCGAAAAACCGCAAGATGCTCGGCGATGAACGGCTCGTCGGCGGGCATGCGGTGCGAGACGCCGATGATGTGTTTGCTGACGTTCAGCATGAAGCGCGCGCGGCGGAGCGCGATCAGCAGTTCCCGGTTCGGGCAATGGCCGAGGCAGGTGATGTGCAGGTCGGTTTCAAGGCCGTCCATCGCCTCGACCGAAAGATCCGGGTAAACGGCCAGCGCTTGTTCCAGGCGGCGAATCATGTCCCGTCGTTCGGCGGACGGTATCAGGGGCGCGGCCTGGATCAGTGCCAACGGCTCGAGTGCAACGCGGATGTCGCAGAGATCGTGCATGCGCTTCTCATCGAGCGGCACCAGCATCCAGCGCATGCGCTCGTCCTTCTCGACGATGCCGAGCGCCTCCAGCCGCAGGAGGGCGTCGCGTGCGACCTGCCGTCCAACGCCATGGGCTCTGGCGAGTTCGACTTCGTTGAGGCGGTATCTGCCGAAAACGGAAAGGTGGACGATCTCCCGCTCGAGTCCGTCATAAATCGCCTCCCAGCCCGGCGCCTTGCGAAGGCCCGGCACCTCCTCCGCGAACCCCAGCATGCGCGGCGTCAGCGCGATCCTCTTCGGCGCGTTACGCCCTTGGCCGACGAGAAAGCCGCGACCTTCGAAGCGGCGGATCAGGCCCGTTTCCTCGAGAAGGACGAATGCCTGACGGACTGGCGTACGGGTCGATAGAAACACGTTTGCGACCGGGCCCTCCAGCAGGATCGCGCCCCGAGGCAACCGGCCCGACGCGATCGATTCGGCCAGCACATCGCGGATGCGGACGTAAAGGGGACTCTTGTCGACCGGTGTGCCGGTGCTCTCGACCTTCGTATCCATCCCACCTCCCGCGCCGGACCCGGCGCGGACCATCTCACAATTGCATTCTGCCGACAACGGTCACGCCGCGTCGGCTTTTGCAACGAAATTGCGCAATATCGCGCAAAAAACAGCCATTCCTTTCGTGACGCGGCCGTCGATTTGCGCTAGGGAACCCTGTCTGGCGCCCGGCAGCGCTCGCAGCGGACGGTTGCCGGGCAGAATCGATACCAAGGACGTCATCATGCCCGCATATCGCTCCCGAACCACCACTCACGGCCGCAACATGGCCGGTGCCCGCGGCCTCTGGCGCGCAACCGGCATGAAGGATTCGGATTTCGGCAAGCCGATTATCGCGGTCGTGAACTCCTTTACGCAGTTCGTGCCCGGCCATGTGCACCTGAAGGACCTCGGCCAGCTTGTTGCCCGCGAGATCGAGGCTGCCGGCGGCGTCGCCAAAGAGTTCAACACGATCGCCGTCGACGACGGCATCGCCATGGGCCATGACGGCATGCTCTATTCGCTGCCGTCGCGCGAGATCATCGCCGACTCGGTCGAGTACATGGTCAACGCGCATTGCGCCGACGCCATGGTCTGCATCTCGAACTGCGACAAGATCACGCCCGGCATGCTGAATGCAGCCATGCGCCTCAACATCCCGTCCGTCTTCGTCTCCGGCGGGCCGATGGAGGCCGGCAAGGTCGTGCTGCATGGCAAGACGCACGCGCTCGACCTCGTCGACGCGATGGTCGCGGCCGCTGACGACAAGGTTTCCGACGAGGACGTCAAGGTCATCGAGCGTTCCGCCTGCCCGACCTGCGGTTCCTGCTCCGGCATGTTCACCGCCAATTCGATGAACTGTCTGACGGAAGCGCTCGGCCTCTCGCTGCCCGGCAACGGCTCGACGCTCGCGACACATGCCGACCGCCGCCGCCTGTTCGTCGAGGCCGGCCACCTGATCGTCGATATCGCACGCCGCTATTACGAGCAGGAGGACGAGAGTGTCCTGCCGCGCAATGTCGCCAACAGGAAGGCCTTCGAAAACGCGATGTCGCTCGACATCGCCATGGGCGGCTCGACCAACACGGTGCTGCATATCCTCGCGGCCGCCTACGAAGGCGGCATCAACTTCGACCTCAAAGACATCGACCAGCTGTCGCGCAAGGTGCCCTGCCTCTCCAAGGTCGCACCGGCCAAGCAGGACGTGCACATGGAAGACGTGCACCGCGCCGGCGGCATCATGCGCATCCTCGGCGAACTGGACCGCGGCGGCCTCATCCACCGCGACACGCCGACGGTGCATGCCGAAACGCTCGGCGACGCGATCGACCGCTGGGACATCACCCGGACCGGCAGCGAGACCGTGCGCACCTTCTTCCGCGCGGCACCCGGCGGCATCCCGACGCAGGTCGCCTTCAGCCAGGAAGCCCGCTGGACCGAGCTCGACACCGATGGCGAAAAGGGCGTCATCCGCTCCGTCGAGCATCCCTTCTCGAAGGACGGCGGCCTAGCCGTTCTCTCGGGAAACATCGCGCTCGACGGTTGCATCGTGAAGACGGCGGGTGTCGATGAATCGATCCTGAAATTTTCCGGTCCGGCCGTCGTCTTCGAAAGCCAGGATGCGGCGGTGAAGGGCATCCTCGGCAACGAGGTGAAGGCCGGCGACGTCGTCGTCATCCGCTACGAAGGCCCGAAGGGCGGCCCCGGCATGCAGGAAATGCTCTATCCGACGAGCTACCTGAAGTCGAAAGGCCTCGGCAAGGCCTGCGCGCTGATCACCGACGGCCGTTTCTCCGGCGGCACGTCCGGCCTGTCGATCGGCCACGCTTCGCCGGAAGCCGCCCAGGGCGGCGCGATCGGGCTCGTCAGGAACGGCGACCTCATCGAGATCGACATCCCGAACCGCACGATCAACCTCGCTGTCGCCGAAGACGAACTCACGGCCCGCCGCGCCGAGCAGGACAGGCTTGGCTGGAAGCCGGCGACACCCCGCAAGCGCAACGTCACGACGGCGCTGAAGGCCTATGCCGCCTTCGCCGCCAGCGCCGACAAGGGCGCCGTGCGCATTCTGCCGGAGTAAGCTTTTGCCGGGCGCGGGATTTTCTTCCGCGCCCGGTTCCGTCCCAGCGTCCGTTTGAGAACGCCGGTGGCTGATACGTCGGAGCAGAAGCGGATGGACCCTGCACAGGCGGGTCGGCCTCGGATGCGCTCGCTGACGTCGCTCGTCGCCATTTGTCTTCGTATTGCGCTCAGCTGAGTTCTTGAGCGAGTCCGATGAGGAGCCCTTCAGGCCCACGGATGTAGCAGAGCCGATACACGTCCTTATATTCCACAACGTCGCCTACGAGCTGCGCGCCGCGCGTGCGGAGCCTTTCAAGCGTCTCATCGATGTCGTCCACGGTGAACATGACGCGCAGGTAGCCGAGCGCGTTGACCGGGGCGTTCCGGTGATCTGCGACGACAGGCGGCATGAGGAAGCGGGAGAGCTCGAGCCGGCTGTGGCCGTCCGGTGTGCGCATCATGGCAATCTCGACATGCTGATCGCCCAGTCCGGTGACACGTCCGGCCCATTCTCCTTCGATGGCGGCCCGCCCTTCGAGCTCGAGACCGAGTTCGCGAAAGAAATCGATCGTCGATTCGAGGTCTTCGACGACGATTCCTACATTGTCCATCCGCTTGAGCGCCATGTTTCCAATCTCCAAGGTGCCGCCTGGCCCAGCAACGTACGCTTCAGGTGTCCCCAACGCCGGCGGCCGTCCGGACCCAACTCGCGGCGGCCCACATCAGAAGCGTGAACATGGATCGCCTCAAACCGCCATCCCGTTTTCAAACGGTCTCTCAGAGATAACGCGTTTCGGCCGGTGTGTTCCACCAGGCATTGTTTCGCCCGTCGAAATACTGGATCGGTAGCTCCGCCAGTTCGCGCGGCTCGACATCATCGAGGCAGGCGACGTTGATCGAGACGTAGGCGCCGCCGATCGCCTCGATATAACCATGCCCGAAGGGGGCGATTCCGCAGGTCTTGCAGAAGCGGTGGTGCCCGCTCATCGTGCCGAACTGGTAATCCGCAAGATCTGCCTCGTCGCATTGCAGACGGAACGCATCCGGCTTGATCTGCGCGCCCCAGTAGCGCTTCTTGGTGCAGATCGAACAATTGCACCTGCCCGTACCTTCGGAGAGATCGACATCCGCCTCATAGCGGATTTTCCCGCAGTGGCAGCTTCCCTTGTAGGTTTTCAACATGATGCTCTCCTCGCTTGCACCGGTCAAGTCAAAATGACAATATGTTGTCAAATCACTCTCTCAGAATGACAGCATATTGTCAATATGAACCCCGATCGTACCCCCCCCGGCGATGCTTTCGCCACCTTCGCCATTTCCGTCCTGCGCCTTGCCGGACATTTGCAGAATGCCGGCGACGCACTGGCCAAACCCGCGGGCCAGACGAGCGCCCGCTGGCAGGTGCTTGCCGCCGCCGACCACGCACCGATGTCGGTTGCCGATGCCGGCCGGACGCTGGGCATGACGCGGCAGGGCGTGCAGCGCGTCGCCGATCTGCTCGCGAAGGACGGCCTGATCGCCTACCGCAGAAATCCTGTGCACCAGCGGGCGAAACTGATGGTCCTGACGAACGCCGGCAAGGCGGCACTCGACCGTATCAAGGAGCGGCAGGCGGTCTGGGCCAATGCGCTCGGCGCCACCCTCGGCGGCAAGGAATTGGAGGAGGCAACCAAAACCGTCATCGCGGCGTTACAGGCCGTTGAGAAACAATCCGTGCCGGAAACGTGACGCTCCGGTGCTTTGACACAGACCATAAATGTTGATACCAACGCATTTGTCGAATGTCCGTGAAAGAGGAGTTCCGAGCATGAGACCGAACCACCGGATCGTATCCCGCGAAGAGTGGCTGGAGGCCCGCAAGAGCCTTCTTGCCATGGAGAAGGAGGAGACGAAGCTGCGCGACAAGGTGCGCGCCGAGCGGCTTTCTCTTCCCTGTGTCGAGGTCGACAAGACCTATGCATTCGACACGCCGGCAGGCCGCAAGACGCTGACGGAGATCTTCGACGGCCGCAGCCAGCTCGTCATCTATCACTTCATGTTCGGGCCCGAATGGGAGGCCGGCTGCCCCGGCTGCTCTTTCCTCGCCGATCACATCGACGGCATGCTGCCGCATCTGAACAACCACGACGTCACCATGGTCTGCGTTTCCCGCGCGCCGCTCGACAAAATCGAGGCCTACCGGAATCGCATGGGCTGGACGTTTCCCTGGTATTCTTCCTTCGGCAGCGACTTCAATTTCGATTACCATGTCTCCTTCACCAAGGAAGAGCTGGCCAGCGGCAAGGTCATGTACAATTTCCGTGAGACGGACGCGGCCGACGCACATGACGAACTCCCGGGCTTGAGCGCCTTCTTCAAGGACGAGAGCGGCACCGTCTATCACACCTATTCCGACTATGCCCGCGGCGGCGAGGAGGTGCTCGGCACGCTGATGATCCTCGACCGCGCGCCGAAGGGCCGCAACGAGACCGGCACGCTGAGCTTCGTGAAGCGCAAGGACGAGTATGAAGCCGCGGCCAAGCCCGCCTCCTGTTGCGCCTGAGCGGCAGCAAAGACCGATTCCACCCCAACTGAGGAGAGCGTCCCATGGCAAGCGCCGGTGAATTCATCTGGTACGAAATGATGACGACGGACATGGACGCAGCCGAAGCCTTTTACACGTCGGTCGTCGGCTGGGATGCGGCAGACGCGGGAATGCCGGGTCCGAAATACACGCTGCTATCGAGAAACGGTGTGAACGTTGCCGGCCTGTCGACGGTCGAGGGGGGCATGCCGCCCGCCTGGCTCGGCCATGTGCTTGTCGAGAACGTGGATGCGACGGCCGACAAGGCCGTTGCCCTCGGCGGAAAGATCGTCGCCGCGCCGCAGGACATCCCCGGCATCGGGCGTTTCGCCGCGCTCGCCGACCCCGATGGCGCGGTCATCCTGATCTTCCGCGGCGACGGCGACCCGCCGCCGAGTCTCGGTCAGATGGACGAGGGTAATATCGGCTGGCACGAGCTGATGGCCGGCGACCTTGACGGGGCATGGGCCTTCTACTCCGCCCTTTTCGGCTGGGTGAAGGACCAAGCGATGGACATGGGCGAGATGGGCACCTACCAGCTCTTCAAGCTCGACGGCGGCGCGGCCGCGATCGGCGGCATGATGACCAAGCCGAAAGACGTGCCGGCCCCGCCCTACTGGACCTACTACGCCAATGTAGACGCAATGGATGCCGCGATCGAGCGGGTCAAGGCGGGCGGCGGCCAGATCGTCTTCGGCCCGATGGAAGTGCCCGGCGGCGCATGGGCGGCCAACGGCATCGATCCGCAGGGCGCATTCTTCTCGATCGTCGCGCCGAAACGCTGATCGCTCAATCCACCCGTCCATGCTCCGCCAGAAAATCCAGCACGACACGGATCCGCGCCGGCATCACCCTCCCCTGGTCGACGAAGACGGCATGGAACGTTTCCCGTTCCGTGCCGCTGAAGTCTTCGAGCACCGGCGACAGGAGACCCGCCTCGATATCTCTCCCAACCGTGAAAATCGGCAGCCGGGCGAGCCCGACCCCGCACAGCGCGAGGGTACGGATCGCCTCGCCGTCACTCGCCTGGACGCGACGCCCCGGCGGCAGCACGACCGTTTCACCCGCCTCCGCCAGCGGCCAGCCTTCGGTCGCGCGCCGGTATCCCGGGCCGATGCGGATGTGAGCGTCGAGGTCGGCGGGGATCCTCGGCCTGCCCGCACGCGCGAGGTAGGCGGGCGAACCCACGATGACCATACGCGTCTCGCCGAGCGTGCGCGCGACGAGGCTCGAACTCTTCAACGGACCGGCACGCACAGCGATGTCGGTCCGGTCCTCGAGCAGGTCAACGACCGCGTCTGTCTGGACGATGTCGATCGCAATCTCGGGATAGCGCAGCAGGAAATCGGGCAGCACCGGCGCAAGCACATGGGTCGCATAGGACGCGCTGACATTGAGCCGGACCCGACCGCTGGGCCGATCGGCAGCGGAGGCTGCGACTTCGGCCTCCGCCAGCGAATCGAGGATCCGCACGCTGCTCTCGAAAAATACGCATCCTTCCGGCGTCAGTTGCAGACGGCGGGTGGTGCGGTTGACGAGCCGTGCGCCGAGGCGGGCTTCAAGGCGCGAGACGAGCTTGCTTACGGCGGAAGGCGACATGGCGAAGATCCGCGCCGCCGCCGAAAAACCGCCGGCCTCGACGGCCGTGACGAAGACCTCCATCTCGCCCGACCGGTTGACGGAGAGTCGCGACATATGAATTCATCTCACAAATGATGTTCGTTTCGCCATTCTAGTTGCAGGGTGAGATCATGTCCATCTTCCGATCGCGCGGTGCGCAGGCGCCGGTTACGACAGGAGACGGACATATGGATTACAGACGACTGGGTGCATCAGGCCTCAAGGTTTCGGCCCTGAGCTTCGGGACAGGCACCTTCGGCGGCGAAGGCCCGCTTTTCAGTGCCTGGGGAAACACACAGGAGGCGGAAGCGCGCCGGCTGGTCGATATCTGCCTCGAGGCCGGCGTCAATCTCTTCGACACCGCCGACGTCTATTCGAACGGGGCGTCGGAGACGGTGTTGGGGGCGGCACTCAAGGGGCGCCGCACCGAGGCGCTGATCTCGACGAAGATGGGGCTGCCGACCGGCGACGGTCCCAATGACGCCGGCACGTCGCGGCCCCGGATCATCGCCGCCGTGGAAGCCGCCCTTCGCCGGCTCGGTACCGACTATATCGACCTGCTGCAGCTCCATGCCTTCGACGCATCGGCGCCCGTCGAGGAGATCCTCTCGACGCTCGACACGCTCGTTGGTGCCGGCAAGCTGCGCTATGTCGGCGTGTCGAACTTTTCGGGCTGGCACCTGATGAAGTCGCTCGCCACCGCCGACCGGCATGGATACCCGCGCTACGTCGCCCACCAGGTCTATTATTCGCTCACCGGCCGTGACTACGAATGGGAACTGATGCCGCTCGGGCAGGACCAGGGCGTCGGCGCGCTCGTCTGGAGTCCGCTCGGCTGGGGCCGGCTCACGGGCCAAATCCGGCGCGGCGTACCGTTGCCGGCCGGAAGTCGGTTGCATGCGACCGCCGACTACGGCCCGCCGGTCGACGAGGCGCGACTCTACGACATCGTTGACGCGCTGGAGACCGTCGCCGAAGAGACGGGAAAGACCGTGCCGCAGGTGGCGATTGCCTGGCTGCTGACCCGCCCGACCGTTTCGAGCGTCATCATCGGCGCCCGGAACGAGGCGCAGCTCCGCCAGAACCTGGGTGCCGTCGGCTGGACGCTTTCATCCGAACAGATCGGGCGGCTTTCCGCGGCAAGCGCCGTTACCGCGCCCTATCCCTATTTTCCCTATTACCGGCAGGAGGGCTTCGCGCGCCTCAACCCGCCTCTCTGATGACCGCGCGCCCTGCGTAGAAAGACGTAGGACACGCGGCCATTGCCGCTTGCAATCCGCCTTCGCATTGCACAAACTCCCCCCGATGGCGGCACAGACCGTCACCGAGGGGATAAAAATCACGCATGTCGATCAAGGCCAGTATCTACCACCTGACCCACTACACATATGACAACCCCGTCCGTCTTGGACCGCAGATCATCCGGCTGAAGCCTGCTGCCCACTCGAAGACCAAGGTCATCAGCCATTCGCTGAAGGTCTCGCCGGCGAACCACTTCGTGAACCTGCAGCAGGATCCCTACGGCAACTATCTCGCCCGTTACGTCTTTCCTGATCCGGTGACCGAGCTGAAGATCGAAGTCGATCTCGTCGCCGACATGACGGTCTACAATCCCTTCGACTTCTTCGTCGAGGAAGAGTCCGAAAACTGGCCGTTCGAATACCCGGAAGATCTCCGCGACGATCTCAAGATCTACCGCGCGCCCGAACCGATGGGACCGGCGCTGGAAGCCTTCATGGCGACGGTCGACCGCTCGCGCCAGCGCACCGTCGACATGGTCGTCGGCCTGAACGCCCGCCTGCAGGAAAAGGTCGGTTACGTCATCCGCATGGAGCCCGGCGTCCAGACGCCCGAGGAAACGCTGACCGCAGCAAAGGGCTCGTGCCGCGATTCGAGCTGGCTCCTGGTACAGATCCTGCGCAATCTCGGCCTCGCCGCCCGCTTCGTCTCAGGCTACCTGATCCAGCTGACCCCGGACCTGAAGGCACTCGACGGCCCTTCCGGCACGGAGGTCGATTTCACGGACCTGCATGCCTGGTGCGAAGTCTATCTTCCGGGCGCCGGATGGGTCGGCCTCGACCCCACATCCGGCCTGCTGACCGGTGAAAGCCATATCCCGCTCGCCGCCACGCCGCACTACCGCAATGCCGCGCCGATTTCCGGCGGCTATTTCGGCGAAGCGAATACCGAATTTGCCTTCGACATGCAGGTGAGGCGCGTCGCCGAACATCCGCGCATTACCAAACCCTTCTCCGACGCGTCCTGGGATGCGCTGAATACACTCGGCGAGGACGTCGACCGCGTGCTTGTGCAGAACGACGTTCGGCTCACCATGGGCGGCGAGCCGACGTTCGTGTCGATCGACGATTTCGAATCCGGCGAATGGAATACCGACGCCGTCGGGCCGACAAAGCGGGAGAAGGCAGACCTGCTGATCCGCCGTCTGCGCGACCGTTTCGCACCCGGCGGCTTCCTGCACTACGGGCAGGGCAAATGGTATCCGGGCGAAAGCCTGCCGCGCTGGACCTTCTCGCTGTACTGGCGGCGAGACGGAAAGCCGATCTGGAAGAACGCGGAGCTGATCGCTCCCGAGGGCAAGGAGACCGGCGTCGACGAAAAGGATGCGCTGGCCGTGCTTGCCGGTGTCGCCGAACAGCTCGGAATCGAGCCGGACATGGTGCAGGCCGCCTATGAGGATCCGGCCGAATGGATCATCAAGGAGAGCAGCCTGCCGGAAAACGTCGACCCGTCGAACTCCAAGCTGGAGGACCCGGAGGAGCGCAGCCGCATCGCACGCGTTTTCGAGCGCGGCCTGACCAGGCCAAGCGGCTATGTCCTGCCCGTCCAGGCCTGGAATGCGAAGGCGACGGGCAGGCGCTGGGTCAGTGAAAAATGGCGGACCCGCCGCGGCAAACTCTTTCTCGTGCCCGGCGACAGCCCCGTCGGCTACCGGTTGCCGCTTGGATCCCTTCCCTATCTGTCGCCGTCCAGCTACCCCTATATCAATCAGGCCGATCCATCCGAGGACAAGCCGCCGCTGCCCGATTTCAAGCCCGCCGCACGGCCGCTCGCCGAGGCGTCGTTCCAGGCGACAGAAGGCGGGCAGGACAGGGTCGAACAGGTGCGGAGCGAAATCGTCGGCACGGTGCGCACGGCGATGAGCGTCGAGGCCCGCGACGGGCGCCTCAGCGTGTTCATGCCGCCGGTCGAGCGGGTCGAGGACTATCTCGAACTGATCGCGGCAGCCGAAGCCGCAGCCGAGGCCCTTGGCCTTCCCGTGCATATCGAGGGCTATGTGCCCCCCCACGACGAACGGATCAACGTCATCCGCGTCGCACCCGATCCGGGCGTCATCGAGGTGAATATCCATCCGGCTTCCAACTGGCAGGATTGCGTCGACATCACCTCCGCCGTCTATGAAGAAGCACGGCAATGCCGCCTCGGCGCCGACAAGTTCATGATCGACGGGCGCCACACCGGTACCGGTGGCGGAAACCATGTGGTCGTCGGCGGCAGGAGCCCGAACGACAGCCCCTTCCTGCGCCGGCCCGATCTGCTGAAGAGCCTGGTGCTGCATTGGCAACGCCATCCGTCGCTCTCCTATATGTTCTCGGGCCTCTTTATCGGTCCGACCAGCCAGGCGCCCCGCTTCGACGAGGCGCGGCACGATTCGCTCTACGAACTGGAGATCGCGCTGTCGCAGGTGCCGGCGCCCGGTCGCGGCGCGCCGCCGCTGCCCTGGATGGTCGACCGGCTCTTCCGCAACCTGCTCGTCGACGTCACCGGCAACACCCATCGCTCGGAGATCTGCATCGACAAGCTGTTCTCGCCGGACGGGCCGACCGGCCGGCTCGGCCTCGTCGAGTTCCGCGGCTTCGAGATGCCGCCGAATGCGCGCATGAGTCTGGCGCAACAGCTCCTGATCCGCGCCCTCATCGCCCGTTTCTGGCTCAGCCCGGAGGACGGTTCGTTCGTCCGCTGGGGCACGACGCTGCACGACCGTTTCATGCTGCCGCATTTCGTCTGGCAGGATTTTCTCGACGTTCTGGCGGACCTGCGCACGCACGGCTTCGATTTCCGTCCGGAATGGTTCGCGGCCCAGCTCGAGTTCCGCTTCCCCTTCTGCGGCGAGGTGGAATACGAGGGATCGAAGCTGGAGCTCCGGCAGGCGCTCGAACCCTGGCACGTGATGGGTGAGCAGGGCGCGATCGGCGGGACGGTCCGCTACGTCGATTCGTCGGTGGAAAGACTGCAGGTGAAGCTGGAGACAGCCAATCCCGAACGCTACACGGTGACCTGCAACAATCGGCCCGTACCGCTGCACCGCACGGACATCAAGGGCGTCGCAGTCGCTGGCGTGCGCTACAAGGCCTGGCAGCCCGCCTCCGGCCTGCACCCGGTGCTTCCCGTCAATACGCCGCTTACATTTGACATTTATGATACATGGTCACGGCGGGCGATCGGGGGGTGCATTTACCACGTTGCCCATCCGGGTGGACGAAACTATGACACCTTCCCTGTGAACGGCAACGAGGCCGAGGCGCGCCGTCTTGCACGCTTCGAGCCATGGGGGCATACGGCAGGGACGTATACGGCATGGCGGGAGACGCAATCCTCCGACTTCCCCATGACGCTTGACCTGAGACGGCCCGCAGGAGTGTAAGGCATTGACGACGAAGGCAGCCGAAGCGGCATCGACGGAAGGGGCGCGCGCGAAAGGCGCATCGCTCGCCTATCGGCCGCTTCCCGGCATTGCCGACGAGATGGTGGCGACCGACGGGCGCGTGCGCTCCGTCTGGCAGCATCTTCTGGCTGCGCTCGGTCGCATGGGTGCGGAGGAACTCGCGAACCGCTTCGCGCGCGCCGACCGCTACCTGCGGGACGCCGGCGTCTTCTACCGCGCCTATGGTGGCAGGGAGACGGCCGGAGAGCGAGCCTGGCCGCTGTCGCACGTGCCCGTGCTCATTGACGAGGAAGAGTGGGCGGCGCTGTCGCGGGGCCTCGTGCAGCGTGCCAATCTCCTCGAGATGATCGTCGCCGACATCTACGGCAAGAACCGGCTTGTAGCGGAAGGCATCGTGCCGCCGGCGCTCGTCGCGTCGAACGCCGAATTCCTGCGTCCGCTCGTGGGTCTGGAGCCGGCAGGCGGCCACTTCCTCCACTTCTGTTCCTTCGAAGTGGGACGCGGACCCGACGGAAGCTGGTGGGTGCTCTCCGACCGCACCGAAGCGCCGTCCGGCGCCGGTTTCGCATTGGAAAACCGCGTCGCCACGACCCGCGCCTTCTCCGACATCTATGCCGAGACGCACGTGCACCGCCTGGCGGGCTTTTTCGGCGCCTTCCGCGACACGCTGCAGGCCAACAAGCAGCACCCGGAGGACCGCATCGCCGTCCTGACGCCAGGGCTGGCGAACGAGACCTATTTCGAACACGCCTACATTGCCCGCTATCTCGGCTTCATGCTGCTCGAAGGCGAGGACCTGACGATCGTCAACGGCAAGGTCATGGTGCGCACCGTCGCCGGCCTGAAGCCCGTCGGCGTGCTGTGGCGCCGGCTCGACTCCAGCTTCGCCGATCCGCTGGAGCTGAACCAGAACTCCCACATCGGCACGCCGGGCCTCGTCGAGACACTGCGCGAAGGCTCCGTCACCATCATCAACGCGCTCGGATCCGGCATCCTGGAAACCCGCGCCCTGCTTGCCTTCATGCCGGCCATCTGTCGCCATTTCCTCGGCGAGGACCAGATGGTGCCGAGCATCGCGACCTGGTGGTGCGGGCAGAAGAGCGAGCGCGAGCATGTCGCCCGCAACATCGAGCGCATGATCATCGGGCCGGCCTACTCCACCCGCCCCTTCTTCGACGACAACGGCCAGTCGGTCCTGGGCTCGTCTCTGCGCGAGAATGCGAAGATCTCCATCGCCGACTGGCTCGCCGCCGACGGCGCCAAGCTGGTCGGGCAGGAAGCCGTTACCCTCTCGACCACGCCGGCCTTCATCGACGGCAAGCTCGTGCCACGACCGATGAGCCTGCGCGTCTTCGCCGCCCGCACCCGCGACGGCTGGCAGATCATGCCCGGCGGCTTCGCCCGGATCGGCGCCGGCGACAATGTTTCGGCGATCGCCATGCAGGAGGGGGGCACGGCCGCCGACGTCTGGATCGTCAGCCGCAAGGCGGTCGAGCGCCACAGCCTGCTGCCGGCGGAAGAGAGCTTCACCCGCAACATGCCGGGCAGCCTGCCGAGCCGTGCCGCCGACAATCTCTTCTGGCTCGGCCGCTATATCGAGCGGGCGGAAGGAGCGTTACGCATCCTGCGTGCCTGGCACGGCCGCTACGCCGAATATGCCGACCCGAACCAGCCGCTGCTGAAGGATGTGAGCGAATATCTGGAAGCGCTGGACATCGATACGGCCGAAGCCGTTCCGACGAGCCTGATCCGCAGCATCGACAGCGCCGTCTTCAGCGCAAGCAACATCCGCGATCGCTTCTCGCCGGACGGCTGGCTGGCGTTGAACGACCTTTCCAAGACCGCCAAGCGCTTCCACGACAGCATCCAGTCCGGCGACGACGCCACGCGGGCGATGACCGTCCTCCTGCGCAAGCTCGCGGGCTTTGCCGGTCTCGTGCACGAAAACATGTACCGCTTCACCGGCTGGCGCTTCCTGTCGATCGGCCGCTACCTGGAGCGCGGGCTGCACATGACCCGCCTTCTCGGGCATCTGTCGGGCGAGGACGCCCCCGATGGCGCGCTCGACATGCTGCTCGAAATCGGCGACAGCGTCATGACCCATCGCCGCCGCTACAATGTGGCGACCGCCCGGCTGACGGTCACCGACCTGCTTGCTTTGGACCCCCTGAACCCGCGTTCGGTGCTCTACCAGCTGAATGAGATCAAGAACGAGGTCGAACAACTGCCGAACGCCTTCGTCAACGGCCAGATGTCGTCCTTCTACCGGGAGGCGATGCGCCTGCATGCAGGCCTCGCGGTGATGACGCCGGATGGCATGACCAATGCAGCCTACAAGCGCTTCGAAGCCGAGTTGGAGCGCCTGTCCGACATTCTCGCTCAGACCTATCTCGGATAGCAGGCGCGCCATGCTTTACGACGTCAACCTGCAAATCACCTACACCTACGACGCGGTCGTGTCGGGCGGACGGCACCTCGTGCGCGTTCTGCCGCTTTCGATCGGCGGACGGCAGCGGCTGGTGGCCGGCAACCTCACCGTGTCGCCGCTGCCGGGCGAGCGCAAGACCTACAGGGACTTTTTCGAGAATCCGGCCACCTCCATCCTGTTCCGCATGGCGCATGAGGAACTGAACATCCGCATGCAGGCCCGCGTCCATGTGGAGTCTCCGGATACGACGGCCGACTTCTCCCCCCGGATCAATGCCCTGGCCTCGGAAATCGCCGGCTACTGGTCGCTCGACGCCGGCTCGCCGCATCACTTTATCGGCCACAGCCCGCGCCTGTCGGATTGCACCGACATCGCCGCCTATGCGCGCGATATCGTCAAGCCCGACATGACGGTGCGCCAGGCGGCGACGTCGATCTGCGAGCGCATTCACAAGGACTTCGTTTACGATACTGAAGCCACGACCGTGGACACGACGCCGCGCGAGGCGTTCAAACTGAAGCGCGGTGTGTGCCAGGACTTCACCCATGTCATGATCGTGGCGCTGCGCAGCCTCGGCATACCGGCAGGCTATGTCAGCGGTTTCCTGAGGACCATTCCGCCGCCCGGCAAGGAGCGGCTCGAAGGCGCCGACGCCATGCATGCGTGGGTCCGCCTCTGGTGCGGCCGCATCAACGGCTGGATGGAGCTCGACCCGACCAACAACATCCCGGCCGGCACCGACCATATCATCGTCGGATACGGGCGCGACTATTCCGACGTCGCTCCCGTCATCGGAATTCTCAAGGGTTACGGTCACCACAAGACCAATCAGGCGGTCGACGTCGTACCGGTCCACGTGCCGGCCTGAGGCCGCCGACTGCTTCCCGTTTCGGGACACTGCAAGCGCCCGCGAACACCCGGTTTTCGACTGCAGATAGAATTTTACGAAAATTATACCACTGCGTTGAACCCAAAACTAACAGATGCCAGCTATCGTGCACCCAACATTATGATGATGGGTGGGCAAATCAATGATGCAGACGATGGGGCGCGATGCCGGGCTAAGGCGGTTTGCAAAGGATCGCGGCGGAAATTTCGCGATGATGACGGCGCTTGTGCTGCCCGTCATCCTCGGCGCCGGCGGCTTTGCGATCGACCTGACGAATGTCGTTCTGGAAAAGTCGAAGCTGCAGGCCGCGGCCGACTCGGCGGCAC
>NZ_JAKGBU010000027.1:0-52042 GCF_021555155.1 Rhizobium alarense
GGCGATGGGACGCCGGAAGTAACAACGACCGCGCTCCGCCGGCGACACCGGACCGCGTCAGAACGGCTTCTGATGCAGGTCCTGTGCCGCCGCCTTCAGGCAGGCGAGGTAGAACTCGCGGTTCTTGAGCCCGTCGTCTCGCGGCGCCACGAGGCAGAGCGTGGCGATCGTCGTTCCCAGTTCGCCTCTGACGGGAACAGCGAAACAATGGGTGAAGCTGTCGACGATGCTGTTGAAGGTGAACTCTCCCGCCTTGTCCGCCGCCCTGACCTCCGCGATGAAGGCCTGCGGATCGAGCCACGTGCCGTTTGGCAGGTGAAAATCGTTCTCGGGGATCAGATTCAGGATTTCCGTGTCCGAAAGATGCGCAACCAGCAGGCGGCCCGAGGCAGTCCACGGGATCGGCACGCTGTGGCCGACATCCGCGGAGATGCGGAACGGACGGATACCCTCCTTCATGTGCACGACGGTGTATTTGTTGCCGTCGAGCATGCACAATTGTGCGGTCTCCCGCGTTTCGCCCGCCACGCGCTCCAGCGCCTTCTCGCATTCGCGGGAAAAGTCGAAATGGTTCTCATATGCCGCGCCGAGGAAGTAGAGCTTGCGGCCGAGGAAGATCCTGCCGTCGCCGCCTGAATATTCCACAATGCCGTTGCGCAGCAGCAGGTTGACGAGTTCATAGACCGATGAGCGGGGAGCCCCGATCTGCGAGGCTATCTCGTTCGGCTTCATCGGTGTGCGTGCCAGCCGCAGATGATCGAGGATTTCGAAGGCACGGTCGAGGCCGCGTGCCCGTTTTCCCGTGATGTCTTCCCTGATGGCGTCCATCGCTGCCGTCCGCGTCTTTCCGTTGTGGCCTGCCGGCCGTCTCCCGAGTCCGTTTCTAGACCGCGCCGCGTGCCTGTCAATCGTGCGTTTTGCCAGCCCGACCGGCCGCAAATCGGCAGATCACAATTTCTTCCCACGGCTCTTGCGGGTGCTGGAAAACGGCATAAGATGGCGTTGTCCAATATAACGAGTATATGTCCAATATATTGGAACAAAAGAAATGGCAAGAGCCTTGCCGAGCCAATCCAAAAAAGGGGAACGACGCATGAAACGAGATTTCTTTGACCGCACTGCACGCCCTGTCCGGCTCGTCGCTGGCATCGGCCTTTCCGCCCTCCTTCTCGCCGGCACGGCCGAAACCGCGGCGGCGGCGGCAAATTGTATCAAGGGCGACCGCAAGGCTCCCTACACCGTCGGCTGGGCGAACATTTATTCCGTACCCACCTGGATGAAGCAGACCGAAGGCACGATCGCGGCGGAAGTCGAGGAACTGAAGAAGCAGGGTCTCGTCGACAGCCTGATGATCACCGATGCGCAGGGCAATGCGCAGACGCAGATCCAGCAGATCCAGTCGATGATCGACGCGGATGTCGACGCCATCGTCGTCATCGCAGGCTCCTCGACGGCTCTCGACCGCGTGATTTCCGATGCCTGTGACAAGGGGATCGCTGTCGTCAATTTCGACAGCCTCGTCGAGACCGACAAGGTGACGGCCAAGATCAACACCGACTCCAACGAGTGGGGCAAGACGGCCGCGCAGTGGATGGTCGACCAGCTTGGCGGCAAGGGCAAGATCATCATCATGAACGGCCCGGCCGGTATTTCCGTCAGCGACGACCGCCGCAAGGGTGCGCAGCCCGTGCTCGACGCCAATCCCGGTCTCGAGGTCATTACCGAGACAAACACGGAGTACAATGTCGCGCCCGCCCAGGAGGCTATGACGAGCCTGCTCTTCGCCAACCCGGAAATCGATGGCGTGCTTTCGCTTGGCGGAGCGCTCTCCGCCGGTTCGGTCATGGCCTTCGACCGCCAGGGGCGCGAGCAGGTGCCGACCTCCGGCGAAAACGCCCGTCAGTTCCTGGAGCTCTGGAAGGAAAAAGGCCTGAAGGGCTGGGCGACGATGCAGCCGAACTGGCTCGGCGCGCTCTCCGTCTACACGGCCGTCCAGGCACTCGAAGGCAAGGATATAGCCGCCTTCGTGACGGTGCCTTTGCCGATCATCGACGACGCGAGCATCGACAGCTATCTTGCCCGGGCCGACCAGTTCCCGGCCGACGGCTATATCTATTCGGATTATGACAAGGCCCTGTTCGACAAGCTGCTGGCCCAGTAGCCGATCACGATCGGGGTCATTGCGATGACGAACGGGACAGCTCTGCTGGAGGCCCGGCAGGTATCGAAGGGTTTTTTCGGCAATCCGGTGCTCAAGGGGGTCAGCATCGCGCTCGAGCCCGGACGCATCCACGCCCTTCTGGGCGAGAATGGAGCCGGCAAATCCACCCTCATCAATCTTCTGTCCGGCGCTCTCCAGCCGGACGGAGGAGAGATCCTCATCGAAGGGCGCCCGGTCTCGCGCTACAATCCCGGTGCCGCACGTGCCGCCGGGATTGCTGTCGTGCAGCAGGAACTGAGCCTCGCCTCGGAACTCTCGATCGCGGAAAACATCGGCCTCGGAGCCTATCCGAAGAAATTCGGATTCATCGACTACAGGACGCTTCAGGCGCGGGTTGCCGACGTCTGCGCCCGCGTCGGTCTCACCGAACCGCCTGACATGCCGGTCGGCGATCTGGCACTCGGCCGCCGGCAGATGGTCGAGATCGCCAAGGCCCTGTTCCGCAATCCCCGGGTACTGATCCTCGACGAGCCGACGTCCTCGCTTTCCGCCCACGAGGCGGGGGTGCTCTCGCGGCTCGTCCGCAACCTGTCGCAGCAGGGGAGCGCGCTGCTCTACATCTCCCATCGTCTGAACGAGGTCGAAGCACTGTGTTCGCATGTCACCGTGCTGAAGGACGGCGTCGTGACGGCGGACCAGCCGCTCGCCGGCGTCGGCGGCGCCGGACTGGTGCGCCTAATGGTCGGCCGCGAGGCGGGCGACCTCTTCCCGGCATGGTGCCCTGCGGACGAAGGCGACGAACTGATCGCGTTGGCGGATTTCTCTGCCGGCATGGCGAAGGACGTGGATTTTTCCGGTCGCGCCGGCGAAATCGTCGGAATCGGCGGTCTTGTCGGCCAGGGGCAGGAGGATTTTCTCCTTGGGCTCTACGGCGCCATTCCGGCTACGGCCGCGCAGGCAAGGATCGGCCGAGAGACGGGTCCGCTGCGCCAGGTTGGCGCGGCGAATGCGGCAGGACTCGCCTATGTTCCGGCGGACCGCAAGAAGGAAGGGCTCGTTCTGCCACATTCGATCGCCGCAAACCTTCTCCTGCCGACATTCGGCCGGGCTGCCGGCCACGGCATGCGCGATGCCGCCGCGGAACGTGGGATCGTCGCGGAGCTGGCGGCGCGGCTGACGATCAAGGGGGATACCGCACGGGCGGTCCAGGCGCTTTCAGGCGGCAACCAGCAGAAGGTGGCGCTTGCCAAGTGGCTGCCGCTCCACCCGTCGATCCTGCTGCTCAACGACCCGACGCGCGGCGTCGATATCGAAACGAAGCGCGAGATCTACCTGATGCTGCGCAGCTTCGCGACGGAGGGCAAGCTGATTGTGCTGCTGAGCTCCGATACGCCCGAACTCGTGCATCTCTGTGATCGCGTCACCGTCTTTCGCGAGGGCCGTGCCGTTGCGACGCTTTCACGGGATCGGCTCTCCGAAGAGGCGATCGTCGGCGCCGCCATGGGCATCGCCCCGGAAGGAGCGGCCGCGTGAGTTTCTCCTCCCTCTACCTCTCCATTCAGCACCGTAGAAACCGTGGCCTTCTCGGGCTGTATGCCGTTGTCATCGCCTTCCTCGCTCTCTATGCGGCCTTGTTTCCGGGCATCCTCGGCATCGGCGGATTTTCGAAGTTCACACAGAACTGGTTCCCCCTCGCACTGGTGACCATCGCGCAGGCACTCATGATGCTGAACGGCGGCATTTCGCTGGCGATCGGCCCTCTGGTCAGTCTCGGCGCGGTGATTGCCGCAACGACCATGGGCGGTCCGCTGGGGGTCGTCGGCGGCATCGTCGCCGTGGCGGTTGCCGGCCTGTCGGTCGGTGCCATGATCGGCGTCATCATCGCCTATCTGCGCCTGCCCGCGATCATCGTCACCCTTGCCGGCTCCTTCATCATAGGGGGCATCGCCCTCATCGTCCTGCCGCGGCCGGGCGGCATGATCCCGGCGTGGTTTTCCGACCTGCTGGCCGGCCACACGCCGGTTGCCTTCAGCCTGCTCGTTCTGACCGTCATCGCCTGGAAGCTCTTCATCAAGATGCCGCTCGGCCTTGGCATCTATGCGGCCGGCGACAATCCGCTCGGTGCCTTTCGCTCCGGCGTTCCGGTGGACCGCGTCAGGGTCGCGGCCTTTGCGATTTCCGGCCTGCTCACCGCGCTTGCCGGCCTGTTCGTGGCAGCGCAGACCGGCTCCGGCGACCCGGTGATCGGAACCGCCTTCACGCTCAATTCCATCGCTGGCGCGGTGCTCGGCGGCGTCGGCTTTCTCGGTGGCCGCGGTACCATGAGGGGAGCGCTTTGCGGCAGCCTTCTCCTGTCGGTCATGATCAATGTGATGTTCTTCCTCGGTTTCCCGCCTGTCGCGCAATATGTCGCGCAGGGCCTCATCATCGTCGGCGCCGTCGCGATACCCGAGCTGGCGGGCAGGTGGAGGAAGGCGTCGTGACTGTTCTCAGAAACGCCTTGCGCAATCCGCCGCTGCTGACCTTCCTTCTTGTCGCGCTGGTCTGGCTCGCTGCGAGCCTCGCCTTGAGGGGATTTGGTGCCTACGGCCATCTTCGCTATCTGCTCGAGCTCGCGGCCGTGATCGGCATTGTCGCGGCCGGCCAGACGCTCGTTATCCTGACGGGCGGCATTGACCTCTCCGTCGGCGCCGTGATCACGGTGTCGGCGATCATCCTGCCGCTCATCTCGCCGGCGGCGGATCCGAGCGGCCTCGTCGGCATCGTGCTGACTCTGGCGATCGCAAGCGCCATCGGTCTCCTGAACGGTGCCGGAGCAGCCTATCTGCGCGTGCCGCCCATCATCATGACTCTTGCCATGGCAACCTTCCTGCAGGGCCTGCTCGTGATCGTCGCCGGCGGCAGTGCCGTGTCCGTGAGCAATGCCGCGGTCATCTGGCTCGGCCAGGCGAGGCCGCTTGGCGTGCCGGCCGGCGTGGTGCTCTGGATGGTCGTATCCGCCGCCACCTTTATCCTGATCCATCGCATGCCGATCGGCGCACGGTTCCTGGCGCTTGGCGCCAATCCTCTTGCCGCGCGTCTTTCCGGCGTCGGCGTCACGCGGCATACGCTCATCGTCCATACCCTCTCCGGCTTCTTCGCCGGGTTGACCGGTGTCCTGATCCTCGGCATGAACCGCCAGGGCTATGTCGGCATCGGCGATCCCTATCTCCTGACTTCGATCGCCGCCGTTGTGCTCGGCGGCACGTCTATCCTCGGCGGGCGCGGCACCTATGCCGGCACCATTCCCGGCGCGATCCTTCTGGTGACGACGACGGCGCTCATCACCGTCGTCAATGCCTCCGCCGGCTGGCGCTCCATCATGTTCGGCACCCTGATTCTTGCCCTTCTCCTCATCTCCGGCCGCGAGGCGAGGCGATGACTGCGATTTACGACGGACCGATCATCGATCCGCACCACCATCTCTGGGATCTGTCCCTTGGCCGGCATCCGTGGTTGCAGAGGCCGGTAGGTCAGGAGGCGGATATGGTTTTCGGCAGCATCGACGCGATCCGGCGCGATTACAGCGCCGCCGACTATCTGCGCGATGCGGCCGGCGAGAATATTGTTGCAACCGTGCATGTCGAAGCCGGCTGGTCCGACGACGTCCCTCTGGAGGAAAGCCGCTGGCTGGATGGCCTGGACAGGACGAACGGCGTCGCCCACCGCTACGTCGCGCGCGTGCCGCTCGATTGCACCGACGCCGCAGCGCGGCTTGCTGCGGAGGCCGAGAATCCGCGCGTCGTCGGCATACGCGACATCGTCAGCTGGCATCCCGACCCTGCGAAGAGCTTTACGCCCAAGCCGGACCGGATGGACGATCCGCGGTGGCGCGACGGCCTTCGCGCGGCAGCGCGCCACGATTTCGTCTTCGACCTGATGCTCTTTCCCTGGCAGATGGACCAAGCTGTACGTCTCGTAGCCGCGTTCCCCGAGACGCAGTTCGTGCTCGATCACTGCGGCAGCCCGGCGGAGCGAAGTGCACAGGGCATGGCCCTGTGGCGTTCGGGATTGCGTGAACTCGGACGTGCAGAAAACGTCGCCATCAAGATTTCCGACCTTGTGGCCTATGACCACGACTGGAGCGATGAAAGCCTCGCACCGGTCATCGAACATTGCCTCGACTGTTTCGGCCCGCGGCGTGCGATGTTCGCAAGCGATTTTCCCGTCGCCGGGCTGCACGCGACATTCAGCGAGATCTACGGCGTCTTCCGCCGGGCTGCTGCGCCTCTCTCTCTCGACGAGCAGCGGTCCCTGTTCTTCACCACCGCCGACCGGACCTACGGGCTCGGGCTGGCATCAAACACCGGGACAGATGAGAGCAGATATGGCTGATGCCCGCATTTCGATTGCCGGCTCCGATCCGCTCGTCGATGATCGCATGCGCGGATTCCCGGCCGGTGCAAGACCATTGCCGCTCTCGCAGATCGGGAAGCAAGGGTGGAGACCCTTCGATGGCAGGATGTCGCTGCCGCTGATCTCGCTCGATCGGGCGGCGTTTGCCGGCAATGTCCGGGCGATGATGTCCTATGCGCGGGCGGAGGGGATCGAGATCGCTCCGCACGCGAAAACCCCGATGTCGGCGGCGATCGCGGCAGAGCTGGTCGCGGCGGGCGCTTGGGGCACGACGGTTGCCGACATTCGTCAGGCATCCGTGATGCTGAAGACCGGCCTTCCGCGGCTCATCCTGGCAAACGAAATCGGGGGCCGGATGGCGGCGAGCCGGCTTGCAAGCCTTCTTGCGGGTCATCCGGACGCGGAGGTGCATGTCTTCGTCGATTCCGTCGAGCTTGTGACCGCGCTCGCCGCTGCCTGGCGGGAGAGGGATGACCTGCCGCCCCTCGGCCTTCTCGTCGAATTGGGACTGGCGCGCGCGGGCGCACGTTCCGTGCCGGCCGCCGCGACGGTTCTCGATGCGGTGCTGGCGACCGAAACCTCTCGCTTCCGCCTTGCCGGGATCGGCTCCTATGAGGGCGCCGCGGCGACGGACGATCCGGAGGAGACGAGGACACGGATCGACCGGCTGATGGTGATGACCGGCGACCTGCTTGCGCTCGCGCGGGCTCGCGCCACCGACCGCAAACTCCTTGTGACGGCGGGCGGCTCCATCTATTTCGATCTCGCCGTCAAGGCGCTGAAGCCGCTCGTCGTGTCGGACGGCAGTGCCAGGCTGGTGCTTCGAAGCGGTGCCATCTTTTTCCATGATCACGGCGTCTACGAGCGCGGTTTGGAGGCGCTGGATGTGCGCGGCGGGTTCAGGCGCGCCGGAAAGAGGGCATCGACGGCGTTCAGGCCGGCCTTGCGGCTTTGGGCCGAAGTGCTTTCCTGTCCGGAACCCGGACTTGCGATCTGCGGCATGGGGTTGCGCGACGTGGCGATGGACCAGGGACTGCCACGGCCGTTGAAAACCTATCGTGACGGCCAGTTCCAGTCCCTTCTCGATCGTGCGGCCGTGACCAGGCTCAACGACCAGCACGCGTTCGTCGCCATTCCGGCCGATACCGATATGCGCATCGGCGACGTCGTCGAATTCGGCATCTCGCATCCCTGCACCTG
The DNA here is from genome assembly GCF_021555155.1 of Rhizobium alarense. GTDB lineage: Bacteria > Pseudomonadota > Alphaproteobacteria > Rhizobiales > Rhizobiaceae > Rhizobium_D > Rhizobium_D alarense. The sequence continues at coordinate 7,757 of NZ_JAKGBU010000027.1, forward strand.
CCTCGACCGGCATGCGATCCTTTACGGCCTCGATCAGGATGGAACGGTCACGGCGGCCTATGCAACCTGCTTCGGCTGATCTCCGAGACCGGCGGACAAGACCGACACACCAGGAAAGGCACAGACATGATCATGCGCTATCAGAAGGCTCCCAGGATGAGGTCAGGCCGTCAGCTACGGCGGCTTCGTCTGCATCGCCGGCCAGGTCGCGGAGGGGCGCAGTGTGCAGGCATCGGGGATCAGACGCGCGCCCGCGTCGAGGCACGGCTTGTCGATCCCGACCGTCGCGTCGAGATGACGGCGGTGGCAGCCCTCTGACATTTGCGGCGGCCGCGTTCCGCTTTCGGCTGCGCTTCCATCTTCTGCGGAGTGATCCATGCATACAGGACTCGCCCATTCCATCGATTTCTCCTTGCGCGGCCGCCAATCCGGCGTTTTGGCCATTCCCCACTCGATCGACCGGTCGCCCTATTATCAAATCAGGATTCCTTATCTGCGGCTGAGGAATGGCGACGGCCCCGGCCTGCTTCTGATGGCGGGCAACCACGGGGACGAATATGAAGGCGAACTGCAGCTCGCCCGGCTGATGCGGCGCCTCCGGCCAGAGATGATCAGCGGCAGTGTGACGATCCTGCCCACCGTCAACGCACCGGCGGTGATGGCGGCGCGGCGGTGCTCGCCCCTCGACGGCGGCAACCTCAACCGGGCCTTTCCCGGCGATCCGGCAGGCACGCCGACGTCACGCTTGGCGCATTTCCTGGAGCACGAACTTTTCCCGCATCACGACGTGGTGTTCGATCTGCATTCCGGCGGCACGTCCATGGCGCATCTGCCATGCACGCTGATCGAGCGCCAGGCTGACGCCGAGCGTTTCGATCGGTCGCTTGCGCTGATGCGCGCCCTGGGAGCACATCATGCCTTCATCGCAGACAACGGCCCACAGGCGCCGACGTCGATGGGAGCCGCAGGTCGGGCCGGCGCGATAGGAATTTCGGGCGAATTCGGCGGCGGCGGCACCGTGACGCCGGCCACGATGGCCTTCACGGCACAGGCCATCGATCGCCTGATGCTGGCCCTCGGCGTCGTGCGGGCACCTGTTCTATCAGCGTCGACCGGCAACCCGCCTCCACTTCAGCTTCTGTCGCTGTCGCGTCACAGCCAGGGCCTCTATGCGACGCGCCGCGGTTGGTTCGAGCCGGCGGTCGGACTCGGAGACCGGGTGGCGGCGGGCGCAGTCGCCGGCTGGTATCACGGTCTCGAACGGCCGGAATGTGCGGAGGAGGAATTGCACTTTGCAGAGGGCGGCATCGTCATCTCGCTCCGACTGCACAGCGACTGCCAGGCCGGCGACTGCCTCATGCAGGCAGCCGAACCGATCGACGGCTAGGAGGCGAGATGGTCGACATCCGTTTCCGCCGTGCCGATGTGATAGACGGGACGGGCATGACAGGCCGGAGACGCCGACACATCGTGTCAAGCGGCCACCCCTCACGCGACAAGAAACGGCGACCCCTTGTCCACAGGCCGGCGCACCGCCGGCGTGGCGGCTCAGGCACGAACCGCGTCCACTGCGGCGCGCACCCAGTCGAGCCGTTTCGCGGGAATGAGGCCGTAGTTGTAGAAGTTGACGCCGCCGGCCCCCGCGGACACGGCAGCCTTGGCGCGGGCTGCGAGCACCTCCGGGCCCGTCACCTCCGGATAGAACACGCGCAATCCGACGCCCAGATATTTGTCGGGACCGATTGCCGTCCGCCCGGCTCTCATCACGGCGCCAATCGCCTCCGGCGTCATGTCGTAGCAGCAGAGAATTGCTCCGTCGCAGACCTTGCCGACCGCTTCGAGGTCAACGCCGCCGAGCCAGCCGTCCTTCAGGTCGATCAGCACGATCCGCGTCGCCGGGTCGGCCGTCGCGCGGATTGCCCCGATCAGGCTGGTCACCGGTTCGCTACGCCAGGACAAATAGGCGTGCAGGGCGGGAAAGGCGTCGAAGGCATCGATGCCTGCCGCTGGAAATTCCGGAAACTGCCGCTCGGGCACCGCCCGCTCGCACGTCTCGGCGATGAAGCGCCGGACGGTCCGCCGGGCGCCATCGACGTCGACCCCGGCGGCAGCGGCCCGCGCTACGCAATGGCCGCAGAAACACAACGACAGCAGGAAATCGTCTTCGGCATTGAGGCCAACACCATCCTTCTCGTGATGGTATTCATGGAAGAAGCCCATGAAGTTCGGGCTCTCCAGTTCCAGCATGTCCGGCCGATAGGCCGTCGTGACATCGCGGACGAGCGTCGTCACGTAATCGCGAGCGGCCGGGCTCGACGGGCACAGATTGTAGTGGTTGGCATTGCCGAAGGCGTTCCGCGTGACATGCTGCGGATGCAGCATGCCGAGGCGCGTATTGTGCAGGCAGACGGTCCAGCACGACACGTTCAACCCCTCTTCCCGGCGCGCCGCGACGAGGGCTGCCAGCATGTCCCCACGTTCGGCGACGTTCTTCGCCACCAGCGGCTGGATCTCCTTGCCATCCCAGAGCGCGGCCTGCGGACGGAAATAGATCGTGCCATCCTCCGGAAAATAGGCCTTCTGTGTCGGACTGCGGGGCTGGAGGAACCGGCCAGCATGGTAGGAGGTCGCAAGGCTGATGGTGTTGAGGCCGGCACGCCCACCGAGATCCGCAAGGGTGCCGGCGACGGTCTGGTCCTGAACATCCCAGGGATAGGTCCACATGGATAGCTGCATTGTCATTTCCGATTCTCGAACGGGGAATTTTAAGCAAAAAATCGAAGATCTGTAAAGTACATTTTGTATAATTTGTTAAAGTTCGACTACAAACACGAGAATTATATTTAGAATCCCATGTGATTTATAAAATAAAATTACTTCAATACATATCTATAGTAAAAATTCCCAACTTTAATTTGGCGTTCTTCCCAGGGATTGCGCGCGTCGCGCGGATGGGCAGGCCGTCGGCATCCACCGACATTTCATTACACGCCGACTCTTTTCCATGCGCTCGGAAGTCGACATCGGGCGAATGCCGACCCTGTTGATCACAGTGGATTGCGAACTCCTTCCAAAATCTGGTTGACAGAATCGTAAATCGGATATTGTATCGGTTATATCGATTAATATAAATCGCATAACGATAGATATGACAATCTTGTTTGATCCACTCGTCCATCCCTTCCCTGATCAGGCGCAGCCCGATCCCCAAACCTATTGGCTGGCCATTGCCGGCACAGGACCGGCGGACGACGGGCCGGTTACCGGCGAGATGGATGCCGAGGTGGCGATTATCGGCGGCGGCTATGCGGGACTGTCCTGTGCACTATCGCTTGCGCGTGACCACGGCATTCGTGCCGTCGTGCTGGAAGCCCGCTCTTCGGCCTGGGGCTGCAGCGGCCGCAACGGAAGCTTCGCGCGCATTTCCGGTGGCAGGGTGCCGCTCGCGCGACTTTTGGAAACCTATGGGGAAGCTTCCGCCCGCGCCTATTTCGACGAGATGAAGCAGGCGCTCGCCAATCTTAAAATCCTGATCGCCGAAGGTGGCATCGACTGCGACGTCCAGCCGGACGGCGTCTACAAGGTTGCCGCCTTCCGGGCACACGCCGAAGGCCTGCGGCGCGAGGCGCACCTCTACAACGCCACCTTCGACTATCCCGCCCGCTTCGTCCCGCCCGAGGCGCTGCCGGGCGTGCATGGCGGTGCCGAAGCCTTCGGTGCGCTCCATCTGCCGGACGGTTTTTCGCTGAACCCCCTGAAGCTCGCGCACGGCATCCATGTCCTGGCAAGGGAGCAGGGCGCCAGGATCCACGCGAATTCGCCCGTCACTGCATGGCAGACCATCAACGGCCGGCACTGGCTGAAGACGCCGTCCGGGACGGTGCGGGCGCGCCATGTCGTCGTCGCCACCAACGGCTACACGTCGCCGAAGCTCCACGCGCAGCTCGCCGGCCGCGTGCTGCCGGTCCATTCGCAGATCATCGTGACGCCGCCGCTGAGCGAAGCGCAGATCGCCGCGAGCCTGCCGTCCGGCAATTGCATGTTCGATACGCGAAGCCTGCTCTTCTACTACCGTCGCCTGCCGGACAATCGCATCCTGTTCGGTGGTCGAAGCGCCATCTCCGGCGAGGACGCGCAGGCGCCGCGCCACCGCCGGTATCTGCAGGATGCGCTCACGCGGAAGTTCCCGGCCCTGGCAGGCACCGGCGTCGACTACTGGTGGGGCGGCTGGGTTGCCGTCAGCCGTAATTCCCTGCCGTTCTGTTATGCCCTGCCGGGCGTCGACAACGCCTATGCCGCCGGCGGATATGCCGGCAGCGGCGTCTCCTTCTCGATCCATCTCGGAACTAAGCTCGCCCTTATGGCGTCGGGCAAGCCTTTCAAGACGGGCGCCTCGTTCCTGACGCGCGAGCCCCGGCGCTATCCGTTCCCGCCGCTCCTGCGGTTCGGCCAATGGATGGCCTACCGCTGGCTGCATGCAAAGGACGCACGACAGGCCAGGAAGCCCTGAACCGCCCGTTCAACACAGCAACAATCATCCGCAAAACCAAAAGGGGAATATCGATGATCATCCGCAAGATTGCCGCCGGCGCACTCGCCCTCATCTTTGCAGCCACCGCGGCGATGGCCGATCCCGTCCGGGTCGGCGTCACAACGACCGGCGTGCCTTTCACCTTCGTCGATACCGGTACGCAGCAGGTGACCGGCGCCATGGTCGATCTCGCCACGGCGATTGCCAGAGACAACGGCATGGAGCCGGCCTTCGAACTGACGGCGTTCTCGGCTCTGATCCCGAGCCTCCAGTCCGACAAGATCGACGCCATCTCGGCCGGCATGCTCGTGACCGATGCCCGCAAGGAAGTGGTGAATTTCTCGGACCCGGTCTACTCCTACGGTGACGCGATGTTCGTCGCCGCGGACAACCCGGAGAACTATACGATCGAGGCCCTGAAGGGGGAAATGGTCGGCGCGCAGATCGGCACGACGTTCGCCGATTCCCTGAATGCGCTCGGCCTATTCGGCGAGGTGACGCTCTATGACAGCATCGCCGACATCATGCGCGACGTAAAGCTCGGCCGCATCAAGGCCGGCTTCGGCGACCAGCCGATCGTCGCCTACCAGATCGCGCAGAATCCCGCACTCGGCGTCCGTCTCGTCGAGGGCTACAAGCCGATGAAGACAGGCAACGTCGCACTCGCGGTCTCGAAGGACAAGGCGGACCTCCTGGCGAAGGTCAACGCCTCGATCGCCAGGCTGAAGGCAAGCGGCGAGCTGGCGAAGATCTTCGCGAAATACGGCCTGTGAAGCGGCACGCCGGCCGCAGCCGGCGTTGCACGGCGACGGGGCGCAGCGACGTCCCGCCGCGCAAGACGGTCAATCAAGGAGACATCCGATGAACGCGTTCCTGTCGCGCGCCTCCGAGTACCTGCCGCTGCTTCTGAACGGGCTGTGGCTGACGATCCTGGTGACATTCGCGTCCCTCTGCCTCGCGACGGTCCTCGGTCTTGTCTGGGCGCTGTTGAGGACATCGGGCATCAGGGCGCTGGCCCTGCCGACCCGCGTCTTCGTCGAGTGCGTGCGCGGCATTCCGATCCTCGTCGTTCTCTTCTACATCTATTTCGTCATGCCGGACATCGGCATCGATCTGACCGCGTTGCAGGCCGGCATCGCAGGCCTTGCGCTCACCTATTCCTGCTATATCGGCGAAACGTTCCGCGCCGGCATCGAAGCAATCGATCGCGGCCAGGTGGAGGCAGCGAAGTCGATCGGCATGCGCCACGGGCTGATGATGCGGCGCGTCGTGCTGCCGCAGGCCGTGCGCATCGTCATGCCGCCCTATGCCAACAACGTGATCATGCTCCTGAAGGACTCCTCGCAGGTCTCGGTCATCACCGTTGCGGAGCTGACGATGCAGGGCAAGGCGCTTGCCTCCTCGACCTTCGACAACATGACGGTCTTCACGCTGGTTGCGCTCCTTTATCTCTGCCTGACGATTCCGCTCAACATCGTGATGCGCAGTGTCGAAACCGCGCTGGGGAAATCCCGATGATCACTTTTGAAGATGTGCACAAATCCTACGGCACGCACAGCGTTCTCAAGGGCATCGACGCGACCGTCGGAAAAGGACAGGTCGTCTGCCTGATCGGCCCTTCCGGCTCGGGCAAGTCGACGATGTTGCGCTGCGTCAACGGGCTGGAGACCTACCAGGCCGGACGCATCACGATCGGCGGCGCCACGGTCGATGCGCAGGCGGCGGACATTCACGGCATCCGGGCCCGCGTGGCCATGGTCTTCCAGCGATTCAACCTGTTTCCGCACCGCACCGCGCTCGAGAATGTCATGGAGGGTCCGCTCTACGTGTTGCGCCAGAACCGAAAGGACGTTCGCGACCGGGCGGCGGCACTTTTGAATAGCGTCGGCCTCGGCGAGAAACTCGACGCCTATCCGCACGCACTGTCGGGCGGCCAGCAGCAGCGCGTCGCCATTGCCCGTGCGCTTGCCATGCAGCCGCAGGCAATCCTCTTCGACGAGCCGACATCGGCGCTCGATCCGGAAATGGTGGGGGAGGTGCTGCAGGTCATGCGCAGCCTTGCCGAGGAGCATATGACGATGCTCGTGGTCACGCACGAAATCCAGTTCGCGCGCGAGGTCGCCGACAGCGTGCTCTTCCTCGACGGCGGCCGGATCATCGAACAGGGACCGGCACGCGAGGTGCTTCACCAGCCGCGGCACGAGCGCACGCAGGACTTCCTGCGCCGCGTCACGCACCCGATCTGAAACGCGCGATGAACGGAGGCGGTGGAAAGCCGTGGTCCGAGCCGCATGTGTTGCGGTTCCTTCGTGACACGCCGCCGCGGCGCGCTAAGACTGTGCCGGGCAACTTCCCATTCGATGAACGGATCCCATGAGCGACGCCGAAGATTCCCCGCTTTTCATCACCTCACTCGCCAAGGGCCTCTCCCTGCTGTCCGCGTTCGGCGCGGCGCGCCCTTCGATGAACCTCGTCGACATGGCCGAGGCGACGGGTCTGAACAAGAGCACGGTGCAGCGGTCGGCCTTCACGCTCGAAGCGCTCGGCTACATCGCCAAGGAGGGGCAGACCAAACGCTACCGCCTGACCGCGAAATCGCTCGAGATCGGCACGGGCTATTTGCAGACGAGCGAACTTGTCGAACGGGCCAATCCCTACCTTCATGAGTTGAACCGGGACACGCAGGAAAGCTGCAACCTTCTGGAACCCTGCGGCACCGATATGGCCTATGTGGCGCGCTTCGCGAGCCACAAGCAGATCTCCATCCATGTGCCGCTCGGCCAGCGCCTGCCGATGTACTGCACCTCGGCCGGTCGCGCCTATCTCTCGGCGCTGGGTGGCGGCGAAGCGGTCGACTGTCTGCGGACGTCCCGGCTGATTGCCTATACGCCGAATACGGTGACGGATTTCGCCCGGCTGCAGGAGATCATCGCACAGGCGCACATCGACGGCTTCGCCTATTCCAACGAGGAGTACTATGTCGGCGACATCGCGGTCGGTGCGGCCATCGTCAATGCCGAGGGCCGGCCGCTCGGCGCGGTCAATATCGCCGTGCCCTTCAGCCGCTGGACCCTCAAGGACGTGCTCGCCAACCTCGCGCCCCAGGTCGTCAACACCGCCCGCTCGATTTCCAGTGCCGCCCGCAGCCTGAAACCCCTCATCTGAACCGGGACGTCCGTTCCGGCCTGTTCTACCAAGGAGTATCCATGTCCATCCAGCGTTTCGAACCCAACGGCAAGCGCCTTAGCCATGTGCTGGTCTACAACGGCATCGCCTATGTGACCGGCCAGGTCGCCGCGGACCGGGGGCAGGACGCCGCCGGCCAGACGGCCCAGGTCCTGGCGCGCATCGACGACCTGCTTGCGAAGGCCGGCACAGACAAGTCGAAGATCCTCTATGCTCAAGTCTGGTTGAAGTATGCGGTGTCCGACTTCGCGGCGATGAACACCGTCTGGGAAGACTGGATCCCGCAGGACGCGCTGCCGGCGCGCGCCACGGTCGAAGCCAATCTCGCCGCCGAGAACATTCTCGTCGAAATCGCGGTGCAGGCCGCCGTCTGAACCTGGATCGCCGTTCTATCTCTGGTCCATCGAGCGCAGCAACTTCACCAGCCAGTCGACGAAGACCCGGACCTTGTTGCTCAGGTGGCGTGTCTGCGGGTAGACGATGTAGAGTGGCAGGCTTTCGCACTGCCACTCGGTCAGCACACGGACGAGGCGCCCGTCGGCAAGCGCCTCGCGGGCCATGAAGAGCGGCACGCGCGCAATGCCGAGCCCCGTCAGAACGGCGTTCATGTAGGTCCGGGCATCGTTGGCCGAGACGACATATTGCGGCGTGATCTCCCTGCGCTCGCCGTTGCGGATGAAATCCATCGGCATGATGCGCCCGGCCTGGGCCATCAGGTAGCCGACGGCGAAATGGCTATCCGTCAGGTCGTCCGGCTTTTCCGGCATGCCTTTCTTGTCGAGATAACGCGGTGCAGCGCAGGTGATCATCTCCATCTCCGACACCTTGCGGGCAACCAGGGACTGGTCGGTCGGCGTGCCGCCGCGCAGCGCGCAGTCGACGTTTTCCGCGATGTAGTCCACCAGCCGGTCGCCGACGCCGAGATCGATGCGGATTTGTGGATAGCGCGTATGGAAATCGCAGAGCGACGGAATGACGAGCAGGTCCGCAAAAACGCCGGCCATCTCGACGCGGAGCCGGCCAGAGGGCTGGTTTTGCGAATGCGAAAGACTGCCGTCGAGTTCATCGATTTCCGACAGGATCTGAGAGGCGCGCTCGTAGTAGAGCGCGCCGTCGGTCGTCACCATGACGCGCCGGGTCGTTCTGTTGAGGAGCGTCGTGCGCAGATGCGCCTCGAGCCCCTGGATGAGATTGGTCACGGTCGTCTTCGGCACGTCCAGTGCGGCGGCCGCGCGGGAGAAATTGCCCGTCTCGACGACACGAACGAAGACACGCATCGCTGAAAGCTGGTCCAAGCTGATATCCTTTCTACTGCAATGCAATATTATTCGAAATTTGGAACAGTGATATCCATTTCACCGACCTTATCCACTAGCAACGGGATAATAATATAAGATCCAAGTGGAGAGCAGGCACCCTTCCCGAAACGGAAGCAGGTTGTATGCGAAAGGCCAGACCGATGGTCAGTGAATGGAGGGACATGGAGGTTGATGGGCGGGAGCACCGTTCCATGCCGGTCCGTGTCTATGAAAGTGCAAACTGCGGAAAGACGCCGCCGCTTGTTCTGTATTTCAGCGGCGGTTCCTTCCTCGACAAAGATAGGAATGGCGAGAGCCCGATCGCAAGGGCCTTTGCACTTTCCGGAGCGATCGTCGTCGAGGCCGATTATGCGAAGCCGTCCGGCAACGCCTTCCCGAAGGCGCTGGAATATGCCTTTGCGGCTTTGCGGTGCCTGTGCGGCAAGCGCAAGCAGTTCGGTGGGCAGCGTTCACTGATTCTCGTTGCCGGCGAAGAAGCGGGCGGCAATGTCGCGGCGGGCGTCGCGCTGAAGGCGCGGGACCAGATGCCGGGTGAGATCGACGGGCAGATCCTGTTGTCGCCGCTCATCGATCCGCTGATGGCCACCGCCTCGTTCCGCGAGGCGGGGGAGGCGGGCATGCGGGACCGCTGGACGGAGGGCTGGAGCCACTATCTCGGGTCCGGCGGGGGGTATTGCCACCCCTATGCCGCTCCGATGCACTGCTCGCGATTGGCGGGCGTCGCGCCGGCGCTGATCCTGACGTCGCAGGACGATCCCTTGCGGGACGAGGCTGCGAGCTATGCCGAGCGTCTCCGGGCGGCCGGCGTCAAGGTCAGGAACCAGGTGCTTCCGCCCTGCACGGGATGGACGCAGATCTACAATGCGGAGACCACGGCGGGATGCGAGCCGCCGGACGAACTCCGGCGTGAATTTCAGGGTTTCGTTGAGGGACTGGAGACCAGGACCTTTTGCATTTGAGATGAAAGACCGGCCCGTTTCGGGGCCATAAGGAGATACCGATGCCGTCGAACAAGAAACGCTGGGCCCTCATGGGCGCCGGCCTGGGACTTGCTGCGTCCGTTTCGGGTGTGGCGTTTCACTTCGATCTTATGGCGGGTGCCAATGCGGCGCCCGCCGCCGCCTCCGCGGAAGTGCCCGCCGTGCCGGTGACGGTCGCGGCTGTCGAGCCGCGCAGCGTCAGCACCTGGCAGGAATTTTCCGGCCGGCTGGAGGCTGTCGATCGGGTCGAGGTCCGCTCCCGCGTCCCGGGGGCGATCCAGTCCGTGCATTTTCGGGAAGGCGCGCTGGTAAAGGCCGGCGACCTTCTGATCACGATTGACCCGGCCCCCTTCGAGGCGGCGGTTGCGCAGGCTGAAAGCCTGGTCGCCTCCGCAAAGGCCAAGCTCGATCTCGCTGACACCGAACTGGAACGCGGCCGGAAGCTCGTCGCCAAGAACACGATCTCCGACAGTGACTTCGTCCAGCGCCAGAGCGTGCGTGCCGAAGCGGTCGCCAACCTGCGGGCGGCGGAAGCGGCACTGACGACCGCCAGACTCGACCTCGGCTATACCGAAATTCGGGCGCCGATCGACGGGCGGGTCGGCAGGCGCGAGATCACCGAGGGCAACCTGGTCGCCGCCGGCCCAGGGTCCCCCGCGCTGACGACGCTCGTCTCTTCAGGCCCGATCTATGCAAGCTTCAACGCCAATGAGGAACTCGTGGCCCGCACGCTTGCCAACCTGCCCGAAACCAACGGCGTACTTCCGGCGATCGACCACGTCCCGGTCGAGATCGAGACGCTTAGCGACGACGGTACGCCGCTTGCCGGCAAGCTGCAGCTCATCGACAACGAGGTCGACAGCACAAGCGGCACGATCCGTGTCCGTGCCGTCTTCGACAATCCGGGCAACCGGCTGATCCCCGGCCAGTTCGTCCGCATCCGCATGGGCGAGCCGGTCGCGCAGGCGCGCCTGATGGTGAGCGAACGGGCCGTCGGCACGGACCAGGACAAGAAATTCGTCTTCGTCGTCGACGCCGAAAACAAGGTGAATTACCGGCAGGTCCAGCTCGGCGCTTCCGTCGACGGTCTGCGCATCGTCGAGGAAGGCCTGAGCCCTGGCGACAGGATCGTCGTCAACGGCCTCCAGCGCATCCGCGCCGGCGTCGTCGTCGATCCGCAGACCGAAGTGGCCGTCGCGCAATAGTTCCAGATACCGGCGGGCGCGGTCCGCCGGCCCGAACCACCAGTCATCCAACATTGCTCGCGGCCACTGGCCGCAGGCAGGGACCGTTGTGTCTCGATCAACCCTGGAGAGGGTACCGCCATGAACATTTCCCGGTTCTTTGTCGACCGTCCGGTCTTTGCTGCCGTGCTGTCGCTGTTGATTCTCATTGCCGGCCTCATCGGCATGCGCTCGCTGCCGATCTCGGAATATCCGGAGGTCGTGCCGCCGTCGATCGTCGTGCGCGCCCAGTATCCGGGCGCCAATCCGAAGGTCATCGCCGAGACGGTGGCAACGCCACTGGAAGAGTCGATCAACGGCGTCGAGGACATGCTCTACATGTCGAGCCAAGCGACCGCCGACGGCGTCATGACGCTTACCGTCACCTTCGCGCTGGGAACGGACCCCGACAAGGCACAGCAGCTCGTGCAGAATCGTGTCTCGCAAGCCGAACCGCGCCTGCCCTCCGAGGTTCGCTCGCTCGGCGTTACGACGGTCAAGAGCTCGCCGGACCTCATGATGGTCATCCACCTGAGTTCGCCGGACGACCGCTACGACATCACCTATCTGCGCAACTACGCGGTCCTCAACATCAAGGACCGGCTTGCCCGTATCGATGGCGTCGGCCAGGTGCAGATATTCGGCTCCGGCGACTATTCGATGCGCATCTGGATCGATCCGCAAAAGGCGGCGGAACACGGGCTTGCGGCAAGCGACATCGTCGCGGCGATCCGCCAGCAGAACGTCCAGGCGGCCGCCGGCGTCATCGGCGCCTCGCCGAGCGAATCCGGCATCGATCTGCAGCTTTCCGTCAACGCGCAGGGTCGCCTGCAATCGCCGGAGGAGTTCGGTCGCATCATCGTCAAAAGCGGCGATAACGGCGCGATCACGCGTCTGAGCGACGTCGCGCGCGTCGAACTCGGCGCTGCTGACTATTCGCTGCGCTCGCTGCTCGACAACAAGGCGGCGGTGGCCATTCCCGTCTTCCAGGCGCCGGGCTCCAATGCCATCCAGATATCCGACCAGGTGACGGAGACGATGAATGAGCTCCAGCTCGCCATGCCCGAGGGTGTCCGCTACGACATCGTCTACGACACGACGCAGTTTGTGCGCGCGTCGATCGAGAAGGTCGTCGACACGTTGCTCGAGGCGGTCGCGCTCGTCGTGCTTGTCGTCATCCTCTTCCTCCAGACCTGGCGCGCCTCGATCATTCCGCTGCTTGCCGTGCCGGTTTCGATCATCGGCACCTTCGCCGTCATGTATGTCTTCGGTTTCTCGGTCAACGCGCTGACGCTCTTCGGCCTCGTGCTGGCGATCGGCATCGTGGTGGACGACGCCATCGTCGTGGTCGAGAACGTCGAGCGCAACATCGAAAACGGCCTGTCGCCGCGCGAGGCGACTTATCGGGCGATGCGGGAGGTATCGGGCCCGATCGTCGCGATCGCGCTGGTGCTCGTTGCCGTCTTCGTGCCGCTCGCCTTCATCACCGGCCTGTCCGGCCAGTTCTACCGGCAGTTCGCACTGACGATCGCGATCTCCACGGTGATCTCGGCGATCAATTCGCTGACGCTTTCGCCCGCGCTTTCGGCGCTGCTCCTGAAGGATCATCACGCGCCGAAGGACTGGCTGACGCGCTTCATGGACAGGACGCTCGGCTGGTTCTTCCGCGGGTTCAACCGGGCCTTCGGCGCCAGCTCCAGGGCGTACGGGCGGGGCGTCGGCGGTATCCTGTCCCGCAAGAGCCTGGTGATGATCGTCTATCTTGTGCTGGCGGGTGCAACCTACCAGCTCTTCCAGGCGGTTCCCGGCGGCTTCGTACCGGCGCAGGACAAGCAGTACCTGATCGGCTTCGCCCAGCTTCCGGACGCGGCGACCCTCGACCGGACGGAAGACGTGATCGAGCGAATGAGCGAGATTACGCTCGCACAGCCCGGCGTCGAGCACGCCATCGCTTTCCCGGGGCTTTCGATCAACGGCTTCACCAACGGCTCGAACGCCGGCATCGTCTTCGTCGGTCTCGCGCCCTTCGAGGAACGTACGACGCCCGAGCTTTCCGCCGGCGCGATCGCCATGCAGCTGAACCAGAAATTCGGGGCGATCCAGGACGCCTTCATCGCCATGTTCCCGCCGCCGCCCGTCCAGGGCCTCGGCACGACCGGCGGCTTCAAGCTGCAGATCGAGGACCGTGCGGGCCTCGGTTACCAGGCACTGGACGAGGCGACAAAGGCCTTCCTCGGAAAGGCCTACCAGACGCCGGAGCTCGCAGGTCTCTTCTCGAGCTTCCAGATCAACGTGCCGCAGCTCTATGCAGACCTCGACCGCGAGAAGGCGGAGCAGCTCGGCGTGTCGGTCACCGACGTCTTCGAGACGCTGCAGATCTATCTCGGCTCGCTCTATGTCAACGACTTCAACGCGTTCGGCCGGACGTACAGCGTGCGGGTGCAGGCGGATGCGAAGTTCCGTGCTCGGGCGGAGGACATCGGCGCGCTCAAGGTCCGGTCGCAGTCCGGCGAGATGATCCCGCTTGCGACGCTGCTCAAGGTGGAGGCGACGACCGGACCGGAGCGCACCACGCGCTACAACGGCTTCCTCGCCGCCGATATCAACGGCGGCCCGGCACCCGGTTTCTCGTCCGGCCAGGCGCAGGCAGCCGTCGAGCGGATTGCCGACGAGACGCTGCCGTCCGGCATCGGCTTCGAGTGGACGGATCTGACCTATCAGCAGATCCTTGCCGGTAACTCGGGCGTCATCGTCTTCCCGCTCGCCCTGCTGCTCGTCTATCTCGTGCTTGCTGCACAGTACGAGAGCCTGACGCTCCCGCTTGCCATCATCCTGATCGTGCCGATGGGGCTGCTTGCCGCCCTGACGGGCGTCTGGCTCACGGGCGGAGACAACAACATCTTCACCCAGATCGGGCTCGTGGTGCTCGTGGGGCTTTCGGCGAAGAATGCGATCCTGATCGTCGAATTCGCCCGCGAGCTGGAATTCGAGGGGCGCACGCCGGTTCAGGCGGCAATCGAGGCGAGCCGTCTGCGCCTGCGGCCGATCCTCATGACGTCCGCGGCGTTCATCATGGGTGTCGTGCCGCTCGTCGTTTCGACCGGCGCGGGCGCCGAGATGCGGGCCGCCATGGGCATCGCCGTCTTCTCGGGCATGATCGGCGTCACCTTCTTCGGCATCTTCATGACGCCGGTCTTCTACGTGCTCGTCCGCCGGCTCGCGGGCAACCGCGCGCTGCGGCGGATGGAGGAACCCGAGTTGGCGCATGCGCCGGCCGAGTAGGCGATCCCGAAGACCGCCACGCACCCATCCCGGTTCCGCCGGGATGGGTTTTTCATGCCGGACGGTAAACGCGCGCGGCGGTATCGTGCAGCATCTCCCGGGCGGCCTCCGGCCCATGCCCTTCGGCTGCAGCGCGATGCGCCGAGAGCACCGAAGGAAAGTCGGTCCAGAGCTTTTCGATCGGAAAGTTGGAGCCGAACATCAGGCGGTTGCTGCCGAGGATTTCCACGGCATTGTCGACGATGAGCGCAATGAGCGCGGGGTCGTTGCGGTGAATAAAGGTGCCGAGGCCGGAAAGCTTGGCGTAGAAATTCGGCAGTCCGGAAAAATGCGAGAGGCCCGCCTTCCACGCCGCCACGGTTTCCGGCGCATCGTCCGTCAGCATGCCGCAATGGGTGAGGATGAAATCAGTCTCCGGGTTTTCCGCGACGAGCGCCGCGCCGTTCTTCATCTGGGCCGGGAAGAGCTGGAGATCGAAGGAGAAGCCGTAGTCCCTGAGCCGGGCGATGTTCCTGCAGACGTTTGCATCCAGCACCTGCTCGGGTCCCGGCGCGAAGCGGTAGGCCGGCACCTCGTGCCAGTGAAGCTGCATGCGCACGCCGCGCACCAGCGGATAGGCCTTCAGCCGGTCGAGCTGCGGACGCACGTCCTCGACCGAGATATCCGCATAGCCGACGATGGCGTGCGGCCAGCCGCTGCGCGCGGCCGTTTCGCTGAGCCAGGCGACCTCCTTCTCGAAATCCGCCTTCGCCCAGTTGGTCTGCACATAGACCGCTTTCTCGACGGCCTGTCCGTCGATCTCACCCAGATATTCCTCGATCGGATAGTCGCGCTGGATCGGCTCGTAGGGTCCGAAGATGCGTGGCACCATCGGACCGTTCAGCCATGGCTGGTCGGCGCGGCGCCAGATGTGAAAGTGCGAGTCAATGACCGGCTGCATGGGTCTTCTCCTTCCAGACGACCGACGCCTTCGGCGCCGGCCAGTCGAGCGTGAGCAGGAAATCGGCGATCGTTTCCGCCGAGGAGCCGTCAACCAGATCGTCGAGCCACTGCAGCACGGCGGCAAGCGCCGCCGTCTCGGGCCGGAAGCGCGGATCGCCGGCAAGCGGAGTGGCGAGCGACAGGCGATGCGCGAGGCCCGAGAGCCGGCGCATGGCGACCTCGAAGTCCGCGTGTCCGCCGCGCTCCAGGCCATCAGAGGCGATGACGACGAGGGCGCCGCGCGAAAGTGCTGCAAAACGCGGCACGGCGAGAAAGGCTTTCAGTGCCGGCCCGATGCGCGTGCCGCCGTTCCAGTCGTCGACGAGGCCCGCAGCGCGGGCAAGCGCCTGGTCCCGGTCGCGAAGGCGAAGCGCGGGCGTGATGCGGGTGAGCCGCGTGCCAATCGTGAAGATTTCCGCGCGCGGGGCGGACTGGCAGGCCGCATGGGCGAGCGCCAGAAACTCGTCCGTATGGCCGCGCATCGAGCCTGAGATGTCGATGACCAGCACGAGACGGCGGGCGATCTCCTGCCGTCGCCGGAGGCGCGGCACCGCCAGATCGCCGTCGGCGCGCACGATGTCGCGCATCGAGCGGCGTAGATCGACGGCTCCCTTCGTCCGCGTGCGCAGATGTCGGAAGGCGCGGCGTCGGGGCAGGGAGCCGGGCAGGTGTCGCCGGAAGCTCTTCAGGATGTCGTCGCTCGTCTCGAAGTCGCGCCCGGCGAGCCGCTCGATCGCCGAGGCATGCGCGCCGCCCTTCTCCTGCCGCAACGACGCATCGCCGCCGGCATCAGCGCCGCCCCGGTCCTTGACGACGGTTTCTTCCTCGTCCTCGCTTGCGGCGGCAGCCACTTTCGTTTCCCCGTGGAAGACCGCGCGGAAGAGCGCGTCGAAGGCGCCCATGCGGTCGATGGAGGGCGCCAGCGTTGCGATCGCCGCGCGGCGGATGTGCTCCATGCTCTTGGGTCCGAGCAGGGTGACGGCCGCGAGGAAGCTTTCCGTCTGGTCCGGCGAGACGGCAAAACCGTTCCGGCGCAGCACGAATACGAAATCGAGGAAAGGGGCGCAGGCGCGGGGCAGGAGGGTTAGCGGCATGATGCAGGCTCCTCTCACTTCGCGCCTGCGGGAAGAAGGTGGCCCGAAGGGTCGGATGAGGGGGTGCGTGAAGCGCCACGAGCAGATGCCGCAAAGACCCCCTCATCGCCTCGCATGCGCTCGGCATGTCTCCCCGCCGGGGAGAAGAGGGAGGAAGGACGGCCGCTCATGCCAGTGCCTCCTCGAGGATGGGCGGCAATTCGCTTCTCATATAGGCGAGGTCCTCCTCGTCCTTCAGCAGGACGCCGATCGCCCGGCGGAAGGCTTCCGGCCAGGGGCTGCCGCCCTTTTCCAGGACGGTCGCGGCGTTGGCCCATTCGACGGCTTCCGAAATGCCGGGTGGCTTGGCGAGCGGGCGGGCGCGGATGGCGTTGACGGCGCGCGCCACCGCAAGGGCCGTCGCCTCCGCGACATCGGACGCACGCGTTAGGATGATCGCCGCCTCACGCTCGGAATCGGGATAGGCGATCCAGTGATAGACGCAGCGCCGACGCAGCGCCTCGGCAAGCTCTCGCGTGCGGTTAGAGGTGAGGATGACGACCGGTGGCTCGGCGGCCCGCACGGTGCCGCGCTCGGGAATGGAGATCTGGAAATCCGAGAGATATTCGAGCAGCAATGCCTCGAATTCATGGTCGGAACGGTCGATCTCGTCGACCAGAAGCACGGTCTTTTCCGGGTGACGCAGCGAGCGGAGCAGCGGCCGCTCGATCAGGAAGCGGTCGGCATAGATGTCGATGTCGGCCGCGCCGGCCTGGCGGATCGCCAGAAGCTGGCGCTGGTAGTTCCACTCGTAGAGCGCATGCTGCGCGTCGATGCCCTCGTAGCATTGCAGGCGGATGAGGTCGCGGCCGAGGATTTCGGCCACGGCCTTCGCCGCCTCCGTCTTGCCGACACCCGGCATGCCTTCCAAGAGCAGCGGCTTGCCGAGACGGATCGCCAGAAAGACGGCGGTCGCCAGCGGCTCGTCGGCAATGTAGCGGCAATCCTCGAAGCGGTCTGCCACCGTCTCCGGGGACTCGAGCACGTCATTTGCCGACCCCTCCCGCATGGCGGCGCTCAATGGCTCGCCGCGGTCTGTCGAAGCGCGCGCAAAATACGTTCCGGCGTGATCGGCAGCGTGTCGATGCGCACGCCGACCGCGTCGAAGATCGCGTTGGCGATCGCCGGGATCTGCGGGTTCGCGCACATCTCGCCGGGGCCTTTGGCGCCATAGGGACCGTCCGCCGCCGGGCGCTCCAGCACGACGATCTCGGTTTCCGCGAGATCGCCGGGGCCGGGCATCAGATATTCGTTGAAGTCGCGCCCGCCATGCTCGCGGCTCGGATAATAGGGCTCCGTCGTCTCGTAAAGCGCGTGGCTGATGCCCATCCACGAGCCGCCGACGAGCTGCTGTTCCACCATCTTCGGGTTCAGCGCGCGGCCGATCTCGAAGACGTTCTTGACGGATTTGACGGTGACCTCGCCGGTCTCGTCGTCCACTTCTACATCCGCGACGGTACAGGCATGGGCGTAGCAGGTGGAGGGCTTCATCGCGCCCGTCGCCGTATCCGGATAGGAACGCGGGATCAGGAACATGCCGCGCCCGGAAATCGACCGTCCGTGCTTGAAATGGGCGGCGAGCGCCGTGTCGAAGATCGAGATGGAGCGCTGCGGCGCGCCCTTGACGTGGATATTGCCTTCGCCGTCCGTGTCGAGGTCGGCGGCATCCGTCTCCAGTTCTTCCGCCGCCACCTCCAGCATGACCTGCCGTGCTTCCCGTGCCGCCTCGATCACGGCGTTGCCGGCGCGGTGCGTGCCGCGCGAGGCAAACGTGCCCATGCAGTGCGGGCCGGTATCGGTATCGGCCGTGTCGATGATGACGCGATCGACCGGCACGCCGATCGTCTCGGCGCAGATCTGCGACATGACCTGCTTCAGCCCCTGGCCGAGATCGACCGAGGAGAGCGAGACCATGAAATTGCCGGTTGGCGTCGAATGCACCAGCGCCTGCGTCGGGTCGCCGCCGAGGTTCATGCCGGTCGGGTAGTTGACGGCCGCGACGCCGCGGCCTTTCCGGATCGTCATCGCTCACCCCTCCCTGACGGCGGAGGACATCCGCATGTATTTGTCCGCCACCGGCCAGTGGCCGATCCTGGAGGCCTCCTGCATGCATTCGATCAGCGCCGCGCCTTCCGTCTTCTGGCGGTGCGCCTTCATGTCGCCGTCGCGATAGGCGTTGACGAAGCGGAATTCGAACGGGTCCATGCCGACGAGCCGCGCCAGCTTGTCCATCTGCACTTCGAGCGCGAAGTCGCCGATGGTGACGCCGAAGCCGCGCATGGCGCTGGATGGCGTGCGGTTGGTGTAGACGCAGTAGCTGTCCACCCAGACATTCGGCACCGTATAGGGGCCGGGGAAATGCGCGGCCGATTTCTGCGCGCCGTAGGGCGAGTGGCGCGAATAGGCGCCTGCGTCGATATAGGCCTTGACGTAGCGGGCGACGATGCGGCCGTCCTTCGTCACGCCGTCCTTGATGACGAGCTTTTCGGCGGCGCGGGGCGAGGAGACCTGCATCTCCTCCTCGCGGCTGTAGATGAAGGAGACGGGGCGGCCCGTCAGCTTGGCGCCGAGGATGGCGATCGGCTCGACGGTCACGTCCACCTTGCCGCCGAAGCCGCCGCCGACGGTGCCGCCGACCATGTGCAGCTTGGCACCCTCCATCTGGAGGATGATCGAGGTGTTGTCGAGCGTGAAGAACATCGCCTGCGTGTTGGTATAGCAGGTGAAGCGGCCATTGCCCTCGGGCATGACGATGCAGCCCGTCGTCTCGGTCGGCGCATGTTCGATCGGCCCTGAACCGTAGGTCTCCTCGAGGATATGGTCGGCCTCGGCGAAGCCCGCCTCGACATCGCCGAAGCGCACCTTGCGGCACTCGCCGCTGTCGTAGCGATAATAGTTCTGGCCGTGATATTCGTTGACGATGGGCGCGCCGGGCACCAGCGCATCGTCGATGCTGAGCACCGGTTCCAGCACCTCGTAGTCGACCTTCACCTTGGCTGCGGCTTCGCTCGCGGCGCGTTCGCTGTCGGCGAGGATCGCGACGATCGCCTCGCCCTTCCAGCGCACCTTGTCGGTGGCCAGCACCGTCTCGTCCTCCGGCCCGACCTGGATCAAGGTGAGGATCGTGTAGACATTGTGCGGCACGTCGGCGGCCGTCAGGATGCGCACGACGCCCGAATGCGTCTCGGCCTCGGACAGGTCGATGCCGCGGATGCGGGCGTGGTGATGGGGGCTGCGGACCATCCTCAGGTGCAGCAGACCCGGAAAGGTCCGGTCGGCGAAATAGCTCGTCGTGCCGGTGACATGGCCAAGCGCGTCGACGCGGAGAGTAGGCCGGCCGATCTCCTTCAGATCGTCCTTCCGCTCGTCGGCGAAATAGGATTTGCGGACGTCCATCATGTCCTCCCTCAGGCCGCGTTGACGGAATTGGCGCGGGCGGCGGTCAGCACCGCCTGGATGATCGGCTCGTAGCCGGTGCAGCGACAGATATTGCCGGCGAGCGCATCGACGACATCCTCGCGCGACGGCTGCGGGTTGCTGTCGAGCAGCGCCCTGGCGGCCATCAGCATGCCGGGCGTGCAGAAGCCGCACTGGGTGGCGAAGCCCTCGTTGAAGGCGCGCTGCAGCGGATGCAGCACACCGCCTTCCGCCAGCCCCGCCGTCGTCTCGATCGCCGCGCCCTCGCAGGTTTCGGCAAGTGTCAGGCAGGAAAGGCGGAGTTCGCCGTCGATCAGCACGGAACAGCTTCCGCAGGTGCCCTGCTGGCAGCCGCCCTTGACCGACATGTCGCCGATCTTCTCGCGCAGCGCTTTCAGCAGCGTCGTGCCGCTCTCGACGAATTCCGCCCGTTCCTCGCCGTTGAGCGTGAACTGAACCGGTACCTTGGCCATTATGTCCTCCCTAGAGCATTTCCAGTCGATGCGCATTCGCATCGACGTCGGATAATGCGGCAAAAACAAAGAACTAGCGCGTCTTCGGTGATCCGGATTGCACCGGAAATGCGCTAGTGCGTTCCGGTGTCCGTTCAGGCGAGCAGCAACCGGCCGAGATGCACCGGCAGAACCTCTGCCCGATACCAGGCGCTGGCGATCGCATCGGTCACCGGCTCCATGCCGTCCGAAGCGACCGCAAGCGCGTCGCCGATGCCGTCCGCCGTCCGCGGCCTGCCGGCGAGTGCCGCCTCGACCGCGGGCGCGCGCACCGGCCGGTCGGCCATGCAGCCATAGGCGATACGGGCGCTGTCGATCGTTCCGTTTCTCTCGTCGAGAAGCGCGGCAATCGTGACGACGGAGACGCCCTTCGGCTTGACGCGCGAAACCTTGAGGAAGCGCAGCGCCCCGTCTGCCGGCAGCGCGAAACTGACCGCCGTCAGCACGGAGCGGGCATGGACCGTGTCGCGGTCGCGCAGGAAGTCCTCCAGCGGTAGCGTCTTGCCTCCGATTGCGACCGTCGCGTCGAGCGCCAGCAACGCCACGCCCAGATCGCCATAGGGGGCGGGGGCATAGAGATTGCCGCCGACCGTCGCCATGTTGCGGATCGCCGGTCCGCCGACCGCGTGCGCCGCGTCGGCCAGACAGTGAAGGCGCTTGTCCGCAAGGATGCGGCCCATGGTGACGGACGCGCCGAGCGTTACCCTGCCGCCTTCGACGGTGATTGCCGAAAGGGAGGGATCGGTGCTGCGCACATAGCGCGAGAAGGAGACGTCGCCCTCGTTGGCGTGGCGCACGATGAGCGTGCCGCCGCCGAGATAGCGTGCCGCCGCGTCGGACGAAAGGGCAGCGCCCGCGGCATCCGCCGTCGCACAGGTCTGAAGCGTCAGGGGCATGGCATCCTCCTCCAGGGTTTTTTGGCGTCAGGGGTTTTCGGCGAAATGGGTCTTCAGCGCGTTGAAGCCGCCCTGGAAGACATTGGTGCCCATGCCTTCGGCCACCTTGTCGGCCTCGGCCGCCGGCGCATCGAAGGTGGCGGTCCATTCGGCATAGGTGCGCTCGCCGTCGGTCACGCGCTTCAGTGTCAGCGTGGCGGTGTGGTTGCTGATCGGCTGCGGCGTTTCGAGGATGCTGTAGCTGACGGAGTGCTCGGCGTCGGAAAAGGCGGTCAGCTTCTCGCGCAGCGTTGCGCCGGAGATAAGCTCGAACTTGCGCACACAGCCGATCTCGTCGGCCGGGCGGCCGTCCTCGATCTCGCTCTTCACCATGCGCGGATGCCAGGAAGGCAGGCCGTTGAAATCGCGGATGCGCGCCCAGACCTTTTCGATCGGGGCGTCGATGACGGAAGAAACGGTAACTGTCGGCATGATGGGCTTCCCTGTCTGGTCCTGATGGGACGATGATAGGGTAGCGGCAAGGCGAGGCTTATCGATCGGTCTGGAGCGCTGATCGCTCCGTCTGATATTCGCTACGGCGCAACAGTTTAACGACAGAGCTCCGCGCCGCGGCGCGACGGCACCATGCGGCCTTCATTGGCGGCGGAGCGGTAGACGGTCGGGGGCACGCCGGTGTGTTCGCGGAAGAAGCGCGAGAAATTGCCCTGCGACGAGAAGCCGAGATTGCAGGCGACCGAGATCATCGATTCGTCGGAGGACTGGAGACAGCGCATCGCCTCGGCGATCCGGAGCGTGTTCCAGTAGACGTTGGGGGTCACGCTCATTTGTTCCTTGAAGAGCGCGAAGAAATGCGGGCGCGACAGGCCGACGCTGCGGGCCACCTGGTCGAAGCAGATGCGCTCGCCGACATTGGCCTCCATCAGCGCTAAGGCCTTGCGGATGCGGAAGTCGCGGCCGCCGCGGGCAATCTCCGAGCCGCGGGCCGGGCGGCAGGCGTCGGCTGCATCCATCACATGGTCGATCAGGCGCTCGACCTCGTAGCCCACCATCTCGTCCTCGCCGTCGACGAGCCGTTCGGGCAGCGTCATCGCCGCATCGACCAGCCAGCCGGGAAGCGGGATCGCCGGATCGGTGAAGGCAAGCGCGCCTGCGGCCATGCCGCGCCGTGCTCGCAGCCATTCCCGGTCGATATAGAAGGCCAGGAACTGGCCGGGGTCCTCGCCGTCGTCGAAGGTGTGGTTGTGCGGCTCGAAAGAATTGATGCCGATGGCGACGCCGGGTTCGGGCACCAGCGTCCGGTTGCCGACCGTCATGCTGCCGGCGCAGCCGGCAAGCCAGATCACGATATGGATTTCCGGATGGGCGTGCGTGACGAGATTGCCGCCGACATTCAGAAGCGAAACATGGCCGAACGGGCCCCGAAAGAGCCTGATGGATTCCGTCATCTGTTCCTCCCGCGAATGAGACCTCCCGTTTCGACGCGCCCGGCGCGCCGTCATCCGCTTGACCGGAGTTTGGGTCTTTCGACCGGGGGCGTCAACCCGGAGCGGACCTGCGGCAGCGACGGTCGGCAGGCCGCCGGGCCGATATTCAGACTGATCGATTGGCGGGGCGTCCATTACGCCGCCGCCTGCCAGCCGTCGCGGATATGGCGGTAGCCGTCGCGGTAGACCGCCTCCGGCGTCTCGGAGAAGTCGCGCCAGACCTTGGTTGCCGCCGCGAGGTCCTTCAGCGCGCGGCCGAAGGCCTCGATGGTCAGCCAGCCGTCATAGCCGTTTTCGCGCAGCGCCCGGAACGTCTCCGCCCAGGGGATATTGCCGCGCCCCGGCACGCCGCGGTCGTTCTCCGAAATGTGCACATGCACGATGCGGTCCCTGTTGCGGGTGAAGGCGCCGATCGGATCGGCTTCCTCGATATTGCTGTGAAACGTGTCGTACATGGCGCGGATGTTCGGGTGGCCGACCGCGTCGATATGCGCGGCAAGGTCGTCCATCGTGTTGAAGAGATAACACTCGAAGCGGTTCAGCGCCTCGAGCCCGATGGTCACGCCGTGCTTGCCGGCATGGTCGCCGATGGCGCGCTGCGAGGAGACCGAGCGTTTCAGTTCCGCAGCTGTCGGGCCGTTGCCGGAGAACTGGCCGAGCGTCGAATGCAGCGGACCGCTCAGCGTGTCGGCACCGAGAGCCTCGGCGCAGTCGATCGCCCATTTCATGTAGTCGATGCCGCGCCTGCGCGTTGCCGTATCCGGCGAGATCAGGTTCATCGCAGGGTCGCCCATGGCGGAGACGGCGGTGCGCTCCAGGCCGATCCGGTCGAGCAGGTCGCCGAGCCGGCGATAATCGTCGGGCGTGCCCTCGAAGATCGGGATCTCGACGCCGTCGAAGCCGGTTTGCCTGATGTCGCGCAACAGCTTTTCGTGCTTCCGTCCGACGCTGGTCGTCCAGAGAAACATGCACATGCCGATCTTCATCCTGTCCTCCCTGCGGCCTCTGTCGGGCCTTGATGCGGCGAACCGTCTCCTCCACGATTGCCGCAATCTGGTCATACCAAATCTGAGCATCTGGTCAAGCCAGTGCCGCTTACGTGGTGCGAGCAGAGTCGTCCGAGACAATCTCATACTCTCGGATAAATGGCGGAAAATGAAGAAAAATACGGATAGGCGCACCTGTCTTGCGAGGCGGGTTGAATTGCGCTAGAGCTTAAGGCAACGACAATTGGCCAAACCAGATTGCCCTATGGCGGTTGGAGAGGCGACAAGCAGGAGGCCCTGCACGGTCATTCGCGCATGTGCAGGCGCCGCAACAGTCTGGGAGGACGTTCATGCATCTTTCGACGCACAACTGGATGCGGGCAGAGCCGCTCGCCGTCACGCTGAAGCGCATCAAGAAATATGGCTACGAGAGCATCGAGATCTCCGGCGAGCCGACGCAATATGACGTCAAGGAGACGCGCGCGCTCTTGAAGGAGCACGGCATCCGCTGCTGGGGCGCGGTGACGCTGACGCTCGGCGAGCGCAATCTTGCGGCGAAGGACGAGGGCCAGCGGGCGAAGTCGGTCGATTACGTCAAGAGCGTCATCACCATGGTGAGCGAACTGGAAGGCGAGATCATCACTCTGGTGCCGGCAACCGTCGGCAAGGTCGTTCCGGACGGGACGGAGGAGGAAGAATGGAAATGGGTGGTGGACGCCACCAGGGAGTGCTTCGCCCATGCCCAGAAAAGGGGTGTGCGCATCGCCGTCGAGCCGCTCAACCGTTTCGAGACCTATTTCTTCAACCGCGCGGCCCAGGCATTGGCGCTTGCCGATGCGGTCAGCCCCGAATGTGGCGTCTGCCTCGATGCCTTCCACCTCAATATCGAGGAAGAGGACATGTATGATGCGATCCGGCTTGCCGGAAAGCGCCTGTTCGATTTCCACGTCGCCGACAACAACCGCTTCGCTGCCGGCCTCGGCCAGCTCGACTGGCCGAAGATCATCGGCACGCTGAAGGAGATCGGCTACGACGGCGCCGTTACCAACGAGTTCGTGGCGCCCGTCGACCGCACGCCGGCCGCCAAATATCCGGACATGGTCGAGCGCAACCCGGTCGATATTCCACCCGAGCAGTTGAAGTTCATCCAGGATCACGGATCGAGCCTGCTGACGGAGAAATTCTACGACGACCAGATGCGCATCACCGCCGAAACCATCCTGCCGCTGATCAAGTGAGGCCGGGCGAACAGCATCACCTTGCGGCCGGTCGGCCGTAGGGCGGGGGATCCGAGACATGCGCATCAAGACAGTAGAGGCCTGGTGGGTCAGCATCCCCATCGAGGCGAACCGCCAGCACCGCAGCGACTTCGGACGGCTGACCACCTTCGACGCCGCGATCCTGCGCATCGAGACGGATGACGGCATCGTCGGCTGGGGCGAGGGCAAGAATGCCGCCGGCAGCGCCGGCACCTACGGCACGCTGGTGCACATGCTGAACCACGAGGTGGGGCCGAAGCTGATCGGCCGCGATCCGGCGGACATCTCGGCGATCTGGGAGATGCTCTATAACGGCGTGCGCCACGAGACGGCGGCCTCGTCCGGCCATGCCATGCCGGAACTGTCGCGGCGCGGTCTTTCGGTCGCCGCGATCAGCGCCGTCGACATCGCGCTCTGGGACATCCTCGGCAAGTCGCTGGGCGTGCCGGTCTGGAAGCTCTTGGGCGGCCGCAAGGCGGACCGGTTGCCGGCCTATGCCTCGGGCGGCTGGGAGAATGCCGAGAAGATCGGCGACCAGCTTCAGTCCTATATCGCGGCCGGCGGCTTCCGGTCGGTGAAGATGCGGGTCGGCGCCATGGACGGCGCGCCGCCGGTCTCTGCGGCCCGCGTCAGGGCGGCGCGCAGGGCGCTGGGGTCCGGCGTCGACCTGATGGTCGATGCGCACGGGACCTATACGGTGGCCGATGCGAAACGCTTCATCCAGCTCGTCGCCGATTGCGATCTCGCCTGGTTCGAGGAACCGGTCATCGCCGACGACAAGCTAGGCATGGCGGAGGTGCGGGCGGCCGGCAACGTGCCGATCGCGGCCGGCGAAAGCGAGGCGACGCGCTTTGCCTTTCGCGACCTTGCCATGCAGCGCGCGGTGGATATATTCCAGCCCGATCCGGCCTTTTGCGGCGGGATCACCGAGGCGATGCGCATTGCGGCGCTCGCCAGTGCCTTCAACCTGCGTTTCGCGCCGCATCTGTGGGCCGGCGCGCCCTGCTTCTTCTCCGGGCTGCATCTCTGCGCGGCCGCGCCTTCCAGTTTCGTCATCGAATATTCGCTCGGCGCGAACCCGATGATCCATGACCTCGTCGAGGAGACAGTGTCCGTTTCGGACGGTATGATAGCGATTCCTGAAAAACCCGGCCTCGGATTCACGATCGACGAGCGGGTTCTGGAGGCTCACGCGCGAAGAGTGTGACGATGAAAGAAAACTCCCTGCTCTCCGACCTGGCGGCCTATCTCTTTTCGCATTCGAGCGACAACGGTCGCACGCCTTCGGAACGGGAACTTGCCGAACATTTCACGGTCAGCCGCGGCCAGATCCGCGAGGCGCTGGCGATCCTCGAGGCAATGCGCATCGTCGAGCGCCGGGCGAAATCCGGCATCTACCTGACGAAGACCGAAGCGAGCGTGGAGGCAATGGCGCTTTTCGCGCGCGCCGGCGTGCCGCTCGATCCGATCCTGATCTACGAGACCGTGGAACTGCGCAAGATTCACGAGATCAAGGCGGCGGAACTCGCCTGCCTGCGCGCGACCGAGGAGAACTACGAGCGGCTGCGGGAGATTCTCGCCATATCAGAGGCAAAGATTTCTGCCGGCGAGGGGCTGGCCCGCGAGGACCGCGATTTCCATCTGGAGATCGTGCGGGCGACGAAGAACAGCGTCTTCCACCGGGTCTGCAGCGTCTATTACACGATGGGCGAACAGCGCCTGCCGATCTATTTCGGCGACGTCGCGCGCAGCCGGCGCTCGCATGAGGAGCACATTCGCATCTACGAGGCGCTGCTCGCCCGCGACGGCAATCTCGCCCAGGCACTGATGAACGCGCATCTGCAAGGGGCCGAGAGCTACTGGAAGGGCCTGATCGGCGGACCGGCGACGGCAGCCGAATAGGCGAACCGGCGGGGAGGGCC
This sequence comes from Rhizobium alarense, assembly GCF_021555155.1. Lineage (GTDB taxonomy): Bacteria > Pseudomonadota > Alphaproteobacteria > Rhizobiales > Rhizobiaceae > Rhizobium_D > Rhizobium_D alarense. Next base: position 34,868 of record NZ_JAKGBU010000027.1, read on the forward strand.
GATGAGCTTCATCTTTTCGACGCATGCCCTGCATCCGGAGGCCGAGGCCATGCTGAAGGCTGCCGGCGAGCTGCGCATCGCGTCCAGTCCCGATCCCGAAACGCTGCTTGACGAAGGGCGCGGGGTGGAAATCCTGATCGTGCGCGCGCCAATCCCGCCCGCCTTCTTCGACGACGCCCCAAACCTCCGCGCCGCGATCCGCCACGGCGCCGGGCTCGACATGATCCCGATCGACGCGGCGACGCGGGCCGGCGTGCTCGTCGCCAACGTGCCGGCCGTCAATGCGCCGACGGTCGCGGAACACGTCTTCATGGTTACGCTCGCCTTGTTGCGGCAATTCCGGCCGATGGATCGCGACCTTCGGACAAAGGGCTGGACGGCCGGGCGGGCGCATTCCGACCGCGCGATGGATCTCGGCGGCCGCACGATCGGCATCGTCGGCATGGGCAATGTCGGCACGGCGATCTTCCGCATCGCCAGACACGGTTTCGGCATGGAAGTCGTCGCCAACTCCCGCTCGCCGGGAAGCCTGCCGGAAGGCGCGCGCTTTCTTGCCCTCGACGATCTCGTTGCAGCCGCCGACATCGTCGTGCTCTGTTGTCCGTTGACGCCGGAAACGACGGGCCTGCTCAACCGGGAGCGCATCGCGCGCATGAAGCCGGGGGCGATCCTCGTCAATGTCTCGCGCGGCCCCGTCGTCGATGACGCAGCCCTGATCGAGGCGTTGCAGGAGGCACGGCTTGGCGGTGCTGCACTGGACGTGTTCTCGACCCAGCCGCTGCTGGCGGATCATCCCTATTTCGGCTTCGACAATGTCATTGTCACCCCGCACCTCGCCGGCCTCACGGAGGAAAGCATGATGCGCATGGGCACGGGGGCGGCGGCGGAGGCGGTCCGGATTCTGAACGGCGGGCTGCCGGTCAACCTGCGCAACCCGGATGTGGTCGAGCATTATCGCCGGCGATTCCCCGCATAACCCTGTTTGCGGCGTCAGTCGCGATCCGGAGCGCCGAGCGGAAAGTATTGCCGATAGGGTCGGGCCTCGTCGACGGCGCGTGCGAAGGACGGTCTTTGCAGCAGGCGCTTGCGGTAGGCATGCAGGTTGCCGAAAGCCGCATCGATCCGATGCGTCCAGTCGGCATAGAAGAGCGACGGGGCGGCGGCGCAGTCGGCGAGGGTGAAGGTATCTCCAACCGCCCATGTCCGCCCTTCGAGATATCCCTCTAGCCAGGCATAGGCGCGCTCGAGCATGCCCCGTGCCTCCTGGTCGCCGTAAGGGTCGCGGTCGGTTTCGGGCCGGATGGCGTTGAAGACGATCCTCTGCTGCGGAGTCGACACGTAGTTGTCGAAGACCCGGTCGAGCATGCGGACCTCGATCGCGGCCTCCGGGTCGTCGGGTATGAGTTTCACGGGACCGGGATAGTGCCGGCCGAGATATTCGATGACGATGGAGGCTTCGAGAATCGTCCGGTCGCCGTCCACGAGGATCGGGAAGCGCTTGACCGGCCAGCGCGCCTCGAAATCGGCGAGTGTCTCGGGCTCGTTGTGGTCGAGCAGGCGATAGTCGAAGTCGGTCCCGTTCTCGTAGAGCGCGATCAATGTCTTCTGACAATAGGACGAGAAGGGGTGGGCGTAGAGAACAGGTTTCATCGCGGCCTCCACATGTGATACGGGGGCCTTTTCTCATATCCGATTGCAAAATGCAATCAGCTTTGCGAACATTAGCTGGCATGGCGCAGGCTGATGCCGCTGCCGCCGTCGAAGAGCAGGACATTCTCCGGGTTCCAGGAGAAGCGCACGGTATCGTCGATCTTGAGATTGGTCCCGGCCGACATCGTCGCCTGCAGCACGGTTCCGCCGGCGCGAAGCGTCACGATCTTCTCGACGCCATGATTCTCCACGTCGTGCACCCGGGCCTCGCCCGGCGCGCCGCTTTCGAGAACGAGGTCCTCGGGGCGAATGCCGAAGGTGAGGGACCGCCCGTCCGTCACAGCACCATGGCCGCTTGCAAGCGGCAGGCGGTACCCTTCGTCGGCGACGGCCTCGTTTCCGGCGAGTTTTCCGGGGATCAGGTTCATCGGCGGCGAGCCGACGGCGCGCGCGACAAAGGTGTTCCTCGGATTGCGATAGATTTCCTGCGGCGTGCCGGTCTGAACGAGATGGCCGTTGTTGAGCACGCCGATCTTGTCGCCCATCGACATCGCCTCGATCTGGTCGTGGGTGACGAAGAGAAAGGTTGCGCCGAGGTTCATCTGCAGGTTTTTCAGCTCCGTGCGCAACGCCTCGCGCAGCTTCGCGTCGAGCGCCGAGAGCGGCTCGTCCATCAGGAAGACACGTGGCTTGCGCACGATGGCGCGACCGATCGAGACGCGCTGCATCTCGCCGCCCGACAGCCGGTCCGTCTTGCGGTCGAGCAGGTGCTCGATGCGCAAAGTTTTGGCAACCCGGTCGACACGTTCCTTGATCTCGGCCGGCTCGACACGCCGGATGTGGGATTTCAGCGGAAATTCCAGGTTCTCGCGGACCGTATAACGCGGATAGAGCGAATATTGCTGGAGAACGAGTGCCACATCACGTTCCGCCGCGCCCCAGTCGGCGACATCCTGGCCGTCGACGAGGATCCGTCCGCCGGTTGGCCTTTCCAAGCCGGCGATCAGTCTCAGCGTCGTCGTCTTGCCGGCGCCCGTCTGACCGAGCAGCACGAAGAACTCGCCGTCGGCGATTTCGAGATCAAGATTCCTCAGTGCAGTGTGCTGGCCGAAGGTCTTGGTGATACCCTTGAGTTCGATATGCGCCATCAGAGTCGGATCCCGAGCGACGAACCGGTCGCCGTGTTGAAGAAATGCGCCTGGGCGGGGTCGATGCGCGCCCAGACGGTGTCGCCGGCCCGCGGCACGAAGCCGCTCTTGGTGCGGGCCCGCAGCATCTGCTCGCCCACCTTGAGGTCGACGATGTCATGCGAGCCGAGCGGTTCGATGATATGCGCCTCGACCGGCATGAAGCCGTCGCGGGCCTCGCGCACGACGATGACGCCCTCCGGTCGTACGCCGAGCGTGAGATTGTCGTTCTCGCCCTTTGCGGAAGGCAGCCGGCCGGCAAGTTCGGCCGGAAAGTCGAAAGCCCTTTGCGCGCCCTTGAGTTCCACACGAACGTGCCCCGCCTCCTCGCGGACGCTTGCCTCGGCTACATTCATCACGGGGCTTCCGACGAATTGCGCGACGAAGATGTTGGCAGGCTGTGAGTACACTTGTTCCGGCGTGCCGACCTGTTGCAGGCTGCCCTCGTGCATGATGACGATCCGATCGGCAAGCGACATGGCCTCAACCTGGTCATGCGTCACGTAGATGGTCGTCGAACCCTGCTTGATGTGCAGCCGCTTGATCTCGGCCCGCATCTCCTCGCGCAGCTTCGCGTCGAGCGCACCGATCGGCTCGTCCATCAGCATGGCCTTGGGCTTGCGCACGAGCGCGCGGCCGATCGCCACGCGCTGCATGTCGCCACCCGAAAGCGCCGACGGTTTGCGGTCAAGCAGATCGGAAATGCGTAGCACCCGCGCCATCTCGCACACGGCATTGTCGACGCCGCTCCGGCTCATTCGGGTGGCGCGGAGCGGAAAGGCGATGTTCTCATAGACCGTCATGTGCGGGTAGAGCGAGAACGACTGGAACACCATGGCGATGTCGCGGTCCGACGCCTTCATATGCTGCACCGGCTGTCCGTCGATCAGGATGTCGCCCTCGTCGATCGTCTCGAGGCCTGCGACCGCGCGCAGCGTCGTCGTCTTGCCGCAGCCCGATTGTCCGAGCAGCACGATGAACTCGTTGTCGGCGATGGCGAGATTGAGGTCCTTGATAACCTGGACGGCGCCGAAATATTTCTGGATGCCGCGAAGTTCGATCTGCGTCATGAAGTGATGCCTTCGTCTTGTTTCTCTTCCCGCGGGATCTTGGTGGTCACCATGAAGGCGATCAGCCCGACGAGCGTCATCGTCAGCCCGTAGCGGTGGAGAAAGAAGTTCCAGGGCTGGCAGAGCGCGATGATGCCGAGGATCATCAGCAACTGCGAACCGGGTTCGAGATATTTCTGGTTCAGGGTGCGGAAGGTCATTTGCGGATCGCCCCGAAGCTCATACCGCGCAGGAGATGGTTCCTGAGCAGGAAGGTGAAGATCGCAACCGGCAGCAGGAACAGGAACGTGCCCGCGGCAATCACCGTCCAGTCCGGCAGGCCGGAGCCGACCTGGCTCGGGATGAAGGGTGGCGCCGTCTGCGCGCGCCGGTTCGTCATGATCAGCGCGAAGGCATATTCGTTCCAGGCTGTGATGAAGCAGAAGACGGCGGTCGCGGCGATGCCGGTTGCGGCTTCCGGAATGACGATCTTGAAGAAGGCCTCCATGCGCGTGTAGCCATCCACGAGCGCCGCCTCCTCATATTCCTTCGGGATCTCGTCGATGAAGCCCTTCATCAGCCAGACCGAAAAGGAGAGGTTGAAGGCGGTGTAGAGAATGATCAGGCCCCAGTGCGTGTCGTTCAGGCCGACGACGCGGTACATGAGGAACATCGGGATCGCCACGACGACGGGCGGCAGCATGCGCGTCGACAGGATGAAGAAGAGCAGGTCCGCCTCCCCCTTCACCTTGAAGCGCGAGAAGCCGTAGGCTGTGAAGGTTCCCATGCCGACCGCAAGCACCGTTGAGGTGATCGCCACAATCAGGGAGTTCATGAAGCGGTTCTGATAGCCGGAAGGCTGCACCTCGCCGCGGCCGGAGCGCACGACCTTCTCGCCGCCGTCGAACACCATGCGCTCCCACCAGGGGGCGGCCGCATATTCCTCGGGCGTCGGTGGCTCGCGTAGCTGCGAGCGCTTGGTGAAAAGCTTTACGAACGGCGAAACGTCAGGCTCGAAGAGGACGGTCGGCGGGATCGTGGTGGCGAGGTTGCGCGGCTTGAAGGCCGTCGAGGTGATCCAGTAGATCGGTGCGAGGAAGATCAGCGTGATGACCAGCACGGCGGCGATCGCCACCTTGTTGAGCGCGCGCTCGGAGCGGGTCTGAACGGCCGCCATCTCAGCGCTCCTTCACTTTGTTCAGGTATTTCACGTAGATGTTGGTGATGGCGAGCACCATGATCAGAACGATGTAGGCGAGCGCGCAGGAGCGCCCCGTCTGCCATTCCTGGAAGGCCATCTTGTAGAGCCGGATCGAGATCACCTCGGTCGTCGGCTGGCTGGTCAGGATGTAGGCGAGGTCGAAGGTCTTGAAGGCCTCCATGGTGCGGAAGATGATCGCGATCATCAGGATCGGCGCCACCAGCGGCAACGTGATGCGGAAGAAGGTGTAGAACGGGCCCGCCCGGTCGATCGCCGCCGCCTCATAGAGGTGCTTCGGCACGGCGGAGAGGCCGGCGAGCGACAGCAGCATCACGAAGGGCGACCACATCCAGATATCGGTGATCGCAACGGCATAAAGCGCCATGTCCGGATTCGACAGCCACTCGAAGGAGCCAAGGCCGAGCGTATAGTTGATGATGCCGAAGGACGGATCATAGAGCAGCTTCCAAAAGAGGCCGACGACCGCCATCGAGAGCATCATCGGCAGCAGCAGAAGCGTCGTCAGCAAGCCTTTCAGCGGAATGTCACGGTTGAGCAGCATCGCCGTGCCGAAGCCGACGATCACCTGGCCGGCAACCGAAACGATGACGTATTTCGCCGTGATCGCGAAGTTCGACCAGATGAAGGGGTCGTTCAGGAGTTCGCGATAGTTTTGCAACCCGACGAAGTTTGCCGGCGCGCTGGACGAGGCCCTGAAGTCGGTGAAGGAATAGCCGAGCGAATAGATCAGCGGAAAGATGTTGAAGACGATCAGGAACAGGATCGTCGGGATGATGAAGAGATTGCGGATCCGGATATCGCTCATGCCGCGGGATGCGGCACGCGACTTCGCGTCCAGCGATGCCATGACTGCGGTAGCCAATACTCTCCTCCTCCGAGAATTCGGCGCCGGATGCCGGAAAGCATACCGATGCGCGATGTGAATGCCGAGCGTCGCGCCCGCTCGAACCGCGCCGGCGGGCACGGATGCCGAATGAAAAGGAGAGGGGACGCGGGCCCCCTCTCCAGGGGGACTACTTTTTGCGCCCGTATTTCTCGAACGTGGCGTTCCAGTCTGCAGCCAGTGCGTCGAGCGCTTCCTTCGCCGTGCCTTCGCCGGCGGTGATGTAAGGATAGATGCGCTGGTTCATCTGGATCAGCAGCTCGGCATATTCCGGCGTCGCCCAGAAGTCCTTCACCTTGAACATCGTCTCGTAGAAGGCCTTGTTATACGGCGTCGCGTTCTGGAACTCTTCCGATTCCAGCACCTTGGCGCTTGCGGTATAGCCGCCGAGTTCGGCCCAGCGCTTCTGGGTCTCGTCCTTGACGAACCATTCGAGGAATTTCATCGCCTCTTCCTGGTTCTCAGAATAGGAGACGATCGAAATGCCCTGGCCGCCGAGGGCTGCGAACTGGTCGCCGTCCGGACCGGCCGGGTTGGCGAAGAAGCCGGTGACCTTGGCGTTCGGGTTCGACGCCTCGTTCACCAGCGCCGGGAAGAAGGCGAAGTAGTTCATGCTCATCGCCGCCAGGTTCTCGGTGATCGCCTGGTTGTTCTCGACGAAGAAGGTCTTGGCCCAGCCAGGAGGCGTGAAGCCGTAGAGCTCCCGATAGGCTTCAACCGCCTTGACGTTCTTGTCCGAATTGATGATGCCGTCGACCTGGTAGCTGGCATAGTCGCCAAGCTCGCCGCCGAAGGAGAAGATCGCGTTCTCGACGCCCATAACCAGACCGTCATAGGAATTGTCGGTGTAGATCGCAATGCCGTAGCGCTTCTCGTCCGGACGGTGGAAGAATTCTGCGATATCGCGCAGCTGCTTCCAATCCTTCGGCGGCGCCAGGTCGTAGCCGTATTTCGCCTTGAACGCCTCCATTTCCTTGGGATCTTCGAACCAGTCCTTGCGATATGACCAGCCGACGGCATCGCCTTCGGCCGGGATCGACCAGTACTTTCCGGAATTCGAAGGATACTCGGCATAGTACTTGACCGTCGCCGGTGCCATAACCTCATTCAGCTTGTGCTTGTTGAAGAACTCGGTGAGGTCGACATAGTGGCCGGCCTCGGACGCGGCGCCGATCCACTGGCTGTCGCCGACGACCATGTCGTAGGCGGAACCCCGCGCGTTGAACTCGGTAAAAGCCTTGGTCTGGAAATCGGCCCAGGGCGTCGTTTCGACCGTGACCTTCACGCCCGTCTCGGCCTCGTATTCGTTCACCAGTTCCTGGAGGTAGTTGGCCGGATCCCATTCGGCCCAGAAAATCGTCAGTTCCTGAGCCTGCGCGGTTGTTCCGCAGGCCCACATCAAGCCGACGCCGGCCAAAAGGCCGGCCACAGTTTTGCGCATAACGTTTCCTCCCATTTATGCACACCACCCGCTTTGCTGCGGGCGTTCCGGTTTGGCCCATACATCCTTCCGGGTGTCGCTTGTGCGGCAGGTCCTCCTCGACCCGTCGCCCTTGCAGATATCGAGCCTGAACTTTGCGTTGCGATAATCTGGTAGTACCAAATATCGCGACCGTCAAGGACGCACGCCTGTCCGGCCAATCATCCAAACACCCGCCAGAAAAGCCTATACGCCCGCAATCATCGCGGATTTTTCATGAGCTGCTTTTCCGACAGTCTGATTAACACCGACCGCTCTGGATAGCCGCGGCAAAAGACGATCAATTGAATTGGTCAAACCAATTCTCATCCTCGGTCGGATGTTCGCCGATGTCATGTTCCGCTCTCCGCTTCCCGAACCGTCGCCTCGACAAGGGTGGAAGCCGCCCATTCCGCGACCGATTGTGCCCGTTCCGCGGTCAGGCCCCAGATGTCCTTGAGAATGACGAGCACCTCGACACCGAAGACGAGCGACAGCGCCTGAGCGAGCCGCTCCCGGGTTTCGGCGGACACTTTGCCCTCCAGGGGCGCCGTCACGCTGCGCAGGAGGTCGACGCGATGGCCGCGGGTAAAGCGCGGCTCGTTGCCGAGCGTTCCGGCCTGGCGTTGGGCCCATTGGTCGAGCGAGAGCTTCAGCGCTGCCTTGAAGGTCGCTTCGAACTCATCGATGCGCGGCATGGCGGTTGCCAGCAGATTGGCGATGCGGGTGCGGGGATCCGGCGCCTGCGAGTGCCAGTCGAGGATCGGGCCGAGCGCTTCCTGCACGACGGCGTGGACCAGGGCGGCCTGGCTCGGGAAATAGCGGTATGCCGTGGCGCGCGATACTTCCGCCGCCTCGGCCACTTCGCTGACGGAAGGCGTTATGCCGGACTGCATCAGCCGCGTCGCGGTTTCGAGCATCAGCCTGCGCGTGCGGGCCCGCGGCCCACGCTCGACGGTTGCGGTTTGTTGACGTGAGACATTCATATCGTTATGATACGCACGTCTCAAAAATTTGCAAGAGCCGCAAAGCGGCCTGCAGGAAGAGCGTTGTCCGGGCAGGAGGCCCGGATGGCGTTCGGGAGGACGGATGAAAGCGATCTACGTGGTCGGCACCGCCGACACGAAGGGCGAGGAACTGGCCTACCTGGCAGACGCCATCGTGGCGGCCGGCGGTCGTCCGCTGCGCATCGATATCGGCACGCGACGACCGACCGTCGCGGTGGACATTTCGGCCGATATGGTCGCGGCAGCACATCCGGCAGGCGCTGCGGCTGTCCTGTCCGGCGATGACCGCGGTACGGCCGTCGCCGCCATGGGGGAGGCTTTCGCGCGTTTCCTGCCGGCATGTGACGACATTGCGGGCGTCGTCGGCATCGGCGGCGGCGGCGGCACGTCGATCATCACCGCCGGCATGCGCCAGTTGCCGCTCGGACTTCCCAAGATCATGGTCTCGACGCTCGCCTCCGGCGACGTGGCGCCCTATGTGGACGTATCCGACATCGTGATGATGCCATCGGTGACGGACATGGCGGGCCTCAACCGTCTTAGCCGCGTGATCCTTCACCATGCCGCTCAGGCAATCACCGCCATGGCGAGCCGCCCGCTTGCCGAGGCCGCATCGAAACCTGTCCTGGGCCTTACCATGTTCGGCGTCACGACGCTCTGCGTCACCGCCATCGTCGAGCGACTGCGGGCCGACCATGACTGCATGGTCTTCCATGCCACCGGCACCGGCGGGCGCACCCTGGAAAAGCTTGTCGACAGCGGGCTCCTGTCCGGCGTGCTCGACATCACGACGACCGAGGTCTGCGACCTTCTGTTCGGCGGCGTGCTGCCGGCGACGAACGACCGCTTCGGCGCGATCGCGCGCAGCGGCGTGCCCTATGTCGGTTCGGTCGGGGCACTGGACATGATCAACTTCTGGGCGCCGGACACCGTGCCGGGACGATATCGTTCGCGTCTCTTCTACCGGCACAATCCGAATGTCACGCTGATGCGCACGACACCGGACGAATGCGCGGAGATCGGCCGATGGATCGGACGAAAGCTGAACCTCTGCAACGGGCCGCTTCGCCTGTTTCTGCCGGAAAAGGGGGTCTCCGCCCTCGATATCGAGGGTGGCACCTTCCACGATCCGGTCGCCGACGCCGCGCTGTTCGACGCGCTGGAGTCGACCGTCGTGCGAACCGACCGCCGGCACATCGTCCGGCTGCCGCTGCACATCAACGATCCCGCATTCGCCGAGGCCGTCGCCGCTGCCTACCGCGACATCGCCAACCCGTGAGAGAGACACCGATGCCAGCCATACCCCGCAAGACAATCCTCGAGAAATTCCGCGGCATGGTCGCGGCTGGCGTGCCGATCGTCGGCGGCGGCGCCGGCACGGGGCTGTCGGCCAAGGCGGAGGAGGCGGGCGGCATCGATCTCATCATCATCTACAATTCCGGGCGCTATCGCATGGCCGGTCGCGGGTCGGCGGCCGGCCTGCTCGCTTACGGCAATGCCAACGAGATCGTGAAGGAAATGGCGGTCGAGGTGCTGCCCGTCGTCAGGCGGACTCCAGTGCTCGCCGGTGTCAACGGCACCGATCCCTTCGTGCTGATGCCACAGTTCCTCGGTGAACTGAAGGCGATGGGCTTTTCCGGCGTGCAGAACTTCCCGACTATCGGCCTCTTCGACGGCCGGATGCGACAGAGCTTCGAGGAGACCGGCATGGGCTACGGCCTGGAGGTGGAAATGATCGCCACGGCGCACCGGCTCGACATGCTGACGACACCTTATGTCTTCAACGAGCAGGAGGCCGTCGACATGACGGCCGCCGGCGCCGATATCGTCGTCGCGCATATGGGCGTGACGACCGGCGGCACGATCGGCGCAACCTCTGCAAAGTCGCTGGATGACTGCGTCGGGGAAATCGACGCAATCGCCAAGGCGGCGCGCTCCGTCCGCAAGGATGTCATCGTGCTCTGCCACGGCGGGCCGATCTCGATGCCACAGGATGCGCGCCATATCCTAGAGCGCTGCCCCGGCTGCAACGGCTTCTACGGCGCGAGCTCGATGGAGCGTCTGCCGGCCGAGACGGCGATCCGCAAGCAGACGGAGGAATTCAAGTCGCTGACCATCGGCACTGTGGTCTGAGGCGAAGCATGCGGGAGGAGGCCGTTTCATGGCGAAGGACAGGTATTTTCTTTACCCGAAGGACGTCAACGCCTTCGGTTTCGACTGGGGAAGACTGGCATTGACCGTGGCGCCTGAGGTCAACGGGGCAAGCCGCTTTTCCGGAGGGGTGGTCGACCTCCCGAGCGGCGAGGGGCATGCCCGCCACAACCATCCGGGCGCAGAAGAGATCATCTTCGTGATCTCCGGTGAGGGCGAGCAGATGGTCGAGGACGACGCCGGCAATCCCATCACGAGGACGGTCGGCCCCGGCTGTACCGTCTACGTACCGGAGAACCGATATCATTCGACGAAGAACACCGGCGCCGGGCCGATGCAGCTCTTCGTCGTCTATTCGCCGGCGGGGCCGGAGCTGGCGCTTCGCGACCTGCCCGACTTCCGTCTGATCCCGCCCGCACCCTGAGCGGGCCGTCGGTTTCTGGGAGGATACCGTGAACATCAGTGCAAGAGAAACACGTCCGACAGCGCCGCCATTCGATACAGCCAAGCTCGACCGGCTCATGGAGGCAGCAGGCATCGACGTCATCGTCGCCACCTCCAAGCACAACACGCAGTACCTGCTTGGCGGCTACAAATTCATCTTCTTTGCCGCCATGGACGCGATCGGCCACAGCCGCTACCTGCCGGTCGTGGTCTACGAGAAGGGTGCTCCGGATCATTCGGCCTATGTGGGAAACCGCATGGAAGGCGGCGAACACCAGAACAATCCGTTCTGGACGCCGGCCGTGCACACGGCTTCCTGGGGCACGCTCGATGCGGCCGCGCTGGCGGTCGAGCACCTGAAAAAGATCGGCAGGGCCGGCGCGCGGATCGGCATCGAGCCAGCCTTCCTGCCGTCGGACGCCCGCGATCTGCTGGCTTCGCGGCTCGAGGGTGCGCGGTTCGTCGACGCGACGCATACGCTCGAGCGGCTGCGTGCCGTCAAGTCACCGGAGGAACTCGCCAAACTCAAGCGCGCTTCCGACCTCATCACCGCCTCGATGCTGGCGACGATTTCGGCGGCCCGCGACGGCTCGACCAAGACCGAGATCATCGAGCGGCTTCGCCGCGAGGAAACCAACCGTGGCCTGCATTTCGAATATTGCCTGCTGACGCTCGGCGCCAGCCACAACCGCGCAGCCTCGCCGCAGACCTGGAAGACGGGCGAGGTGCTGTCGGTCGATTCCGGCGGCAACTATCACGGCTATATCGGGGACCTCTGCCGCATGGCCGTTCTCGGCGACCCGGATGCGGAACTGGAGGATCTGTTGGCGGAGGTCGAGACGATCCAGCAGGCAGCCTTCGCGAAGGTCAAAGCCGGTACAGCGGGCAGCGAGATGATCGTCGCGGCTGAGGCGCTGCTCAAGGCCTCTCCTTCGGCTGCCTTCACCGATTTCTTCTGCCATGGCATGGGCATCATCACGCACGAAGCGCCGTTCCTGATGACCAACCATCCGGTCGCCTATGACGGCATCGATGCCGACCAACCCCTGGAGGCGGGCATGGTGATTTCGGTCGAGACGACCATGCTCCATCCAAGACGCGGCTTCATCAAGCTGGAGGACACGCTGGCGATCACCGAAAGCGGCTACGAGATGTTCGGCGATCGCGGACGCGGCTGGAACCGCGGCGGGGCGCGGTAGGACAGAGGACGTCGCACCCTACCGCAGGGCAAACATGCGCCCGATCGTCGCGCCGTCGGTGCGGTCGATGCGGCAGGCAATCCCCTCGCTCTGCCGGTCACCTGCAACGAGCACGACGGAGACCGGCTCCGCGGGACGGAGATTGCCGGAAAAGAAGACGTCGCGGCGCGAGACGGAGTGCGCCGCGTCGGGGTGCCAGGCATCCAGCGCCCGCGTGCACATCGCCTGGAATTCCGCGAAATAGAACAGGCCGGCACCGTTGAATTCCTCGCTGATGCTCGGCGTGAACCGAAACCTCGGTGATGGGGCCCCGGCTTCCAGATCCATCCCCAGATAACGGTCGACACTGCCGCGCCGCAGGGCCGCCGCCGTTTCGGCGAGCGCACAGCAGGCCGTTCCGGTCAGCGGATTTCCGGTGCGCTCGACGCGGACCAGCGAGTGATTGTCGTCGGTCCTGTCGCGCCGGACGAAGGTCGAGATCAACTCCACCTCGGCGACCGGTTGCTCGCCGCATGCGATCTTGTGAAGGCTCATGACCTGGCTGCGGGAGACCGGTGCGAGGAACGAGCGGATGGCCAAAACGTCGTTGGCGCGAACGGTCCCGAGCCGCGCCTGCCTGAGCGAGGTGGCGCAGATCGCGGCATAGGCCGCCGTCCCGTCCGGCGTGCGGAAATCCGCGTCCCCCATGCCGAGATGCCTGGCGAGCATCAGCCAGTGGCGGTGGCCGAGTTCCTTCATCAGCCACGTCTCGGAGAGGCCGTGCGCATTGAGGTGCGGCATGCCGACCAGAAGATGCGGTTCGAGCGCACGCTCCATCAGCTCGCCTGCACTCGGCAGCCGCGCGGGAAAGTCGATGAGCGTCGCGTTCATCATCGGTTGCCTGCCGCCATCTTGGCCGCCGTCTTGATTGTCGGCACACCGGTTGCGAGGCGTGCCGCGAGACGCCCGACGACATGCTCCGCGTCCTTGCCGACGCTGAGGAAACGTCCCGAACCCCAGGTCCAGAGCCACGGAAGGCCGAGGACGTAAATCCCGTCGACCGCCGTCACGCCGCGCCGGTGGACTGGATAGGCATTGCCGTCGAAGATCGGCAACCCGACAAACGACCAGTCCGGACTGAAGCCGGTCGCCCAGACGACGGATGTAATGCCGGCCGCGGCCAGGTCTACGTCCGTGATCTCGGTTTCGGGCTGCCAGACCGGCTCGTACACGGAGCCCGCCGGCGCCGCGATGCCCTTCTCTGCGATGTGGCGGTCGATCAGCGCATTGATGCCGTTATAGACCCGGTCTGCACCGTCGAGATTTTCCTTCAGGTTCGGCTCGAACAGCATGCGCCCGCCGGAGACGCCCGACATGCGGCCATAGAGCGCCATGCCTTCCAGCGCGAACTTCCTGAGGTCGATGTCCCGCCCACCGTCCCGGCCGGTCAGATAGTGGTTCGTGTCGTGTTTCTTCTTCGTCATCCCGTCGTGCTCGACAGTGATGTCGTACTGGCCGATGTCCGACAGCCAGTCGACCACATCGCGGCCGCGGTAGAAGCGCGCGCAGCGCGGCGCGTTGCCGGTGGCGAGATGCACCTTGCGGCCGGACAGATGCAGGTCCTCGGCGATCTGGCAGCCCGACTGGCCGGAGCCGACGACCAGCACCGCGCCCTCCGGCAACTGCGTCGGGTTGCGGTAGGCCGCGGTGTGGATCTGTATGACGGCTTCCGGCAGACGCTCGGCGGCGCGTGGAATGGCGGGCCGCGCATAGAGGCTGGTCGCGAGGATCACCGCATCGGCGGTCACCGTGCCGGCGCTCGTCTCGATACGGAAGCAGTCGCCCTGCCGCTCCAGCGCGGTCACGGCCGTTTCCTCGCACAGAGGGGCGTCCACCTTGCTGACGAACCGGTCGATATAGCCGAGGATCTCGTCCCTCACCATGAAGCCGTGCGGGTCGTCGCCGTCGTAGGGATGGTCCGGAAGCTGGCATTGCCAGTTAGGCGTCACAAGGCAGAAGGCGTCCCAGCGTTCCTCCTTCCATTTATGCGCCGCCGTCTTCTTCTCGAAGACCACGTGGTCGATGCCGTGTTTTTTAAGATAGTGGCTCGCCGAGAGGCCAGCCTGCCCGCCGCCGACCACGACGGCGCTGTAGTGGGGTTCAAGGTTCAATGTCATGTCGCTACCTTTCAGGTCAGGAAGGCTTCGAGGCGGACCGCGGCGTCAGGCCGGTCGCGGAAGGCGGAGGCTGCGTCTTCGATGCGGGCGAGTTGGCCGAGCGCGCGGGAACAGGAAATGCCGTATTTCGCCCGAACCCGATCGCTGGCGACCGTCAGCGCGTCGCGGCTGCGGGCGAGGAAATCGGCCAGCGGGTAGGTCTCGCCCTCCGCGAAATAGTCCTGGATCACCAGTGACGGCGAGTAGCAGGTCTCGCTGCGCCCATCGGGCCAGGTGACGACGAAACGCATTTCAGGCATGGGCGGGCTCCAGAAGGCGTTCATAGGGGACAAGATGCGCGGCGGCGGTTGCCTCCCAGCCATGTCGTGCGGCGACGGCGAGCCCGCGGGCGACGACCCGCATGCGGACGGGCTCGACCAGCGACAGCGCCATGCCCTCGGCGATGGAGGCGGGATGGCCGGGGTCGCACCAGATCGCGTCCTCGTCGCCGAGATATTCGGTGAAGGGTGGGATCGAGGAGACGACGGCCGGCGTTCCGCTCGCCATCGCCTCCAGCACGACGAGGCCGAAGCCCTCCTTCACCGATGCGAAGACCAGCGTATCGGCAACCCGGTAGAGCGCCGGCATGTCGCTGTCCGCAACCGTTCCGATCAGGTGCACGGCGGCGGCGTGCTCGCCGAGTGCCGAGAGCTTTTCGCGGAAAACGGACTGGTAGTCGCCATGGTCGAGAAGCGACGCGCCGCCGGCGATGACGAACTGGGCGTCCGGTCGGATCGCGCGCACCTGACGGAAGGCCTCGAGCATCGCGAGCGTGTTCTTGCGGGCCTCGACGCCGCCGACCGCCAGAAAGACCGGACCTGGCGGCAGGTCGAGGTGCGCGGCAAGATCGGTCGCATCGACCGTCGGTGAAAAGCGAACCGTATCAACACCGTTGCCGACATTGATTGCCGCAATTGCACGTCTCCCGGCAAGCTCGCGCTGCCAGAGCGCGCTGACCGTGAAGAAGGCGTCCGCGCGCTCGATGGATCGATCCTGCAGGGCCATCAGCCGTGGATCGGAAAAACTGTCGATGTGATGCACGGTGCGGGCGAAGGTCGGGATAGACCCGCGCTCCTTGAGCGTCGCGAGCGCGTTTCCCGAAATGCCGTCATGGGCATGAAAGAGGTCGAAGTCCCGTGCGGCCGGGCTTTCGAAGTACGTCACGTAGTTGGCGATGCGCTGCTCAACCGTGGCCGTCATGTCAGGCAGGGCAGGAGCAACCGGGATACAGACCGCGCGGCAGGACGGCGTTCGAAAGAATCCCTTGCCGGCGGCGTCAGGTGCATGCAGCACGACCTCGTGGCCGAGACGGCAGAGCGCTTCGGACAATTGCATGGCGTGAACGACACCGCCGCGCGGATTGGTCGAGTGCGCGAGCATCGCGATGCGGAGCGGGCGGCTCATGCGGCACGCTCCGGTCCGCCGAGGCGCATGAGCGGGGTCGCCGCATGGTTGCGGACGATGGCCCGGCTGCCCTTTGCCGCGATGGCGACATCGCTTCCCTCCACGACGGTCCCGATCACGGCGGCGCTGATGCCGCGGGCGGCGAAGCGGCTGAGGATCACGTCGGCGGAGCCCGGCACGACGGAAAGCAGATAACCGAAACTCGGGAAGGTTGCGAGCCACCGGTCGAGCGATATGCCGGACGGCAATGGTATGGCCGAAACGTCGATCTCGATGCCGACACCCGAACATTCGGCGAGCATGATTGCCGTGCCGACGATGCCGCCCTGGCTGATGTCCTTCGCCGTCCGCGCCAGCCCTGCCTCGGCGATAGCCGGCAGCAGTTCGAGATCCGCCCGCAGCCGCGCCGGCGGGGCATCGATCGCGGCCTCCCAGTTGTTGAACGGTTCGCGGTAGCGCCCGCGGTGGTCGACGGCGGCGATCAGCACGTCGCCGGGCCTGGCGTCGAAGCTGGTCAGCAGCCGTTTCGCCCGGCCCAGGATGGCAACGGAAAGCTGGCCGCGATCGGTCCTGATGTTGGTATGGCCGCCGACGATCGGCACGCCGAAGGCGCATGCCGCCGCGCGCATGCCGTCGAGCACCGGTGCCGCGCCGGTTTCCCCGTCCGCCCAGACCGCATCGACGACGGCGACGGGCCTGCCGCCCATTGCCGCGACGTCGGAGATGTTGACCATGACGCCGCACCATCCGGCAAACCAGGGGTCTGCAGCGACGAATTCGTTCATGAAACCTTCGATGGCGAAGAGAAGATAACCATCCCCGTCCGGTAGTGCCGCGCAGTCGTCACCGACCGAGACCGTCTGGCCGGAAACACCGAGCCGGGCCGCGATCGCGCCGATATCGGCCTTTGCCGCGACGCCGGCGCCGCTAGACAACCGGGCCGCGAGCGCTGTTATGTCGATCCCGGCCGTCATCACGCGGCTTTCTTCGGCAGGGCGACGAAGCCTGCTTCCGGCGTCGGGCAGGGCGGGTACCAGGCGAGGTCCGCCTTCATCCTGAGATGCGGCTTGCCGTGGAGTTCGAATTCCTCGATCGCCTCCCAATGCAGCCGGCGGAAGAGCAGGCCGTTCTGTACCTGCACATTGGCGAGAAACGTGCGGCAGCCCATCGCATGTGCGGAGGAGACGGCAAGCCGGATCAACGTCGCGCCGAGCGCACCGATCTTGCGATAGTCGGAATGGACGGCGAGCCTGGAGCCCCACCATACACCCGGCTCCGGCTCTTGAATGCGGACCGTGCCGACCAGCCGGTCGGCGGCGACGCCC
>NZ_JAKGBU010000027.1:52142-56881 GCF_021555155.1 Rhizobium alarense
GCCTGGAGCCCCACCATACACCCGGCTCCGGCTCTTGAATGCGGACCGTGCCGACCAGCCGGTCGGCGGCGACGCCCATCATCGAGAGCGCGACGATCGGGATCGCCGTGTCATCCGTCGCGTCGCGGTCGTCGCCGTCGAAGATCCGCTGCTCGTCGCAGAAAACGGCACGGCGCAGTGCATGGGCCTGCTGCCGCTCCCAGTCGGAGGTCGCGAATTTCACCTGGAACTCGCTGGCCCGGTAGGGCTCGATCGGCTCGAAGATCATTTCGTCAGCATCCTTTCATAGGTGGAAAGGGCCGAGCAGGCGCCGCACTTGCCGCAGCCCGCCTTGATGTCCACGGCCTTGAGACCGCTGTCGACAAGCATTCGGGAAAGTGGCCCGAGGATCGCATGCATGAAATCCGGCTTTGGCGCAGGATGGCTTTCGAGCGGCGTGCCGGAGATCGGAACGAAGGGCACGACGAACGGGTAGACGCCGATTGCCACCAGCCTTTCGCAGATGTCGAGGATCGCCTCACGCGTGTCACCGAGCCCGGCAAGGATGTAGGTTGAGACCTGTCCACGGCCGAAAACGTCGACCGCCGCCTTGAACGACGCCATGTATTTCTCGACGCTCACCTGCGCCTTGCCCGGCATGATTCGGGCGCGCAACTCCGGGGTGACCACCTCGAGATGCATGCCGAGCGCATCGATGCCGGCATTCTTCATGACCTGAAGCCAGATGTCGTCCTCCGGCGGCTCGCACTGGGCCTGGATCGGCAGATCGACGGCTGCCTTGATGGCGCGGGCGCTCTCGGCGAGCACGGACGCGCCCCGGTCGGACCCCTTCGGCGTGCCGGTCGTCATCACCATGTGCCGCACACCGTCGAGTTCCACCGCGGCCTTGGCGACCTCGGCAAGCTGCGCAGGCGTCTTGTGCGCAACGGTACGGCCGGCGGCGAGCGACTGGCCGATTGCGCAGAACTGACAGGTCTTGGTGCGGCTCTGGTAGCGGATGCAGGTTTGCAGCACCGTCGTTGCCAAAACGTCGCGTCCATGCAGCACGGCGATCTGCGAATAGGGAATGCCGTCGGCCGTCGAGCGCTCGTAGAAGCGTGGCCTGAGGGGGAAGGAGACCTCACCCAGCACGGTGCCGTCGCGGCTGATGCGGCTGCGGCCGGCCGCATCCGGCTTGTCGACGAGATAGGGACTTTCGAAGGCCGGCGCGGTATGCACCGGCACCATCACGGTCATGCCGTCGATGGTCATCGCCTTGTGATCGGACGGTCCTGCCCCGCCGCGCCGGCTTTCGTGGCCGGCCTTCGGGTCAACCAGCCTGGCTCCGAAGGACTGCAACTCGTTGATCAGCGTCTCGGTCGGAAGAAGGGTCGATGTCCGCATCGGTCGTGGTCCTTGTCTCGGGAAGTGCGAAGGAAGTTTCAGCGGCGACCATCGGCGTCGTCGCGCGGTCGTCGACGACGAGGTGCAGCAGTTCCGGCCGGGCGTAGTGCCCGACCGAATCCATCATGCGCTTGCGCTTGACGATAAGGCTCATGTCGAGGTCTGCGATGAGAATGCCCTCGCCCTCGGTGATCGGCGGGGCGAGATGTCTGCCCTCCGGCGAAATGATCGCCGTCATGCAACCGCCGCGCAGCGCCTTCTGCAGGCTCTCGTCCGGCGTCACGGAGCGGATCTGCGCGTCGGTCAACCACCCTGTGGCGTTGATGACGAAGCAGCCGCTTTCCAGCGCGTGGTGGCGGATCGTCACCTCCATCTGCTCCGCGAAGATCGGTCCGACCATCGAACCCGGAAACTGCGCGGCATGGATCTCCTCGTGCTGGGCCATCAGCGCGTAGCGGGCAAGCGGGTTGTAGTGTTCCCAGCAGGCAAGTGCGCCGATGCGTCCGACACGGCTGTCGACGACGGTCAGCCCCGAGCCGTCCCCCTGGCCCCAGATCATGCGCTCATGGAAGGTCGGCGTAATCTTGCGGCGCTTCAGGATCAGCCTGCCGTCGGCGTCGAAGACGAGCTGGGTGTTGTAGAGCGAGCCGTGGTCGCGCTCGTTGACGCCGAGGACCACAACGATCCCGTGCTCCCGCGCGGCATCGGCGACGGCCCGCGTCGCCGCGCCCGGCACCGTGACGGCCTCTTCATAGAGGCGGACATGCTCGCGGCCGGACAGAACCGGCGGCAGCACGAAGGAAAAATAGGGATACCAGGGAACGAAGGTCTCCGGGAAGACGACGATCTCGGCGCCTTTCGCGGCCGCCTCGCGGATCGTATCGAGGACACGCGCGAGCGTCTTCTCGCGGGAGGTGAGGTCCGGTGCGATCTGGGCCGCGGCAGCCCGGACGATCGATGGTGTCGGCATGGCGATGCCTCCTTTCTCCGGCGGGAGGCGGAGGGAAACCCGCCTCCGGTCTCGGGTGGGTCAGAGCGTCCAGGTGTCGAGGATGAAGGCACCGTCGCGGCGATGGATCAGGATGAGGTCCAGCACGTCGAGCGGACTGATCGGCTTGATCCCGGGGATGAGCGACGGCTCGCCGTGGCCGTAGAGCGCCTGCAGGGCGAAGCGACACGCATAGACCTTGCCGCCTTCCGCCATGAAACCGGTGATCTGGTTGTTGAAATTCAGGTGCCCCGGAAAGGCCTCGTCGCCGAGTTTCGGGAAGCCGCGCTGCACGCCGAGCGTCACGCCGGGGCCGTAGAGCAGCACTGAAGTCTCGAATCCCTTGCGTTTCAGGCGCTTGGCCTGCAGCAGGTTGACGAGACCGATCGAGCCCTCGAAGGCAACGGTGTGGAAGGTGATGAGTGCTTTCTCGCCGGGCTGGGCCTGGACGTCTTCGAAAACCTTCTCCTCGTAATCGACGAAGAAGTCGCCTTTCTCATGGGCTGGTTTGGTGACTGCGGGCATGAATGGCTCCTGTGGTTGTACGCAGGCCCTCGACGGGGTTACGGCCATTCAATTGCAATCCGCATGCCAGATTGATTTTGCACAAATAGCAATCAATTTTCATCATTACACATACAATAATGCAGTCAATTGTGACACCGCAGGCAGATAAGTGACGGTTAGACGGGCAATCGGATGATGAAAGTGAATCCATGCACGCATGAAATGAGTGCAGTCAATTTGCAATCAAATCTGTTTGCCGAAATGGCGATACGGCATTTCATCATGTGGATGCGGCGCCATTTTCGCGTGACAGGATCGGCGTGCAACAATATACGGTCAATGTGGGCCGGCAACGGCCGCCTCCGTCACGAACGCGGCATATGACATGAAAGACTGGCACCCGGATCTCGGCCGATCTCCAAACCCTCGCTACATGGCGATCGCGGACGTGATCGAAATGGATCTGAGGAGCGGGGTGCTCGCCGTCGGAGACCGGTTGCCGCCGCAGCGCATTCTTGCGAAACGCCTCAATATCGATTTCACCACCGTTGCGCGCGGCTACGTCGAAGCGCAAAAGCGCGGCCTCGTCGATTCCCACGTCGGGCGCGGCACATTCGTCACCGGCGGAGCGGACAAGGACAGGCGTGGCTTCGCTTCCGACGCCGCGCCCGATCCGCGCCGCGTGTCCGCCGTCGACTTCTCGATGAACATGCCGCCGGAACCCGACGATCCGGGCCTGATCGCACGCATGCGCGAAGGAATGTCGGCGGTCGCGACGAACCTCATTCCGCTTCTGCGCTACCAGGGTTTCGGTGGCTCCGGCATGGACAAGGAAGCGGCGGCGGCCTGGCTCAGCCGGCGGGGGCTTGTGCCGTCGCAGGAGCGTATCTTCGTGACGCCGGGCGCGCATCCGGCGCTGCTTGCCATTTTCAGCATGGTTGCCAAGCCGGGCGAAACCGTTCTGTCGGAAAACATCACCTATCCCGGCATGCGCTCGATTGCGGCCCAGTTGCGGCTCACGCTCGCCGGTCTGCCCATGGATGCCGACGGCATCCTGCCGGACGCCTTTGCCGAGACCTGCGAGCGGGCAGGACCGAAGGCGCTCTATCTCAATCCGACGCTGCAGAACCCGCTGACACTCACCATGCCGGAAAAGCGGCGCGAGGAGATCGCTGCCGTCGCGCGAAAATACCACGTGCCGATCATCGAGGATGATGCCTACGGCTTCATCCCGCTGCACGCGCCGCCGCCGCTTGCGGCGATCGCGCCCGATCTCACCTGGCATATCGGCGGGCTTGCGAAATGCATCGGTGCTGGATTGCGTCTCGCCTTTGTTGTGGCGCCGGACACCAAGGCGATCTGGCCCTTCGTAAGTGCGGTGCGCGCCAACAACGTCATGGCCTCGCCGCTCAATGTGGCGCTCGCAACGCGCTGGATCGAGGACGGCACGGCTGACGGCATCCTGCGCTTCATCCGCGCGGAGGCCGCGGCGCGGCAGAGGATGGTGGCGGAGATCCTGCCCGGCGGCACGTTCAGGGCGGATCCGATCAGCTTCAACATCTGGCTGCCGCTCACCAACGGCTGGACCCGCTCGACCTTCGGCGCCCATATGCGCAATGCGGGCATCGGCGTCGTCGCCAGCGATGCCTTCACCGTCAACGGCGAGGCACCCGAAGCGGTCCGCGTCTGCCTCGGCGGCCCGATTTCCCGTGATCGTCTGCGGGGCGCGCTCGACTTCATGGCGCATGCGCTGGAAGGCCCACCCGCGATGGCCGCCTCGTTCTTCTAGGCTCAGGACTCATTGATCAGAGCCAGAAGATGACGGTCGCGGCGATGCATATTGCGGAGAAGAAGGTGTGCG
>NZ_JAKGBU010000028.1:0-27093 GCF_021555155.1 Rhizobium alarense
GGCTGTTCGTCTGCCTCTTCCCGGCCGGCCGGACGCCCGAGCAGCGCCGCTTCGCGCATTTACTTTCTGTTTTTCTTTTCGTGAACATGATGATCGGCGGTAACGCCGTATTCTCGATCAAGGTGGCTGCGCTGCTTTGGTTCCTGGCCGGCTATCTGAAATTCGCGCCGGCCGGCCGGACCGTCCAGATCCGGACCGGCGCGCTGCCGGCAGGCGCGGCGCCCGTCCGCAAGCGGGTGTAGCGGCGGGCGAGGCCATCGCCGATGGCCGCCGAGACGTTCAGGGTAGGCAATGCTCGTACAGCTTCAGTATCTGCGCGCGGTCGCCGCCTTGATGGTGGTCTATTTCCACGCGATCCTCCAGCTTCGCAATCTGCAGCCGGATGCGGTGATGAACGGCTTCCTGCTCGGCAAGAGCGGTGTCGACCTGTTCTTCGTGCTGAGCGGCTTCGTCATGTGGATCACCACGGCCGACCGCCCGATCGGCACGCGCGAATTCTACGTGCGGCGCATCGTGCGCATCGCACCGCTCTACTGGGCACTGACGCTCGCAGCCGCGGCCGCGGCCCTCGTCATCCCTTCGGCGCTGAAATCGACGGTCTTCGACCCGCCGCATGTCGTCGCCAGCCTGTTCTTCCTGCCCTGGATCAATCCGGCCGACGCGGCCGGCACGATGATCGCGCCCGTCATCGTCCCGGGCTGGACGCTGAACTACGAAATGTATTTCTACCTGCTGTTCGGCGCGCTTCTCGGCCTGTCGAAAGCGGTCCGCCCCTTCGCGCTGGCCGGCCTGCTTCTCGCGGTCTTCGGCCTCTGCAGGTTGCTGCCGCCCGACCTCACCGCCGCCCGCTTCTACGGCGATTCGGTGGTCTTCGAATTCGTCATCGGCGTCTTCCTCGGCAAGCTCTATCTCGATGGCCGGCGGATTTCCGCGGCTGTCGCCTGGCCGCTCATCGCGCTCGCCGCGGCGGCCATGCTCTGGAACGACTGGATGGAATGGCAGCTGCCGCGCCTGCTCACGGTCGGGTTGCCGGCGGCGGTCGTCGTCGGCTCTTTCGCGCTCCTCGACCTCTCCCGCAAGCCGGCGATCGGCTGGCTGAGCCATCTCGGAGACGCGTCCTTCAGCCTTTACCTCTGCCATGTCTTCGTGCTCGCCGGCGCGCGCATGGTCCATGGCTGGCTGCCCTTCGCGTGGATGCGCCACGAGGGGCCTTTCCTTCTCTTCTGCCTGCTGTCCTCGACCGTCGTCGCCGTCATCCTCCACAATCTCTTCGAGAAGCCGGTCGACCGGTACCTGCGCAGCCGCCGGCGGGCACCGGCCCGGCTGTCGCCTGCGACGCCGGTGTAGGCGCGCCATGCGACCATCCCTCGCCATCCTGCTTTCCGCAGCCTTCGCCGTCCGTCCCTCGGCCGCCGCCGCCGACCTCTGCTTCACCGGCGTCAACATCTCGGGTGCCGAATATGGCGACCGCGGCGGCGTCGAGGGAGCCAACTTCATCTACCCGTCGGAGAAGACGGTTGCCTATTTCGCCGGCAAGGGCATGAACATCGTCCGGCTTCCCTTCTCGTGGGACCGCCTGCAGCCGACGCTCGGCAGCCCGCTGAGCGGCGCCGAACTCGACCGGCTGAAGGCGTCGGTCGAAATGATCCGGGCGAACGGCATGACGGTCCTGCTCGACCCGCATGCTTTCGGCTACTACGACAAGGCGCGGATCGGTTCGCCCGAAGTGCCGGAATTCGCCTTCGCCGATTTCTGGACGCGGTTCGCCGCCGAATTCGCCAACGAGCCGGACATCCTGTTCGGCCTGATGAACGAGCCCTACGACATCCCGGCCTCCGACTGGCTGCGCATGGCGAACGGCGCGATCGCCGGCATCCGGGGCATCGGCGCCCGGAACCTTATCCTCGTCCCGGGCACACGCTGGAGCGGTGCCCATGGCTGGCGGGAGGACCATCCGGGCGGTTCGAATGCCGAGATCATGCGTGGTGTGAAGGATCCCGTCGACAACTACGCCTACGAATTCCACCAGTACATGGACGCCGATTCGTCGGGCACCGCGGGCGGCTGCGCGGCGGCCGGCACCGCCAATGACGCGCTGGTCGACGTGACCGCCTGGCTGCGCGAGACCGGCAGGAAGGGGTTCCTCGGCGAATTCGGCGGCTCGCAGGACGACGCGTGCCTTGCGGGCCTGCGGGCCATGACGGCGACCCTGAGCGAGAATGCCGACGCCTGGCTGGGCTGGAGCTACTGGGCCGCCGGCGAGTGGTGGTCGCCGGACGAGATCAACAACGTGCAACCGACGGCGAAGGGCGAGCGCCGCCAGCTTTCGGCGCTGCCGCTGACGCCGAGGGATGCGCGCCACTCCCCCGCCTGTATGACTTTGCCGCCGTCCTAGACCCGCGCGGGTCCACAAAGACCTCGGGGAGTTACCCTCCGTTAACCATACGGAAATAGATTCTGAACCGGATCGCAGGCCGGTCCCGCCGACGAATCGACTGGATTTGTGATGAGCCGAGCTGCAGACGACGACCACGAGTTGGTGCCCGCGGGCTGGCGCCGCGGGCGGCCCGTGCCGACGCCGCGGTCCGCTGCGCGTCGCAGCCCCGTGGTGAAGGTCGCGGACTACACGGCCCGAAAGGCCGAACCCGGCCCGGCGCGGCCGCCGGAAAGTCCGGCCGACGATATGCCGGACCTGCAGATCGACGCCGCAACCCGGGCGCCTGTCGAACCACCGGCCGACATCCGCGTCGCCGAGGAAAATCCGCCGATCGGGCGGAGGTCGATCGACGGCGCCGCGATCCTCGACCTCAGGACGCTGCTGCGCGCCGTCTGGACGCACCGCTTGCTGATCGTCGGCCTCATGGCCGTCTTCGCCATGCTCGGCGGCCTGCTCGTGCCCTTGGCGCCGAAGACATACACGGCACAGACCAGCCTCTATTTCGACCCGCGCCAGATCGAGCTGACGGACACCAATTCGCAAAACGCCATTTCGTCCGAAGTCATCGTCTCGATGATCAACAGCCAGGCGAAGATCCTCACCTCGCCGAAGGTCATCGGCGCGGTGGTGGACAGGCTGAAGCTTTCGGACAGCCCGGTCTTTTCCCGCGTCAGGGGCGAGCCGGACGAACGCAAGGCGACCATCGTGGGCCTGATCCAGCGCGCCGCGACGGTGGACCTTGAAACCAGCTCCTATGTCGTCACCCTGTCGGTCGCGACGGCGGACGGCGGCGTTTCGGCCGAGATCGCCAATGCGCTGGTCGGCACCTTCCTCGAGGAGGAGAACCGCGCCTTTTCCTCGCTCTACCAGACGACGAATTCCGCGCTCGACAGCCGCCTTCGCGAACTCAGCGAAGAGGTGCAGCAGGCGGAGGAAGCCGTCGAGACCTACAAGGCCAGCAACGACATGGTGACGGCCGACGGCAATCTCATTGCCGACCAGCGGCTGGTGCAGCTCAACGAACTGCTCACCACGACCCAGAAGGCATCGATCGAGGCGAAGGCGAAGCTGGATGCGGCTGCGAAGCTGAAGCTCGAGGATGCGATCTCGACGAACAGCCAGTCCGAGATTTCGGCGACGCTCACCGATCTCAGGCGGCAGTACGCGACGCAGGCCGCGGCGGTCGGAAGCCTCGCAAGCAGCATGGGTGCCCGCCATCCGTCGCTGCTGGCGGCGCAGGCTTCGCTCCAGGGCCTGAAGGGCGAGATCGAGGCGGAGCTGCAACGCAACCTTGCGCGGGCGAAAGCCGATCTCGCACAGACCCAGCAGGCCGAACAGCAGGTCGCCAAGGAACTCGCGGTGCAGAAGTCGCTGCAGAACAACACGCTGCAGCGCCAGGTGGGGCTGAACGACCTGCAGCGGCGCGCCACGGCCGCCCGCGACATCTACGAGGCCGTCCTGAAGCGGGTCCGCGAGACCAGCGAGGAGAAGAATCTCGCGCGCAGCAACATCCGCGTGCTGTCGGAAGCCTCGCCGCCGGCAAAGGCGGACGGACCCGGCCGCAGCATGCTTCTCGTCGCCGGCATCGTCGCCGGTTCCATTCTCGGCTTCGGCCTCGGCCTTCTTATCGCGCTTGCACGAAGTCTCGCCGCCAACCCGCGCTTTCGCGCCGGGTTTGCCGATTTGACACGCACGCCCTGAGCGATGTCCAACTTGATACAATAACGCCGGTTGATTTCACCGATTCTTATCCATGTCCCTTTAACCGATCTTATCGCCCCCTCCTGTATGGATCGCAGCAACGACGACGCATGACGCGTGGTGCCGACGAAAAGAAGAGGAGTGCGAGGACATGCGAGAGAAGATCAGAGACTTGCTGGCGAAACACGGGGGGCTCCCGGTTGCGGTCGACCAGATCGCCGACGAGGCGGACCTCTACGCGGCGGGCATGTCGTCCTTCGCCTCGGTGCAGATCATGCTGGCGATCGAAGAGGCCTTCGACATCGAGTTTCCCGACAATCTCCTGAACCGCAAGTCCTTCCAGAGCATCGCCGCCATCGGCCGCACGGTCGCGGGCCTGCTCGGCACGGCGGAGGCAGCCGAATGAACATGTCCACCCACGCGAGCCTCGCGGAGCGCGCCGCGCGCGTCGCCGTGGTGGCTGCCGCCCATGCGGAGGCCGTCGACGCGGAAGGGCGCTTCCCCCGCGAGGCGATCGATGCCATGGCGGCCGAACGGCTGCTGTCGATCCAGGTCCCGCGGGATCTCGGCGGCGAAGGGGCCGGTTTCTCGGAGATCGCGGAGGTCTGCTGCACGCTCGGCCAGTCCTGCGCCGCCGCCGCCATGGTCTTCGCCATGCACCACATCAAACTCTCCAGCCTCGTGTCGCACGGCGCCGAGAGCGAATGGCATCGCGCTTTCATGCGGCGCGTCGCCGACGAGCAGCTCCTGCTCGCCTCCGCCACCACGGAAGGCGGCATCGGCGGCAACCTGCGCAACAGTCTCTGCGCCATCGAAGTCGACGGCGAGCGCTGCCGGCTGGAGAAGGACGCCACCGTCATCTCCTACGGTGCCCATGCCGACGCGATCCTGATCACCTCGCGCGCCCACAAGGACGCGCCGTCGACCGACCAGGTCATGACCGTCTTCACGAGGGACCAGTACACGATCGAGCGCACCCATGTCTGGGACACGCTCGGCATGCGCGGCACCTGTTCGGACGGCTTCCTGTTCAAGGGCGAGGCCCCTGCGGAACAGATCCTGCCGAAGCCCTTCGCCGAGATCGCCGCCCAGTCGATGCTGGCGGCCTCGCACCTGCTCTGGAGCGGCGTGTGGTACGGCATCGCCGTCAACGCGGTCACCCGCGCGCAGGGTTTCGTCCGTGCGGCGGCCCGCAAGAGCCCCGGCACGCCGCCGCCCGGTGCGCTCAGGCTCGCCGAAGCCTCGAACCTGCTGCAGATGATGAAGTCCAACGTGATCGCGGGCCTGCGCGAATACGAGGCGGCGAGCCTCGATCCGGACCGCCTGTCCTCGATGGGTTTCGCCGTCGCGATGAACAACGTCAAGATCGCGTCTTCGGAGACGGTGCTCGCGATCGTCAATCACGCCATGCTGATCTGCGGCATCATGGGCTACAAGAACGGCACGCCGTTCAGTCTCGGCCGGCACCTGCGCGACGCGCATTCCGCCCAGCTCATGATCTCCAACGACCGCATTCTCGGCAACACGTCGAACCTGCTTCTGGTGCAGAAGCAGGACACGAGCCTTCTGGGGTGACGCCATGGACATGAAAACCTCTTTCCTCGACCGGCTGTTCGATGCCGGACTGCTCATCGAAACGGGCGTCGACGGCCTCTATGGCCGCAGCGGCCGGTTCGAGGACGTGATCCTCGCCTTCGAGCGGCTGATCGACGCCTTCGGCGGCAGTGACGGTGCGGAGGCGATGCGCTTCCCGCCCGGCATGAACCGCGCCTTCTTCGAGCAGAGCGGCTATATGAAGAGCTTCCCGCAGCTCGCCGGCACCGTGCACTCTTTCTGCGGCAACGAGCTCGACCACATGAGCCTCATCCGCTGCATGGAAGTGGGCGAGGACGACTGGACGAAGGACCAGAAGGCGACGGACATCGTTCTGACCCCGGCCGCCTGCTACCCGCTCTATCCGACGGTTGCCCGGCGCGGTCCGCTGCCGGTCGACGGCGCGCTCTTCGACCTCCAGTCCTATTGCTTCCGCCACGAGCCCTCGACGGATCCGGCCCGCCAGCAGCTCTTCCGCATGCGCGAATATGTCTGCATGGGCACGGAGAAACACGTCACCGACTTCCGCCAGACCTGGATGGATCGCGGCGTCGAGATGATGGAGGCGGTCGGCCTCGACGTCACGATCGACGTGGCGAACGACCCCTTCTTCGGCCGCGCCGGCAAGATGATGGTGAACAACCAGCGCGACCAGAACCTGAAATTCGAGCTCCTGATCCCGATCACCTCCGTCGCCAAGCCGACGGCCTGCATGAGCTTCAACTACCACCAGGATTCCTTCGGCCTGAAATGGGGGCTGAACCTCGCGGACGGCAGCGTGGCGCACACGGCCTGTGTCGGCTTCGGGCTGGAACGCATCGCGCTCGCGCTCTTCCACCACCACGGCCTCGACGTTGCCGACTGGCCGGAAAAGGTACGGAAAACGCTGTGGAAATGACCGTCAAGCGCCACGCGGTGTGGACGGGGCTCGACCCCGCCGCCTACGCCGCCCATCCGCTCCACACGGGCGAACGCATGTGGCCGGAGACGAACTGCTACGTCGACCTGTGGATCGAGGTACTGAACGCCTTCGGCACGGCGCCCGAAGCGATGCTCGGCTTCACGCTGGCGCAGGACTTCGAGGGCGACCAGTTCACCTTCTTCAAGGTGCCGCTCGAGGATCTCGAATCGCTCTACGGCATCCGCTGCACCGAGCTTGCCATCTACGACCGGGTCGAGGACCATGTGCTTGCGCAGATCGAGCGCGGCCGGCTTTGCCTCGTCGAGATGGACAGCTATTTCATGCCCGACACGCGCGGCGTCGCCTACCGGCAGGAGCACGGCAAGACGACGGTCGCGATCAACCGGCTCGACGTTTCCGGCCGCAGCATGGACTATTTCCACAATGCCGGCTTCTTCCGGCTGGAGGGCGACGATTTCGACGGCGTTTTCCACAGGAACGACGGTCCGGACGACCTGCCGTTCCTGCCCTACGCGGAATTCGCAAAGTTTCCGTCGCGCCCGACCGAGGCGGCAGGGCTGCGGAAAGAGGCGGCACGGCTGCTCGCCGTCCACGCCGCGCGCCGCCCGGCGAAGAACCCGGTCGCGGCCTTTTCCCGCGAGTTTCCGGCGCAGGTGGCAGCGGTCGCCGAGCGGCCCTTCGGCTTCTTCCACAAATACGCCTTCAACACGCTGCGCCAGCTCGGCGCCAATTTCGAGCTCGCCGCCAGCCATTTCGACTGGCTGGCACCGGACGGTTCGCTTGGCGGCGCGGCAACACATGCGCGACGCATCTCCGAAGTCGCCAAATCGGTGCAGTTCCAGCTTGCGCGCGCGGTGACGCGCCGGAAGTTCGAAACGCTGGCGACGGCGCTCGATCCGGCGGCCGAAGCCTGGGAGGCCCTCTTTGCGGAGCTCGGGAAACGCTTCGGGTGAGGCCGTGAGTCCGGCAACTGCGATGGCCGTACCCGCCACCGGCCGGCGGCTCGATGCCGGCTGGCGCCTCGTGCTGACGGAGGCCGGCGCCTGCGCCACACCCTTGGACATCGATCCGCAGGCCGACATGCTCGCCGCGCCCGTGCCGAGCACCGTTGCCGGCGCGCTGGAGCGGGCCGGGCGGTTCGACCGGACGGCTCCGGTGCCGCTCGACGGCGGCGATGCCTGGTACCTGCTCGATCTCGACGGCGAGGCGCCGGGCGAGGCCGTGCTGCGCTTCGAGGGCCTGGCGACGATCGCGGACATCTTCTGGAACGGCGCGCATATGCTGACCGTGCGCTCGATGTTCGTGCCGCAGGAGGTGCCGGTTTCGCTTACCGGCCGCGACCGCCTTTCCATCTGCTTCCGGGCGCTCGGGCCGGAACTCGACAGGCGCGGCCCCCGCGCGAGGTGGCGGCCGCAGATGATCACGCCGCAGGGCCTGCGCCTGCACCGCACCACGCTGCTCGGCCGCATGCCGGGCTGGTGTCCGCAGGTGCATGCGGTCGGTCCCTATCGGCCGGTCGTGCTCCTGAGGAAGGACGGGGCGATCCCGTCCGGCATCCGTCTGCAGGCGACGCTCGATGACGACGGCACCGGACGTCTCGCCGTGCATTTCGAGGCCGCGGGGCTGGCCGGCCCCGTGCTCCTCGAATGCGCCGGCGTGCAGGTCGCCATGGAGCGTGATGCCGGCGGCATGTTCCGGGGAAAGCTGGCGCTTGCCGGCGTCGCGCCCTGGTGGCCGCATACGCACGGAGACCCGACGCTGCATGCGGTCTTCGCGGTGATCGGTGGGCGGCGCGTCGCGCTCGGGCGCACCGGTTTCCGCCGCATCGCCGTCGACCGGGGGGCCGATGGCCGCGACTTCGCGCTTGTCGTCAATGGCGAGCGCATCTTCTGCCGCGGCGCGGTGTGGACGAATGCCGACATCGTCGACCTGCCGGGCGACGGCGACCGATACGCACCGCTCCTGCAGCTTGCCCGTGACGCCGGCATGAACATGCTGCGCGTCGGCGGCACCATGACCTACGAGACGCCGGCCTTCTTCGCGCTCTGCGACCGGCTCGGCATTCTCGTCTGGCAGGACCTGATGTTCGCGAATTTCGACTATCCCGTTCAGGACGCGGATTTCCTGGGCCTCGTGCACGAAGAAGTATCGGCCTTCCTCGCGGCCAATGCCGCCGCGCCGTCGCTTGCCGTCCTGTGCGGCGGCAGCGAGATGCACCAGCAGGGCGCCATGCTCGGCCTGCCCGAGACGGCGTGGCGCGGACCGCTGACCGGGGAGATCCTGCCGGCGCTCTGCGCCGAAGGCCGGCCGGACGTGCCCTATGTGCCGAACTCGCCGAGCGGCGGCGCCATGCCCTTCACACCGAATGCCGGCGTGACGCACTATTACGGCGTCGGGGCCTACTGCCGGCCGCTCGAGGATGCGCGCCGTGCCGGCGTACGTTTCGCCGCCGAGTGCCTTGCCTTTGCCAATGTGCCGGAGCCGGAGACGCTGGAACGCCATCTGCCGGTGCCGGCCGTGCACGACCCGCGCTGGAAAGCCCGCGTGCCGCGCGACCGCGGCGCCTCCTGGGACTTCGAGGACGTGCGCGACCACTATCTGGGCGATCTCTATGGCGTCGATCCCGCGCGGCTGAGGCGCGAGGAGCCGGCACGCTACCTGGATCTCTCGCGCGCCGTCACCGGCGAGGTGATCGAGGCGACGTTCGGCGAATGGCGCCGGCCGGGCTCCACCTGCAACGGCGCGCTCGTCTGGACCTTCCTCGACCTGCTGCCGGGCGCCGGCTGGGGCGCCGTCGACGCGACGGGCCGCCCGAAATCCGCCTGGTGGGCGATGAAACGCGCCTTCCGGCCGCTGCAGGTGCTGCTGTCCGACGAAGGCACCAACGGTCTCGATGTGCATGTCGTCAACGAGACGGCGGAGGTTCGTGCCGTGACCGTCGAACTCGCCTGCCTGCGCGACGGCCGCCTGCCGGTCGTCTCGGGTACGCGGAGCTTGGCGGTCGGTCCGCGCGGCGCGGCGACGCTTGCCGCCACCGATCTCTTCGGCGCCTTCTTCGACACGACCTATGCCTTCCGCTTCGGCCCGCCGGCGCACGACGCGACGGTCGCGCGGCTCCGCGACACGGAAACCGGCAGGCTCGTCGCCGAGGCCTTCCATTTTCCGCGCGGCCGCAGCGCCGCCCTTCGGGAGGCGCAGCTCAGCGTCGAACTGGCCGAAGGGGAGGGCGGCTGGTCGCTCGCCCTTGCCGCCGACCGTCTGGCGCAGACCGTCCATATCCGCATGGAGGGGGCGGTGCCGGACGACAACGGCTTCCATCTCGCACCGGGCACGCCGCGCGTGATCCCGCTTCACCATGCCGGGCGGCGTCCGACCGGCGAGATCGCCGGGCTCAACATCGCCGCTCCCGTCTCCTTCTGATTCATCGCTGCGATTGCCGGACAGGCCGCTCCGCCCTATCCTCGCGACGGTGTTTCCGCCCGCGCGGGCGCAGGGGACGTCCGGGCGGATGGCGAGTCCAAGGCGTTCTCCGTTGAAATAGCCAGGAAATCTGAGTTTTGTAGATAATTCCACCGCAGAAGTGCAAATTATCCCGCTATTTACGCGGTCTATCTGGCGGTAGAGACGGTTTGACGCGAGGGCGCCGGCGACGGGCCCCGCCAATGGCGATCACTCCTTCCGAGAGGCGAGACGATGTCCCTGGAATCCAGCCTGCCCCGCACTGCCGATGCTCCGGCCGGGCCGCTTGCCGCACTCGGCGCCCGAGCGCCCGAACGCCCGCCGCTGCGCCGCGCCATCACCGACCACTACCGTGCCCCCGAGGAAGGCTGCGTTGCGGCCCTGCTGCCGCTCGCGGCGATGAACGAGCAGGACGCCAGGGCGACCGAAGCGCTGGCGCGCCGGCTCGTCGAGGGTCTCCGGGCGAATGTCTCGCATGGCGGCGTGCAGGGTCTTGTGCACGAATATTCGCTGTCGAGCCAGGAGGGCGTGGCGCTGATGTGCCTTGCCGAGGCGCTGCTGCGGGTGCCCGACGCCGCGACGCGCGACGCGCTGATCCGCGACAAGATCGCCGGCGGCGACTGGCGCTCCCATCTCGGCAGGAGCGCGTCGCTGTTCGTCAACGCCGCGACCTGGGGTCTGGTCGTCACCGGCAAGCTCACCGCGACGACGAGCGAGACCAATCTCTCCTCCGCCCTGACGCGCCTGATCGCGCGCGGCGGCGAGCCGCTGATCCGCCGGGGCGTCGACATCGCCATGCGCATGATGGGCGAGCAGTTCGTCACCGGCCAGACGATCCAGGAGGCGCTGAGGAACAGCCGCTCCATGGAGGCGAAGGGCTTCCAGTATTCCTACGACATGCTGGGCGAGGCGGCGACGACGGCCGAGGATGCCGCACGTTACCTCAAGGACTACGAGACGGCGATCCACGCGATCGGCCAGGCCTCGGCCGGGCGCGGCGTCTATGGCGGCCCGGGCATCTCGATCAAGCTCTCGGCGCTGCATCCCCGCTACCAGCGCGCCAAGCGTGACCGCGTGCTCGGGGAACTGCTGCCGCGCGTGCAGATGCTGGCGAGGCTCGCCAGGCGCTATGACATCGGCCTCAACATCGACGCCGAGGAGGCGGACCGGCTGG
The DNA here is from genome assembly GCF_021555155.1 of Rhizobium alarense. Lineage (GTDB taxonomy): Bacteria > Pseudomonadota > Alphaproteobacteria > Rhizobiales > Rhizobiaceae > Rhizobium_D > Rhizobium_D alarense. Next base: position 11,287 of record NZ_JAKGBU010000028.1, read on the forward strand.
AGCTCTCGCTCGACCTTCTGGAGGCGCTCGCCTTCGACAGGGACCTCGGCGACTGGAAGGGCCTCGGCTTCGTCATCCAGGCCTACCAGAAGCGCTGCCCCTTCGTGATCGACCACGTCATCGACCTCGCCCGCCGCTCCGGCCGGCGGCTGATGGTCCGCCTCGTCAAGGGCGCCTATTGGGACAGCGAGATCAAACGTGCCCAGGTGGACGGGCTCGACGGCTATCCGGTCTATACGCGCAAGGTGCACACGGATGTGTCCTACCTCGCCTGCGCCCGCAAGCTGCTGGCCGCGCCCGACGCGGTCTTCCCGCAGTTTGCCACCCACAACGCCTATTCGCTGGCGGCGATCATGACCATGGCGGGGCCGGATTTCACGATCGGCCGCTACGAGTTCCAGTGCCTGCACGGCATGGGCGAGCCGCTCTACAACCAGGTGGTCGGCAAGGGCAGGCTCGACCGGCCCTGCCGCATCTATGCGCCGGTCGGCACGCATGAGACGCTGCTCGCCTATCTGGTACGCCGCCTGCTCGAAAACGGTGCGAACTCCTCCTTCGTCAACCGCATCGCCGACGAGGCCGTGCCGGTGGCCGAGCTCGTCGAGAGCCCGGTCGACGTTGTGAAGCGGACGATCCCTCTCGGTGCGCCGCACGAGGCGATCCGGCACCCGGCGACGATCTTCGGCGAGAGCCGCCCCAATTCGAAGGGGATCGACCTGTCGAACGAAAACGTGCTGGAGGCGCTTGCCGCGGCGGTTGCCGAAAGCCGCAAGATCGCCTGGACGGCGGCGCCGACGATCACGCATGCAGCCGGCGCCGCGGGCCAGCCGGTGCGCAACCCGGCCGACCTGCAGGACCTTGTCGGCGACGTGCGCAACGCGACCGCCGAGGACGTTGCGGCCGCCTTTGCGTCTGCGTCGGCCGCGGCCGGTGCCTGGTCGGCGACGCCTGCCGTGAAGCGCGGCGCGGCGTTGCTGCGCGCGGCCGATGCCATGGAGGCGCGGATGGGCGTGCTGATCGGCCTGATCGTGCGCGAGGCCGGAAAGTCTTATCCGAACGCCATCGCCGAGGTGCGCGAGGCGGTCGACTTCCTGCGCTACTACGCCCGCGAGGCCGAACGCACGCTGGCGCAGGCATCGGCCCTCGGCCCGGTCGTCTGCATCAGCCCGTGGAACTTCCCGCTTGCGATCTTCACCGGCCAGGTGGCCGCGGCACTGGCCGCCGGCAATCCGGTGCTCGCCAAGCCGGCCGAGGAGACACCGCTGATCGCCGCCGAATCGGTGCGCCTGCTGCATGCGGCCGGAATCCCGCAGGACGTGCTGCATCTGGTGCCCGGCGCCGGCGACGTGGGCGCCGCGCTTGTCGGCGACGGGCGGACGGCGGGCGTGATGTTCACCGGCTCCACCGAGGTTGCCCGCCTGATCCAGAAGCAGCTCGCGGGCCGGCTGAATGCCGACGGGCAGCCGGTGCCGCTCGTCGCGGAGACGGGCGGGCAGAATGCGCTGGTCGTCGATTCGACGGCGCTGCCGGAGCAGGTCGTCGGCGACGTGATCGCGTCGGCCTTCGACAGCGCCGGCCAGCGTTGCTCGGCGCTGCGCGTGCTCTGCCTGCAGGAGGAAATCGCCGATCGCACGCTCGCCATGCTGCGCGGCGCGCTGGCCGAACTCGAGGTCGGCGATCCCTCCAGGCTTTCCGTCGACATCGGTCCGGTCATCACGGCGGAAGCGCGCGAGATCATCGAGGCGCATGTGGCGAGGATGAAGGCCGCCGGCCACCGCATCGAGCGCCTGCCGCTCGACGAAGCGACGGCGCGCGGCACCTTCGTCGCGCCGACCATGATCGAGATCGGCAGGATCGGCGACCTTGGCCGCGAGGTGTTCGGCCCCGTGCTGCATGTGATCCGCTATCGTCGCGAGGCGCTGGATGCGCTTCTGGCGGGGCTGAACGACACCGGCTATGGACTGACCTTCGGGCTACATACCCGCATCGACGAAACGATCGCCCATGTGGTCGACCGCATCGAGGCGGGCAACATCTACGTCAACCGCAACATCATCGGCGCGGTGGTCGGCGTACAGCCCTTCGGCGGCCGCGGGCTCTCCGGCACCGGCCCGAAGGCCGGCGGTCCGCTCTATCTCGGACGGCTCGTCGCAAAGCCGCCGCTCGATGCGCTGGCGGGCCATACGTCGTCGCGCAAACCGGCGGTCGCCGCCGCCTATGCGGCATGGGTCGCCGACAAGCACGGGGGAGCAGCAGCCGGGCGGTGCAAGGCCCTTCTCGACGCGACCGTGCTCGACCATTCGACGGACCTTGCCGGTCCCGTCGGCGAGAGCAATATCTATTCGCTGCATGCCCGCGGCCGCGTCGCGGCGCTGGCGACCGTGCCGGAGGAACTGCTGGTCGAGATCGGCGCGATCCTGGCCACGGGCAACGAGGCGGTGGTCGAGGCCGGCAATCCCGCGGCGGCCGCCCTCGACGACCTGCCGGTCGGCGTCTCGCGCCGCATCCGCATGGTGGCGGACTGGACGGCGGAACCCGGCCTCTCGGTCGTGCTGTTCGAGGGCGATGCCGATACGCTGGCGGCGATCGGAAAGCAGGCGGCAGCGCGCGACGGCGCCATCGTGCCGGTCTATCCGCGCCTGCCGGCAGGGGACTATCCGCTCGTGCGCCTGCTGGAGGAGCGCTCCGTCAGCATCAACACGACGGCGGCGGGCGGCAATGCGAACCTGATGACGATCGGCTGAGCCCGCGAACTCCCCCGAGGGTGGGGGCGGCGGCGATGCCGGGCCGGCCGCCGCCGTCAGCGCTTGCGCCAGCCGTCCCAGCGGCCGGCGAGGATCTGCGAGGAGCGGTAGGCCATGCGCGGCCGGCCGAGAAGCGAGTAGACGACCATGCCGGCGACGGGGCGCAGGAGCTTCGTGACGAAGAACGCGGGACTGTAGCGGTGCTTGCGCACGATATAGCCGAGACCGCCGCTGTAGGTTCTGATCTTGGCGATGTTGGCGTCGGTCGTGCGGTCGCCGCTGTCCTCGGGATGATGGCCGTAGAGGGCGGGATCGTAGGCGCCCCTTGCGCCGGTCTCCAGCAGGCTGAGCGCCAGGTCCTGCACCTCGTAGGCGCCCCAGCGCGTGCCGGCACCCGGTCCGATCCGCTCGTCGAAGCCGCCGGCCTTCTCGAAGGCCCGTCGCCTGACGCAGAAGACCCATTCGATCATCGTCGTCCAGACGTTGCGTGCGACGATCCTGGCCGGACGGCGCTCGAACGCGCCCATGATGTCCCGGCCGGATTCGTCGGCCGCGCGGCCGGCCACGAAATCGGCATCGTCCCAGGCGAGCCGGGTGCGCAGCCGCTGGAGAAAATCCTTCGGATACCAGCAGTCGTCGTCGGGAAACAGGAGCCAGTCGCCGGTCGCCCGCGACGCGCCGAGATTTCGCGCCCGGCAGACGCCCTGCTGAAGAGTGCGCAGATGGACGAGACGCAGTTTGCCGCGATGTTCGGCGAGCACCGGCTCGAGCCGGTCGTCCCCGTTCTGGTCGACGACGATGATCTCGATGTCGCTGCAGTTCTGGTTGACGACCGAGCGGAACAGCAGGTTCAGCTCGGTCGACCGGCCTATGGTGGCGACGACCATCGATATGAGGATCTGACACTCGTCTGGTGACATGGCGCGCCTTGACAATCCGCTGTTGCTCCGGCCGAAGACAGCGGACATGGAGTCTGCCGCAGTGTTAGGGATGAGACATTAACGCGCCATGAATCCGTGACCGCCGGCGCACGGCAACTGTCTCTTTCTGCTTCGACATTGCCGCTGGCGGGTACCGATCTTGCCATCGCGGACCGGAGGGCTTAGCTCTCTCGCGAACGATCGGACCCGCAATGCCCCACAAGGTTTCCCTCTCCCGCCTGAAGCTGACAGATTTCCGCAACTATGCGGCGCTGTCGCTGGAGCTCGACGCGCGGCACGTCGTGCTGGTCGGTCCGAACGGGGCGGGCAAGACCAATCTCATGGAGGCGGTCTCCTTCCTGTCCCCCGGTCGCGGCCTTCGCCGCGCCGTCTATGACGACGTGATCCGGGCCGGTTCGGGCGGCGGTTTTGCGATCTTCGCGGCCGTGGACGGCATGGAGGGCGAGGTCGAGATCGGAACCGGCACCGAAAGCCGCGACGAGAGCCAGACGCGCCGGCTGCGCATCAACGGCACGCCGGCGCGCTCCGCCGACGAGCTCACCGACCATCTCCGCGTCCTGTGGCTGACGCCCGCCATGGACGGCCTCTTCACCGGACCTTCGTCCGACCGGCGTCGTTTCCTCGACCGGCTGGTGCTGTCGCTCGATCCCTACCACGGCCGCCGCGCTGCGGATTTCGAGAAGGCGATGCGCAGCCGCAACCGGCTGCTGTCGGAACCCAGGCCCGACCGGGTCTGGCTCGACGGGCTGGAACGGCAGATGGCGGAGCTCGGCATCGCCATGGCCGTCGCCCGCGAGGAGCTCGTCGGCCTGCTGCGCGGCCTCGTCGAAACGGCGGCCGGCGACGAGACCTTCCCCCTGGCGCACCTCGCCCTCTCGGGTTTCCTCGACGGCGGGCTGCGGCGGCCCGCCGCCGAACTCGAGGAGCTTTATGCAGGGCTCCTGCGCGACGGCCGCCATCGCGACGCCGCCGCGGGCCGGACGCTCGACGGCCCGCATCGCAGCGACCTCGTCGTGCGCCACCGCCAGAAGGACATGGAGGCGGAACGCTGTTCGACGGGCGAGCAGAAGGCGCTGCTCGTCGGTCTCGTGCTCGCCCATGCCGGGCTCGTCGCCAACCTGACCGACCACGCGCCCGTGCTGCTGCTCGACGAAGTCGCGGCGCATCTCGACGAGGGGCGCCGCGCAGCACTCTTCGATCGCGTGTCCGACCTCGGCGGCCAGGCCTTCATGACCGGCACGGACCGGGCGATGTTTTCAGCGCTCGGCGACCGGGCGCAGCTTTTCGCGGTGGACAATGCCCGCGTGACGCCGACGGAATTCGGCGACGGGACTTAGCGGAGGACGGCTGATGAATGGATCGGAACCGTTGAACGAGGCGGAGATCGCCCGCTACCGGCGCCACATCGTGCTGCCGGAGATCGGCGGGGCGGGCCAGCAGCGGATGAAGAACGCGCGGGTGCTGGTGGTCGGGGCCGGCGGGCTCGGCGCGCCGGTGCTGCAATATCTCGCGGCCGCCGGCATCGGCCGCATCGGCATCGCCGACGACGACGCGGTCTCGCTGTCCAACCTGCAGCGGCAGGTGATCCACGACACGGCTTCGATCGGCAAGCCGAAGACGGAAAGTGCCGCGGCGGCGATCGCCCGGCTCAACCCGCATGTCGAGGTCGGGCTGCATCACCTGCGCCTGACCGGGGAGGCGGCACGCACCCTGCTTGCGGACTACGACATCCTTGTCGACGGCTCCGACAATTTCGAGACGCGCTATGCCATGGCGGATGCCGCCGAAGCGGCCGAAAGGCCGCTCGTCACCGGCGCGGTCGGCCGGTTCGACGGCTCGCTGACCGTGCTGAAGCCCTGGGAACAGGGTGCGGACGGACGGCGGAACCCGTCCTACCGCGATCTCTTTCCGACGGCGCCGCCGCCGGGCGCCGTGCCGTCCTGCGCCGAGGCCGGTATCGTCGGCGCGCTGACGGGCGTGATCGGCACGCTGATGGCGATGGAGGTCATCAAACTGGTGACCGGCGCCGGCGATCCGCTGGTCGGCAGGCTCCTGCTCTATGACGGGCTGGCGGCGCGCTTCGAGGTGATGCGCTACCGCCGGCGCGGCGGCCCCGCCTAGATGGAGATCCGACGGCTCGACGCGGGCTTCGACCGCTACGACGAACTGCTGGCGCTCATCCTGTCGGCCTTCGCCGTCATGGACGGGCGCATCGATCCGCCCTCCTCGGCGCATCGGCTGACGCCTGACGGTCTCAAGGAGAAGGCGCGCGCCGAGATCGTCTTCCTGGCAGCCGATGCCGCAAGGCTCCTCGGCTGCATCTTCTGCCGGCCGGAGCCGGCCTGTCTCTATGTCGGCAAGCTCGCGGTGTTGCCGCAGGCGCAGGGGAGCGGCATCGGCCGTGCGCTGATGGCCGCGGCGGAGCGCGAAGCGGAAGCGCGTGGATTGCCCGCGCTCCGCCTCGAAACACGGGTCGAACTCGTCGAGAACCATCGATGCTTCATGCGATGGGGCTTCGAGATGACGGCCGAGAACCGGCATCCCGGATACGATCGCACGACGTCCATCGAGATGACGAAACGGCTCTGACCGAGGCGATCCCCGCTTCGGCGTCGGATAATGCGGCAAAAACAAAATACCGGAACACTGCAGGTGATCCGGATGTCACCTGAGACTTCAGCCTCGGCCGGGCAGCACGCGATCCGGCGGCCGATGGCCGTCGAAGAAGGTGCGGATGTTGATGACAACCTTCTCGCCCATGTCGATGCGTCCCTCGATCGTCGCCGAGCTCATATGCGGCAGCAGCACGACCTTGCCTTCGGCGGCGAGCCTGACGAGTTTCGCGTCGACCGCCGGCTCGTGCTCGAAGACGTCGAGACCGGCACCGGCGATCCGGCCCTCGCGCAGACACTTGATGAGGGCCGCCTCGTCGATGATGCCGCCGCGCGCCGTGTTGACGATGTAGCTCGTCGGCTGCAGCAGCGCGAGGCGCCGGGCGGAGAGCAGGTGGTAGGTGGCGGGCGTCGACGGGCAGTTGACGGAAACGATGTCGACGCGCGCCAGCATCTGGTCGAGGCTGTCCCAGTAGGTCGCTTCCAGCGCCTCTTCCGTGTCCGGGTGGACGCGGTTGCGGTTGTGGTAGTGGATCGACAGGCCGAAGGCCTTGGCGCGGCGCGCGACGGCGGTGCCGATTCGTCCCATGCCGATGATGCCGAGGCGTTTCCCCCAGATGCGTCGTCCGAGCATCCATGTCGGCGACCAGCCGGCCCATTCGCCCTTGCGGTCCGTCAGCAGATGCGCCCCCTCGGCAAGCCGGCGCGGCACCGCGAGAATCAGCGCCATCGTCATGTCGGCGGTGTCTTCGGTCAGCACGTTCGGCGTGTTGGTGACGGTGATGCCGCGGCGGGCGGCCGCGTCGACGTCGATGTGGTCGACGCCGTTCGAGAAGCTGGCGATCAGCTTGAGCTGCGGCCCTGCCTGCTCGATGAGCGCCTCGTCGATGCGGTCGGTGACGGTCGGCACCAGCACGTCCGCGCTCTTCACGGCGGCGACGAGTTCCGGCTGCGTGCGCGGGACATCGTCGATGTTGAGTTCCGCGTCGAACAGTTCCCGCATGCGCGTTTCCACCACGTCCGGCAGGCGACGCGTGATGTAGACCCTGGGCTTCCGCTTGTTCGTCATCGATTTAGGGACCGTTCCGTCAACGGGTTGTTAACCAAGATGGGCAAGGATTGCGCCATCAGGGGCAATTTCTACCAGACCCGGCCACGAAGACAATCCGCGCAACGCTGCGGCCGGTGGAATGATGGCGGACGGCGGCCTGGCCGGGAATTGCCTGTCGCGACCGGAACGGATCTTGTCATGCGCAACCACATCCTGCGAATCTGCCTTGCCGCCGTCGCCGGACTGGCGACGGCCTTCACCGCCGTATCCTCGGCGGAGGCCCAGGCCGGCAAGGGGCCGAGCGGCCTGCCGCTGCCGCGCTTCGTCAGCATCAAGGCACGCAGCGTCAATCTGCGCGTCGGACCGAGCATCGATTATGCGATCGCCTGGCGCTACCTGAAGTCCGGCATCCCGGTGGAGATCATCCAGGAATACGACAACTGGCGCCGGGTCCGCGACGCGGACGGCACCGAGGGCTGGGTGAACCAGGCACTGCTCTCCGGCGATCGCACGGCGATCGCCGCTCCCTGGATGCGCGGCAAGGGCGACGACATCTTCGTCAACATGCGCCGTGACGCGCAGTCGACGAGCGCCGTCGTCGCCAAGCTCGCGCCGGGCGTCATCGTGCATGTCGGCGAGTGCAACGGCGACTGGTGCCATGCCGACGTCGACGGAACCGATGGCTGGATCGCCCAGTCGGAGCTCTGGGGCGCCTATCCGGGCGAGGCCTTCAAGTAGCCGCCGGCCTCAGAGCAGGCCGACCTTCTTTCCCGCATCCGCGAGCGAGATCATCGGGCGCGGACCGATCTGCTCGATCACGATGCCGGCAGCCAGGCTGCCGAGGCGCCCGCAGTCGGCAAGCGACCGGCCGTTCGTATAGCCGTAGAGGAAGCCCGCTGCGTAGAGATCGCCGGCGCCGGTCGTGTCCGTGATGCGGCTGACCTCGATCGCATCGACCTTGATGCGCGTGTCGCCCTTCACGATGATCGAACCTTCCTCGCTCATCGTCACGGCGGCGAGCTTGCAGTCCCGGCCGATCTTCGTGAGGGCTTCCTCGAAATCGCCGGTCTCGTAGAGGGCCAGCGCCTCGGCCCGGTTGGCGAAGACGATGTCGATCGTGCCGGAACGCATGAGATCGAGGAATTCGCCGCGATAGCGGTGGACGCAGAAGCTGTCCGACAGCGTCATCGACATTTCGCGCCTGTTTTCATGCGCGATGCGGGCGCATTCGCGGATCGCATCCTTGGCGCGCGGCGGATCCCAGAGATAGCCCTCGAAATAGGTGACCTTGGCATCTGCCACCACGTCCGGCTCGACGTCCTCGGGGCCGAGTTCGACGCAGGCGCCGAGATAGGTGTTCATCGAGCGCTCGCCGTCCTCGGTGACGAAGATCATCGAACGGGCGGTCGGCGGGAAACGATCGAGCGGCTTCGTCTCGAAATGCACGCCCTGGGCGCGGATGTCGTGGGTGAAGATCTCACCGAGCTGGTCATCGGCGACCTTGCCGAAATAGGCGGCGCGCCCGCCAAAATTGGCGACGCCCGCCGCCGTGTTGCCGGCGCTGCCGCCGGACGCCTCGAGAGCCGGCCCCATGCGGGAATAGAGGAATTCGGCACGCTCGGCATCGATAAGGTTCATCGCGCCCTTGATGATGCCGTTGTCGGCAATGAAGCCGTCGTCGCAGCGCGCGATGATGTCGACGATGGCGTTGCCGACCGTCAGCACGTCGAATTTCGTCATGAAGAAACCGTCCGTCTCGTTGGGGTAAGAGCCGGGAGTCGGTCATAACGGATTCTGACGGGTTTGGAAGGGGAAAAGCCGCCCGGGCGAAACGCTGCGGGCGGCCGCGGACCGTCAGTCCTTGGCGCGCTCGACGTAGGAGCCGTCTTCCGTCGCGATCACGACGCGGGTGCCGGCCTGGATGTGCGGCGGAACGAGCGTGCGCACGCCGTTCGACAGCATCGCGGGCTTGTAGGACGAGGACGCCGTCTGGCCCTTGACGACCGGTTCGGTCTCGGTGATCTCCAGCGTCACATGGCGCGGCAGGTCGATCGCGATCGCGATGCCTTCGTGGATCGAGAGGATGACCGCCATGCCTTCCTGAAGATAGGCCTTGAGGTCGCCGATGTCCTCGACGGACATCGTTACCTGGTCGTAGCTTTCCGGGTTCATGAAATGGAAGCCGTCGCCGTCTTCATAGAGGAAGGTGTGCTCGCGGTCCTCGACGAAGGCGCGCTCGACCTGCTCCGTCGTGCGGTAGCGCTCGGAGACCTTCACGCCATCGGAGATGCGGCGCATGTCCACCTGCGTCACCGGCGTACCCTTGCCGGGATGGAAGTTCTGTGCCGTCAGAACCACGTAGAGCTTACCGTCGACGTCGAGCACGTTGCCCTTGCGGACGGAAGAAGCGATGACCTTTACCATAAGTCTTCCTTGTAACTGATCGGGCCGCGTCGTAAGGACGGCTGATGAAGCCCCGGACGCGGCAATGCGGATTGGGGCCGCAACTACCGCATATTCCGGCAAAAGGCCAGCGTGTCGCTCGGAATGCGCCAAGAAACTCGCCATGACCGCAACGCCTCAGAAACCGTCTCCCTGGTGGACACCCGATGTCCATGCCGACCGCCGGCCCTTTCTTGTCGCGCGCAACCGCATCCAGGCGGCACTGAGGGCCTATTTCGCCGAACGGGACTTCGTCGAGGTCGATACGCCGGCGCTGCAGGTCTCGCCCGGCAACGAGGCGCATCTGCACGCCTTCGCCACGCAGGCGGTCGGCCATTCCGGTGCGGTGACGCAACTCTATCTCCACACCTCGCCGGAATTCGCCTGCAAGAAGCTGCTGTCGGCGGGCGAACGGCGCATCGCCTGTTTCGCCCATGTCTGCCGCAACCGTGAACGCGGACCGCTGCACCATCCGGAATTCACCATGCTCGAATGGTACCGCGCGGGCGAGGGCTACGATGTGCTGATGGCGGACTGCGCCGCGATGCTCGCCCTTGCGGCCCGCACCGCCGGCGCCGACCTCTTCCGTCATCGCGGCCGCACCTGCGATCCCTTCGCGGCGCCGGAGCGGCTGACGGTGGCGGACGGTTTCCGGCGCTTCGCCGGCATCGACCTGCTGGCGACGGTAGCGCCCGACGGTGCCTGCGACCTCGGCGGGCTTGCCGCCCGCGCGGCCGATGCGGGGTTTCGCGTCGCGCCGGACGACACCTGGGCCGATCTCTTCAGCCGGGTTCTCGTCGAGCGCGTCGAGCCCGAGCTCGGCTTCGGCCGCGCCACGATCCTTTGCGAATATCCGGTCTCGGAGGCGGCGCTCGCCCGGCCGGCGCCGCACGATCCGCGCGTTGCCGAGCGCTTCGAACTCTATGCCTGCGGCGTCGAGCTCGCCAACGCTTTCGGCGAACTGACCGATGCCGTCGAACAGCGCCGCCGTTTCGAGGCGGAAATGGCGGAGAAGCAGCGGGTCTATGGCGAAACCTACCCGATCGACGAGGATTTTCTCGCTGCGCTGGCGCTGATGCCGGCGGCGAGCGGCATCGCGCTCGGCTTCGACCGTCTGGTGATGCTGGCGACCGGTGCGGCGCGCATCGAGCAGGTGCTCTGGGCGCCCGTCGCGGAGACGGCGCCATGAGCCCGGGCCGGCCGCTGACGACCGTCGACGAACTCGCCGCCGCCGGCCTGCTTGCGCCGGGCCGGTCGCGACAGGCCCTTCATGCGGTCGCGGAGCGCTATGCCGTCGCGGTGACGCCGACGGTTGCCGGGCTCATCGATCGCCACGACCCGGCCGATCCGATCGCCCGCCAGTTCGTTCCCGATGCCGCGGAACTGGCGCTTCTGCCGGAGGAGCGGGCCGATCCGATCGGCGATCTCGTGCACAGCCCGGTGGAGGGCATCGTGCACCGCTATCCCGACCGGGTGCTGCTCAAGGCCGTTCATGTCTGCCCTGTCTATTGCCGCTTCTGCTTCCGTCGCGAGATGGTGGGGCCGGAGGGGCTTGGCACGCTGACGCCGGACGCGCTCGACAGGGCGGTCGGCTATATCGCGGAAAGGCCCGAGGTGTGGGAGGTGATCCTGACCGGCGGCGATCCGCTCGTCCTGTCGCCGCGGCGGCTGGCGGAGATCATGGCGCGGCTCTCGGGGATCGCCCATGTCAAGGTCGTGCGTTTCCACACGCGCGTGCCGGTGGTCGATCCCGCCCGTATCGACGAGGCGCTGGTCGCAGCGCTGAAGACCGCCGGGAAAACGGTTTATGTCGCGCTGCACGCCAACCACCCGCGCGAGATGACGGCCGAAGCGAAGGCCGGTTGCGCCCTGCTGATCGACGCCGGTTTCCCGATGATCAGCCAGACGGTTCTGCTCAGGGGCGTCAACGACGATGCAGCAGTGCTGGCCGAGTTGATGCGGACTTTTGTCGAGAACCGCATCAAGCCCTATTACCTGCATCACCCCGACCTTGCGCCCGGCACCTCGCATTTCCGGCTGTCGCTTGCCGAGGGCCGGGCGATCGTCGATGCCCTGCGCGGTCACGTCTCCGGCCTCTGCCAGCCGACCTATGTGCTCGACATTCCGGGCGGTCACGGCAAGGCGGTGGCGAGCGCCTCCGCCGTCGAGGAAGCAGACGAGGGCTGTTTCCGCGTGCGTGACTTCCGCGGCAATACGCATCGCTATCCACCTCACGACATTTAGTCTTCAAGGCCCTCTTCATTGGATTCATCGCTGACGTCACCGTCCCCAGATGGAGCTGCGCTTTCGAGCTGTTGCGACAGAAGTATGGACACGATTTCGTGAAGTCTACTAAGATCCGGTTGACCTGTACTCTCGAATGAGGAGTCGGCAACTTTCAAGGCGGCAACATAATCTACACGCCTCATACGCAATAGCTCTGGCAAGATGGTCTCACCAGGCAGCCAACTGCCGGCGGCTACACACAGAACAAAATAGCAAGCGGCACGTGCAGTGCGGCCATTCCCATTTATAAATGGATGAATGTAATTAAGGCGCCAAAGCACATATGTCGCGAGTACCACCGGATCGACCTGATCGTCCCAACTACGGTTCACGAAATTCACAAAGTCGTCCATAAGCGGGCCGACTTGATAATGTTCCGGGGGTTGATAGTCGCCTACGTGCACAGGGCAAGGACGGTACTCGCCGGCATTTGTGTGCAGGCACGCAATTGCATGAAAGTTCAGCGCCTTCATGATGTGCTGCGACAGAAATGGCCGCCCTACGTCAAGTGACGCAACCACAAGCGACCTCAAAAAATCGTAATGGCGATTGCCATTGGCAATCGCCATTCGCTGATAAGCTGGATGTTCTTCGCTACGTGTCAGCTCGAACAGGATCACTATGCGCTCTTGCGTCCTTCGATGTCGGCCAGCGCCTTCGTGACTTGGGCACGCGTGAGCGTACTGGAATCGGAAAGCGATCCCATAATAAATGACACTCTCTGCTTGTAAAGCTCTTCCGGCGTCAACTTGCTTCGCGCCGCGGCAATACGTAACGACTTCAGCAGCGACTCTTGGGTTTTAAGGTCCGGCATTAGTGGCTCCTCAAGATCGGTTGTTTTCAGATAACGCCATGAAAACGCTCAATCTTCTTTTTGTTGTTTTCATGGAAACTAGGGCGCAAGCTCGGTGAAGTCAACGCGTCAATAAGCTCATCTCAATGGCACGTCGGTAATGCGTTGATTTCGCTGGAATGTCCCTCGATACGAAACCACTCGAACATGGTAGCTCGACAATACGACCCGAGGATGTTGCGGGGCTGATTTTATGGATCGAGCATCTTCTCCACGAAATAAGAAGTTGAGTGAAACCGACGTACAAGCAGACCTTAAAATTCTTCCCAGTTGCTATCAGACGATTCCTGTTTCACGCCGAGAGCGCCTGCGAGCTTCTGACCGAGCGCCTGCGCCGGGGAGGACACGGGGCGCGACCCTTCGCCTGCCGGCTTGACGTTCCACTGGCCGGGCGAGCGCCGTTCCGGCACCTTCGTAGACGTTGCCGGCATGGCCGGTGTCGCCGTCACGACATGCAGATGGGGCGCGGGGCGCGTGCCATGGCCGACGCCCGCGACGCCACCGGTCGCGCCGACGTTGAAGCGGGAGATGAGGGCGTTCAGCGCGCTCACCTCGGCGGCGAGGCCGTGGCTCGCGGCCGTCGTCTCCTCGACCATGGCGGCATTCTGCTGCGTGCCCTGGTCCATGGTGTTGACGGCGGTGTTGATCTCCTGAAGGCCCGTCGACTGTTCGCGGGCCGCCTCGACGATCGCCTGCACATGGCCGTTGATCTCCTGCACCTCGACGACGATCGTCTGCAGCGCCTGGCCCGTGTCGCCGACGAGCGACACGCCGTTCCTGACCTGCTGGCCGGACGTGGTGATCAGGTCCTTGATTTCCTTGGCGGCCCTGGCGGAGCGCTGGGCGAGTTCGCGCACCTCCTGGGCGACGACCGCGAAGCCCTTGCCGGCCTCGCCGGCGCGCGCCGCCTCGACGCCGGCATTGAGCGCCAGCAGGTTCGTCTGGAAGGCGATGTCGTCGATGACGCCGATGATGTTGGTGATCTCGCCGGACGACTTCTCGATCGCCTGCATCGCCGCGATGGCGCGGCGGACCACTTCGCCCGATTTTTCCGCGCCTGTCCGGGTGCGGGCAACCAGCGAGCCGGCTTCCTCGGCGCGTCTGGTCGAATCCTTGACGGCCGTGGTGATCTCTTCGAGTGCCGCGGCGGTCTGCTCCACGGACGCTGCCTGCTGCTCGGTGCGGCGCGACAGGTCGTCGGCTGCCGCCCGGATCTGGCTGGCGCCGGCATTGATGGCGCGGGCGTTCTCGCCCACCTCGCGCAGCGCATCGTTCAGGCGGCCGACGGAATCGTTGAAATCGACGCGGAGCCTGTCGAGGTCGCCGTCGAAGGGCGTGTCGATGCGGCAGGTCACGTCGCCCGTCGCAAGCCGGCCAAGCGCCTCGCCGAGCGCCTGCACGGCCGCCTGCACCTTGCCGCTGTCGCGGGTGCGCTCGGCGTCGCGGGCCTGCCGGGCGTTCTCGGCGGCGGTACGGTCGGCTTCGGTCTGGCGTTCCAGGCGCTGCCGTTCGGCGGCGTTGTCGCGGAAGACGGCGACGGCGGCTGCCATTTCGCCGATCTCGTCGGTGCGGTCGGCATGGGGAATCTGCGCGGCGGTGTCTCCGGTCGCCAGCCGCTTCATCGCCCCGGCAATGCCGTTGAGCGGGTTCACGACGCGGCGGTTGACGAGGAAGATCGCGGCAGTGGCAAGGCCGACGGACAGGGCGAGCGACACGAGCGTCAGCGTGAAGGCGTTGCCGTGCTCGGCCCGTGCCGTCGCGATGGTCGCGTCGGTGATCGCCTCGTTGCCGGCGATCAGGCCCTGGAGGGCCGCCTCGATCGCCTCGGCCCCGGTCTTCATCGCGCCGTTGTAGACGTCCTGTGCCGGACCCTTGGCGGCGATCGCCGAAAACTGGATGAGCTGTTCGGAATCCCTGAGATAAGTGGCGAGCGTTTCCTTGATGGCGGCCACGGTCTTCGTCGCCTCCGGATCGGCGCTGTTGGCCGCCGCATAGGCGTCGAGCATGCCGCCGAGCGCTACGGCGCGCTCCTTGATCTTGGCCTCGATCGCGGTGATCCGGTCGGGATCCATCGAAAGCAGGTGTTCGGAATAGGTCGCGTTGAGCTCGGAGAACGCGTTGCTGAGCCTCAGGATGGCGCTCATCTGCGGCATGCGCTCGTCGCCGATGCGCTCGATGTGGCCGGTCATCGCGGAGAGCGAACGAAAGGCCACGAGACCCTGAACAATGCCCAGCACCACCATCAGCACGAAGAGGGCAGGCAGGAGCCGGCTGATCCTGAGATTACGCATGACAAGTCCCCAATCGATGTTCTGAATGCCTGGCCGCGATCCGCGCGGACCCGCCACGTCTCGACCCCGCCGTCCCGCCGGGTTGCGACACGATGTCATGCCGGCTTGCGGCGGCACGATCGGCGCGTCATGCGGGACCGGAGGCCAGGACATCCGGGTTTCGTGCGGGAAAGAGTCTAGGCCCGGCCGTTTAACGGGTGCTTAACACAGAGGGCGGGACGCTGCCTTGCGCAACGGTTTTGCGCGCCCTACATGCCGGATTGAAACAGGAGACTGCCGGATGATCCTCGAAGCGGCGCGGCTCTCGCTCGCCAACCTTTTCGCGCCCGAGACGCGCGGCGTGTTCTGGAAGGTCCTGGGGCTGACGGCGCTGGTGCTCGTCGTGCTCTGGTTCGCGCTCCGGGAGAGTTTTCTCGCCTTCGCGATGCCCTGGCTTGCCGCCGCCATGCCCGACGTGCCGGACTGGGCGGGATGGCTCACCTTCGTCCTCGGCATCTTCGCAAGCCTCGGACTGGCGCTGGCGCTCGCCCTGCTTCTCGCGCCGGCCACGGCGATCATCGCCGGTTTCTTCCTCGACGATGTCGCAG